>CAZBBS010000010.1:0-56635 GCA_964490145.1 uncultured Enterobacteriaceae bacterium
CCTGGTCATGGCGACCCAGAACCCGATTGAGCAGGAAGGCACCTATCCCTTGCCCGAAGCCCAGCTGGACCGCTTCCTGATGCATGTCACTGTGGATTACCCTGATACCGATTCTGAACGTCAAATCCTGCACCTGGTGAGGGATGAAGCGCGCAATATAGGCACAGAACCCCCCATGGTTGTTGCCCAGAGCGCCCTGTTTGAAGCCCGCCAGGAAGTGTTGGGAATGCACATGGCTGAACCTGTCGAGGAATACATCCTTCAACTGGTCATGGCTACCCGCAATCCGGCTCCCTACAGTGAAGAACTGGATAAGTGGATCGATTTTGGCGCCAGCCCCCGCGGTACGATTGCCCTGGATGTCTGCTCCCGTGCCCATGCCTGGCTCAAGGGCAAGGACTTTGTCAGCCCGGAGGATGTGCATGAAGTCTTTCATGATGTCCTTCGACACCGCGTCCTGCTCAGTTTTGAAGCCGAGGCAGCAGGGGTGGACGCCGACCGTGTCCTCACCCACCTCCTCGAACTGGTGCCCTCTGCCTGATTAGGGAGCCCTGAACGAAACCCGGTTCATGACCCCATAAGGACAAAACAGGATTTCCCTTGTCACGTAAACGCCAGCTCAATATTCAACAGGATCAGTACCGCAGCCGTGGCGCCTTCGTCACGCTTGAGCAATTGTTTGCCCAGCGCCACGTCGCAAAATCCCTTGAGCTGGATTATCAGTCCCGGTCACGACTGGGCATGTCCGGCTCCCATATTTCCAAGCAAAAAGGCCGTGGGGTCGACTTCGAGGAATTCCGGGCCTACCAGCCGGGAGATGACATTCGCCAGATAGACTGGCGGGTCACAGCCAGAACAGGCCGCCCCTTCACCAAGGTGTTTCGCGAGGAACGTGAACGCCCCGTGATTATCGGCTGTGACCAGAGCCACAATATGTTCTTTGGCAGCCAGGTGGCCTTCAAATCCGTCGTCGCTGCCGAAGCGGCTGCCATCATTTGCTGGACCACGGTGGATAATGGTGACCGGGTGGGTGGCGTGATCTTCAACGACCATGACCAGGAACTGGTCAAACCCCGCCGCAGCAAACGCTCTGCCCTGCGGTTCCTGGATATTCTCGCCCAGCAGAACCAGCTGCTTGTTCAGCAGCATATAGAGGATGAAGCCCCCCGGGACAATTACCTGCTCAAGGCCCTGGAACAGATGTATCGCATCACCCGGCCAGGCTCCAATGTGTATGTCATCAGTGATTTCCTGACTTTTGATGACCGTTGCAGACAATACCTGCACCAGCTCGCCATACACAACAGTGTGTCCTGTATTTTTGTCTACGATGCACTTGAAGAGAATTTACCGGTGCCCGGTGTCTACAACATCACTGACGGCCACCAGCGCAGCACCATCAACACCTACAAAAAAGCCGTACGGACGCATTACCACGAGATGTTTGAAGAACGTCAGGCCATGCTGCGACGCGAGTTCAATAAAATGAAGGTTCCCCTGATCCCCCTGCGGACAGACCAGGTGGTCCTGGAACAGCTGGAAACATGGAAGCAGAAGACCCCTTGAAAGAACTTCGGGATATTCACCTTCCCGACGCTGTTGCCTTCTGGCCGCCCGCTCCAGGCTGGTGGGTGCTGCTTGCCGTCATACTCATTATCCTGGCCTTGACTGGCAGGCGGAGTTTTCTGGCCATGATCCGCCGCCGAAAACTGGCCAGCGTCCTGGCTGAGCTGGACACCGCCTTTGCCGATTTCGAGAAACTCGCAGTCCTTGAAAGCACCCGCAACCAGGCCGGACTGGACTTTCTCTCCACCGTTAACAGGATTCTAAAACGGGTCGCACAGGTCATGTACCCCAATGCCAATTCCGGTCTGCTGACCGGCAGGCAGTGGCTGCAGTTTCTGGATAGCTGCGACAACAGTACCGATTTCGACACAGGTGCCGGAAAGGCACTGGGTGATGGCATTTACCGTCGCACCTTTGATGCCAATGCCGAGGCTGTATACCGTCTTGCCAGGCAATGGGTGGAAAACCGCTACCTTGCTGATGTAGAGCACGCGCCAGCCAGGGGACAAACCGCATGATCCAGTTTGTCTGGCCCTGGGTATTCACCCTGCTTCCCCTTCCCTGGTTATGCCACCGTTTCCTGCCCAAGGCGGCCAACCGGGATGCATCACTGTTTGTGCCCTTTTTTACGTCCCTGTCCTCGGTGGAATCCAAGACACCACGGGTGGGCGCCCGAAATCGCCTGGTCGCCATTCTGGCCATTCTGGCCTGGCTGCTACTGGTGACTGCCACCAGCCGTCCACAGTGGGTTGGTGATCCTGTGCAACTGCCTACCACCGGCCGCGATTTGATGCTGGCTGTGGACATATCCGGTTCCATGGAAGCCCAGGACATCCAACTCAACGGACAGAATGCCACGCGCCTGCAAGTGGTCAAATCCGTGGTGGGCGACTTTGTGGAACGCCGTACAGGAGACCGTCTCGGCCTGATTCTGTTTGCTGCCCGCGCCTATACCCAGGCCCCACTGACCTTTGACCGCGAAACTGTCGAAACCCTGCTATATGAAGCAGAAATAGGCATTATAGAAGAAAACGCCACAGCGATCGGCGATGCCATCGGCCTTGGCGTAAAGCATCTCAGGGAGCGTCCGGAAGCCAGCCGTATCCTGATTCTGCTGACCGATGGCGTGAATAATGCCGGTGAAGTCTCCCCGCTCCAGGCAGGCGACCTCGCCGCCCGGGAGAACATCAAGATTTACACTATCGGTATTGGCGCTGAAGCGTCCACCACCAACTCATTGTTTGGACCTCGCACCATCAATCCCTCTGCTGATCTTGACGAAGACACCCTGACAAAGATTGCCGTGGATACCGGGGGACAATACTTCCGGGCCAGAAACCGGACCGAACTGGAAGGCATATACAGCCTGTTGGATGAACTTGAGCCTGTGGAACAGGAGGCGGAAACTTTCCGGCCGACCTCAGCCCTGTTTTTCTGGCCTCTTGGTGGTGCCATGCTGCTCAGTTTTCTGATCGCCCTGCTGCGTATGCCCTGGGCCATCCTTTTTGCCAGCCGTCGGTCATCCACAGGGCAACAGGGTGAACTGGCCGAGGTGGAAGCATGATGTCCTGGCTGCCCGCAGGTTTCGCTGAAAACTTCCATTTCCTCAGACCGGAATTTCTGTACGGATTGATTCCTGCAGTTATCCTGGTATGTCTCGCCCTGTTCATCCAGAGCAGCCGCAGCACCTGGAGCCGGGCCATTGATCCCGCGCTGCTGCCCTTCCTGCTCGACAAAAATACCTCGCCCCGGGCAACCTACCCCGTGTTTGGGCTTCTGCTAATCTGGACCCTCGGATTACTCGCCCTGGCTGGCCCCGTCTGGGAGCAGATACCGGCACCTGTCCAGGAAAGAGAGGATGCCCTGGTCATCGTGGCCGATATGTCCCTGTCAATGTATGCCAATGATGTCGCACCAAATCGGGCCGTTCGAACCCAGCGCAAGATTGTCGACGTACTCAATTCCCGTCGCGAGGAAGGGCAAACCGCACTGGTTGTCTATGCCGGGGACGCCCATGCCGTGACCCCGCTCACAGACGATGTCGAAACCATCAACAACCTCGTCCCGTCCCTTCAGCCCAACATCATGCCTGTTGAAGGCAGCGACCCGGCCAGCGGCATCGAACTGGCCATTGGGCTGCTGGCAAACAGCAACCTGCCGCAGGCCCAGATCCTGCTCATTACTGACGGCATCATCGACAATGACATTGGCGCTATTCGCAACCAGCTCGGAAATACTCAGCACACGCTGTCCATTCTGGGGGTAGGAACAGAACAAGGCGCCCCCATTCCCATGAGTGAAGGCGGTTTCCTGCGTGACGCCAGTAATGCGATCGTTATTCCACGACTGGAAAGGAATCTCTTGCAGGAACTCGCTTCAACGACAGGCGGTCGTTACGCCGACGCCCAGTTGACTGATACCGACATTGAGTTTCTGCTGGATACCAGTGTTTTTGACGACAATGAAAATCTGGTGGATGTGGAACGGGAATTCGACATCTGGTATGAAGCCGGCCCCTGGCTCCTGCTGCTGGTATTGCCACTGGCTGCCCTGGCATTCAGACGTGGCTGGGTTCTGGGCATCTGCCTTTTGCTGACCCTGGCACCGGACCGGAGTGCCTATGCTTGGGAATTCAGGGATCTTTGGGTAAAAAAGGATACCCAGGGCGAACAGGCTTTTGACAGCGAAGCTTTCGAGGAAGCCGCAGGTCTTTTTGAAGACAAGGCCTGGCGTGCTGCTGCCAGTTACCGCAGTGGCAGTTATGAAAATGCCGTGGCCGACCTCAGCCTTCTTGAGGATGCCGAGTCCCACTATAATCGGGGCAATGCCCTTGCCCGCCTGGATCGCTATCCGGATGCCATAGCCGCCTATACACAGGCACTGGCACTTGATCCCGACCATGAAGATGCGGCCTTTAACAAGGCACTCCTGGAAAAACTGCTGGAAGAACAGGAACAGCAGGAGCAGCAGCAGGAAAACAGCGAAGGTGATGATCAGCAGAATCAGGACCAGCAACAGGGCGAACAGAATCAGGACCAGCAGCAACAGCAGAACCAGGATCAGCAATCCGACCAGTCCGACCAGAACCAGCAGCAGGAGCAGGAAAACCAGGAGCAGCAGGAATCCGAGGAACAGTCCGAGGAAGAACAGGAGCAGCAGGAAGAACCTGAACCCCAGGATGGAGAACAACCGGATTCAGAGCAGGAACAGGCCATGCAGCAGTGGCTCAGACGCATCCCTGATGATCCTGGTGAACTGCTGCGACGAAAATTTCAGTACCAGGCGGCCAGACGCCGCTTTGAAGAAATCCAGAATCCAAACCTGATTGAACAGCAAGAGAATAAACAGCGATGGTAAGCAGGCTTAGTACATTCCTGGTCCTGGCACTGATCACAGTTCTACCTGTGATGAGCAGCCTGGCTCAAACCCAGACGACACCACAAGCGTTAAGTTCGTTTGTTGACCGTAATGAAGTGACACTCAACGAAATTTTCACTCTTACTGTGAGGGTGGATAGCACGCTTGGCAATACCCGCCCTTCTCTGTCCGCCCTGAACCGGGATTTTGAGCAAATCGGCAATGTCAGCACCCGCAGCTCCTATACCAACATCAACGGCACTGTGCAGTCTTTCGTGGATTACATTATCAGGCTTCGGGCCCGCTCTACCGGCAACCTGACCATCCCGGCCTTTCGCATTGGCGGCGAAGTCACTACGCCTATACGTATAACTGTAGGTGATGCCGCTCAGGGGGATGTTGGCAGTGACAATGAAATTTTCATTCTCTCATCTGTTAGCAAGGACAGGGTCTATGTGCAGGAGCAGCTGCTGTACACCATCAAACTGTATTACTCGATCAGTTTTGACCAGGGCGCTCAACTCACCTCACCCCAGGTTGCCGACTCTGTTGTTCAGCAACTGGGCAGTGATGAAACCTATTCCGAAATCGTTGATGGCATTCGTTATAACGTCACTGAACGCAAGTTCGTTATCTTCCCCCAGAGCAGTGGTGAACTCACCATACCGCCGGTGTACTTTACTGCTACCGTGGGGCGTCGCGGCGGCCTGACCCGGTTCTTCAATAACCGCACCAGTGTCCGGGAAATCAATCTGTCCAGCGACAGCCACGCCATTGAAGTACTTGGGAAACCCGCCAGCTTTCCAGGACAGACCTGGCTGCCAGCGAGCAATCTCAGCATTATCGAAAGCTGGAGCGGCGCACTCGACAATCTCTCCATCGGTGACTCTGTTACCCGCAACATCCGCCTTTCCGCCAACGGACTCAGCAGTTCCCTGCTCCCAGGCATTAACTACCAGGACATGCCTGGCCTGAAGTTCTATCCGGATCAGCCAGTGCGAGAAGATACAGCAGATGAGACCGGCGTCACCGGCATTCGATCAGAAGGAACCGCTATTGTGCCTTCGGAAGCCGGTGAGTTTGTCATCCCGGAAGTGATCATTCCCTGGTGGAATACCACTACCGACACGCTCGAGGAAGCGGTTATTCCAGCGCAGACGCTTTCTGTCGTATCGGGACGTGCCCAGTTTTCCGGAAACACCCCCAGTCCGGTGGATTTTTCCCTGAACAATCCCGGGGCTACCAGCGGCAATCCATCCGGCGCAGCAACAGTTCAATCATCGGGCCTCACCCTGTTCTGGATTTCTTCTACCGCTGTTTTTGCTATTGCCTGGCTGTTCACCACGACACTGTGGCTGCGCAGCCGCCGACAGCTGGCTTTTCTGGCAACTGCCACGCCAGCCATGTTCAGCAGCAAGAAAGCCACCAGCGGACAAACACCGTCCATGAACGCCGATGCGGCCCTGAAAGTTCTCAGGACGGCATTGACACAGGGAACCCCGGCAGAAATCCGGCGCTGCCTGATTGCCTGGGGGCAGGCACTTTTCCAGGACTCCTCAATACTGAGTCTCAATGCTCTGGCCAGGCGCTGTGCTGACGACATGTTCAGTTCGCAGCTGTCGGCCCTTGAAGCTTCATCCTACGGCAACAATGCAGGTGACGTTTTCACATCGAAAGAACTCGAACCGGTCATCATGCGTTTACACAAGACCCGCGGTAAAACAGCAAGCACCGGGCGTGATTACAGCCTGCCCCCCCTCTACAAAAACTGACCATCAGGACTTCCCTATGAGCCACAGCGATCCGTTCAAGCAATTCATGTATGGCCTGAAACGCCGCAACAAAGGCGAAAAGGAGTTCAAGCAGGCTGTCGCGGAAGTCGCCACCGATATCATTCCCTTCATTGAGAAGAATCCGAAATACAGAAACGCCATGCTTCTGGAACGCCTTAGTGAACCGGATCGTGTCATCAGCTTTCGGGTGTGCTGGGTGGACGACGAAGGCAACATCCGCGCCAACCGTGGACACCGTGTCCAGAACAACAATGCGATTGGTCCCTATAAAGGCGGCATTCGATTTCACTCCAGCGTGAACCTGAGCATCCTGAAATTCCTGGCCTTCGAGCAGACCTTCAAAAACTCGTTAACCGGCCTGCCTATGGGGGGAGCCAAGGGCGGCTCGGATTTCAACCCCAAGGGCAAATCTGATGGCGAGGTCATGCGTTTCTGCCAGTCATTTATGACGGAACTTTCCCGCTACATAGGCCCGGACACCGATGTGCCAGCAGGTGACATAGGCGTAGGCTCACGTGAAATCGGCTTCATGTTCGGTCAGATCAAGCGACTGACCAACAAATTCGTCGGCAGCCTGACGGGCAAGGGCATAGCGTACGGCGGCAGCCTGATACGCAACGAAGCCACGGGTTACGGTGCCGTTTACATGCTCGATAATATGCTGAGGCATCACAAGCTGGAACTCGAAGGCAAGCGGGTCATTATTTCAGGATCAGGCAATGTGGCCATCTATGCGGCTGAGAAAGCCATGCAACTGGGTGCCAAGGTATTAACCCTGTCCGATTCCTCCGGCTTTATTTATGACAAGAATGGGCTCAACGGTGAAAAACTGGGTCTGATCAAGGACCTTAAAATGGTGCGCCGTACCCGCATTTCGGAATATACCAATCATTATGATGCCGAGTTTTTCCCTGAACAGCGTCCCTGGGGCATCCAGGCGGATGTCGCCCTGCCCTGTGCCACGCAGAATGAAATCAGTCTTGAGGACGCCAAGCTCCTGATCAGCAATGGCTGCGTGGCTGTCGTCGAGGGAGCCAACATGCCGACTGTGCAGGATGGCATTGAGTACTTCAAAGCCCAGAAGGTGCTCTTTGCTCCAAGTAAAGCCGCCAATGCCGGCGGCGTTGCTGTTTCCGGTTTGGAAATGAGCCAGAATTCCGCACGCCTGAGCTGGTCAGAACAGGAATTGCAGCAGCACCTGAAAGACATCATGCACAATATTCACGAGAAGTGTGTGGCACACGGCACCGAGCAGGAGTATGTCAATTATTCGCGGGGCGCGAATATTGCCGGCTTTATCAAGGTGGCAGATGCGATGCTGGCCTACGGTGTTATATAGTTTTTGTAATGCAGCAGACAAGCACCATAAAAAAACCCGGCTATTGCCGGGTTTTCTTTTGAATGCCTGTTATCAGGCTGATTTAAGCAGCCGACGGCTTTTGCCGTTAATAGCAATTTGCCTGGGCTTCATCGCTTCCGGAATTTCACGGACCAGATCCACATGCAGCAGACCGTTTTCCATACTGGCACCCGTCACCTTGATATGGTCAGCCAGTTTGAACTGACGCCTGAAATTTCGCTCTGCAATACCACGATGGAGATAGTTGCGGGCATTATCCTTGCTGTCATCTTCACGGGTGGAAGACACTGTCAATGTATTATTTTCCACCTCAATGGCAATATCATCATCTGAAAAACCGGCTACCGCCATGGTTATCCTGTAAGCATCTTCCTTGAGCAGTTCGATATTGTAGGGAGGGTAGCTGGAGGCTGTCCGTTCACTGGTGGAAATGCTGTCCAGCAGGGAAGCCAGATGGTCAAATCCTACGGCTGAACGATAAAGGGGAGAAAAATCGAATGTTGTCATGGTCATATCCTCATTTTTAAGCAATAGACTGTTAGTCATGTCCGTTCATGTGAACCAGACGGTTTTGCCGTTTGTCACGGCCTGACACGAATCCCGACAGGGCCTTCGTGATAAATAGATGGGGACAGACCCGCGGGGGTTCAAGGGGATCGGAAATATTTTTTGCCAAAGACTGATCAGGCTTTGGATGAACGCCAGTAAACCAGAAAGCTGAGCAGCGGCAGATAGTATGGTGCCTGATGCAACACACTGCCCAGCAGCTGCAATCCGCTGTTTTCATTCACTTCAAGAAGCATACCGCCATACCAGGCAGGCCAGGTATTGAAGGCCACAGCAAGACCGCCCATCAGGCGCAGGTGACGGTCATTCTGCTGGGAAGAGAAAAATACAGCCCCGTGAATCAGCAGGCAAAAGATGAAAAAAGGCAGTTGTGGGCTCATATCATCATCCGGGGATTTCCTGCCAGCGATCGGCACTCTCAAAAAAACGCACAGGGAGGGACTGCCAGGACAAGTCATCAAGCATATGAAAGTTTAGCGCCACACGGCTTTCTGGCGCTTTCTCCAGATCCTCGTAATGGGTCATGCAGCCACAATGTCGGCAATGAACAAATTCCAGCACCTTGTCTGAACAGGTATAAGAGGCCCTGGCATCATCTGCTATCGTAAGCATCACTTCATCCCGACGGTAATAGCCCCAGACCGCGGCATAACGCTGGCAAATTGAACAGTTGCACTGGGTGACGCGTGCCGGGAAAAAAGCCACCTCATACTGTATGCGTCCACAATCACAGCGGCCCTTGATCCCCTTGTCGTGCTTAGTCGGCATCCTGTTCCACCCGGTGAATAGTTCCCTGCCAGTAGCCAACATCCAGCCAGGTATCAAATTTTTACCCTACCCGATTGAAGTTCGCCACCTGTTTTAACCCCATTTTTTCATGCAGCGCCACACTGGCAGGATTGGGCAGTCCTATCCCCCCGATCACCGTGGTGATCCCCCGCTTTCGAAGCAACTCGAATAACTGCTGATAAAGTTGTGTACCTGCTCCTTTTCCCACAGCGTCATTGGCCAGATATACCGTCACTTCAGCCGCATAACGGTAGGCGGAACGTTCGCGCCAGCGAAAGGCATAACTGTAGCCGAGAACACACCCATCATATTCAGCCACCAGCCAGGGATAGTCAGCAGACAGCACGCGTTCGATGCGCTCCGTCATTTCCGCATCACTGACGCAGGATTCCTCAAAACTGACCGTGGTGTGTTCAATATAGTGATTATAGATTTCACAGATGACCGGAATGTCTTCTTTCGCGACCGGGCGAATAACCCGTCTATCCCCGAATGGCGCCACCAGGCTCTCTGGCAGTTTGTCTGGTTGCCTATCAGGCATCTGGCGCTACCAGGGAAAAACGAGGCAGCAACTGGCCCTCAACATCCACCTGCTCGATGAACATGTCCAACGGCCGCACCCAGTACAGGGTCTCATTGGCATCGCCATACAAGGGGTAGTAGAGCACCAGATCCTCTTCGGTTTCTGAATGCCTCGCTGTCCCTACTACCTGGTATTCTGGCCCCTTGTAATGGCGGTAACGCCCTGGCGTGATCAAAGACTTCATGTTGGACAAACCCTGCAAGAATAACTAGTTGATGACCTTGAATCGACGGACAGCCTGTCTTAACTGACGCATCCGTTCTTCCCTGCCCTCCTCTGCTGAAGCAAAGGCCAGCTCCATATAAATATCCGTGATTCTACAGACATCGGCTTTCCATCCAGGCTGAATGGCGACTACGCGGTCCCTGAAATGCAGCGGTGTTTCCCCTGCACGTCTGCTTATGCCATTGTCTGCCAGAAACTTGCAAAACTTCAGGTACAGGCTGGTTGCCGGAGGCAGTGGCTTTTCCGCCGGCTTGCGAAGCACAAGGAAGGCAATCACTGCGACAAACAGAATCACCAGACCAAAAATCGTGAAATAAATCTTGGCCTGGGAAACACTGTCAAAAAGTCGGCTGAAGAGTGAAAACTGCATGCCCTGATCGTAATTCAGTACAAAACGGTTCCAGGCATATTCAATCATTTCCTTGCGCAAAATCAGGTCATTGATGATGGCGGAACTGCTGCGCAGTTTAAGTATTGAAAACACGTCGTCATTCAGGAAATTTTCATCCTCCTGAAAGGTGAACTGGCTGCCGAATTCAATACGTCCGGGGGCCACGGCAGCGGTGGGATCTATGCGTACCCAGCCATCGTCCTCGAACCAGACTTCTGACCAGGCATGAGCATCATACTGACGAACAATAAGGGTTCCGTTGTATTTATTGAACTCACCCCCCTGGTATCCCAGTACGACACGGGAGGGAATGCCGGCAGCCCGCATGAGAAAGGTAAATGCTCCCGAATAATGTTCGCAGAAGCCTTCCCGGGTCCTGAACAGGAAGTCATCAATCGGGTTGTCGCCAAGCAGGCCTGGACTGAGTGTGTAATAAAAGTTTTCATTGCGTATGAAATCCAGTACAGCGTTTACATAAGCCCTGTCAGAACCTGCCTGCTCGTAAAGCTCCTGTGCAAATGCCCTGGCGTTATCGTTGCCGTCAGGAGGAAGCGATAGTGTCCGCCCTCGTATTTCCCGGGACAGCCGGGCATCAACCTTATGCTCGAGATAGGATCTTGCCTGGTAATTAAAACGCTGGGATACCGGGCGCCTGGTCTCCACCTGGTATTCCTGCCGCATGATCATTCTGTCATCAAGCAATTGCGGAACCATCAGCGTATAGACCCAGTTCTGCTGGGTCGGCTCCATGATCACACTGTAGGAAACCGTATTGCCGAGATACTCGATAGCATCAAACCACGGTGTACTGCGCGTGGCATTTGCCCCCAGGAAACGCCCGAAGGCATTGTTGCCCCGACTCCATTCGCGGCCATCAAACCGGTCGAGGGTCAGCCCTCGCCAGTACAGATCCTTGTAATCTGGCACATTACTGTCAAAGGCCACGGTAAATGCCACATCTCCTGAACGGGTCAGATCACCGATATCACCTGGGGCCATGTTCTCCGACAGCCCCGTTTTGGCGGAAGCAGATTGCAAAGGCATGGACCACAGTGGCCCTATTCTTGGAAACAGAACGAACAGAAAGGCCATCAAAGGGACACTTTGCAACAGGATCAGGGCTGATAATTTCAGGGTCCTCCTGGGCCGCTGGAATTCCTCCGTCTGGGTGATGGACATCAGTGAACAGGTAATGATGAGTACACAAAGCACCATGTAAACAGCCACAGGGATAACCTGGGAATAGATAAATTCAGCCAGGACAGTGAAGTAGCAAAGGTAAATGACCATCAGTACATCACGCTTTTTTTTCAGCTCAAGCAGTTTCAGTGTGACACCCACGATCAATACGCCAACAATCGCGTCTGTGGAAAAAATATCCCGGCCATATTGGGCAACGATGGCAAAAAGCACTAAAAACACCACCAATGTTTTCAGTTTTGATCCAGGATAGGAGAGGCGTCCCTGGAAAATAAGAATACTGATACCGATGCAGAACAGACAAAGCAGTGTCAGCCAAACCGGCATGCGGATGACATGGGGAAGAATCACCGATGTCAGGGCCGACAGAATCCAGATCATGGAGGTTCTGGGCATCCGGTAGATTTCCGAATGGCTTTGCATCTCACCAGGAGACGACGTAAACATGTTGGCTGCCCACTGCTTTAACATCAGCCTGACACTCCGACCTGTTCATCCAGGCCATAGAGTGCGAGTGCCTCCATTACCCGGTTATAGTGCACAGTACCCTTGACCGGCTCAAGGCGTGTACCGGGAATGTCCAGACCATAATCCATACCTGCAGCATCCAGCTGCAGCACACAGTAGCAAAGCCGTGACAAACGTTCTTCCACAGGCGTCTCAGGGAACATCTCCCAGCGCAGCCAGAGCTTGTCATCAGCATTGGCTGAATATTCCTTGGTATACATGCCCCGCCCCCGGGCTGCAATTTTCCATGCCACATGCCGCAGGGAATCTCCCTGCTGGTAATCCCGCAAACTGTGAAAGTCATCACTGCCCCGGGTAATGTTCGTGTGTCCCGCATCCTGCTGCTGTGATACCAGCCAGTCCAGATCACATGGCACCGGTTTGGGGTAGACAAGACAGCGGACATCCAGGTCCACCAGAGACCACGACTGGCAAATACCAAAGGGGAAAACGGTATAAATTCTTAACCTGCCCGGTGAGAACCAGCCTCGCGTATTGGCAGTAATAAACAGGGCTGAACGTTCTTCCATATTATCAATGAGATTTGCCACCACCTTCCGCGATTCCGGAAAACTCAACTCCAGGGCTTCGTGAATACGCTTGCCATGACGTTCAAGAATCACGGTGATATTGGCCTTTTCTCCTGCAAACACCGCCCCACCCGGGACAGCAGAGACATGCAAACCGGACAAATTCCGGAAGGTATAGAAAATGGTGAGGATTAACACACCCAGAAGCCAGAACACCAGGGCAAAGGCCAGGCTGATTTCATAATTGATGGCCCCGATAAACATCAGTCCGAGTATGGCCAGAAAGCCAAGCCCTTGCTTGTTGGGAATGATGAAAATATTGCCCTGGTTAAGGGTGATATGTCGTGCAGGCGGGATACGACGCCGAATCCAGTGCTGGTAGCGGCCCTGCCAGTACCGAGTCCAGGCCTGACGCCAGTTGGAGAGGGGTTGTTGGACTCCTGTATTCATAGGCATTACCTGTTTCAGCCTGTGCAGGAACCAGGCTGTCAGAAAATATCCACCTCATTGAGCAGCCGCTGGGAATAAGCTTCACCGCTTCTTCCGGACGCATCGGTTACCGCCCTGAGTCGATGATCAACCACCGCAGGCAGCACCATCTGCACATCCTCGGGAATGACATGCATACGGTCATGCATCAACGCCCAGGTTCTGGCACTGCGTATCAGGGCCATGGCGCCACGAGGTGACAGCCCAAAAGAAAACAGGTTGTCCTGGCGGGTATAGGCTACCAGTCGCTGGACATAATCCAGCAGGGTATCTGTGGCATGCACTTCAGGAATTCTTTCACTGATATGCGTGATATCCGCCGGCCCCAGGGTTTGCCTCATACGGGTGATGTTTTCGCGTTGATCACGGTTATTCAACAGCTCACGCTCTGCCAGCGGGTCGGGATAGCCAATGGTCAGGCGCATGAGAAAACGATCAAGCTGCGATTCCGGCAAGGGATAAGTCCCGGCAAAACTGATGGGGTTCTGGGTAGCAATCACAAAAAATGGCACAGGCAGGGTCATGGTATTGTTATCCAGGGATACCTGCCCCTCTTCCATGGCTTCAAGCAAGGCGCTTTGTGTCTTGGGGGTGGTGCGATTGATCTCGTCTGCCAGAATCAGGTTGGAAAAGATGGGACCCTTGTGGAAGGTAAACTGCCCGCTGTTCTGATCAAAAATGGTGACGCCCAGAATGTCCGCTGGCAGCAGGTCACTGGTGAACTGTATACGGGAATAATCCAGGCCAAAAACCCTGGCCAGGGCCTGGGACAGGGTGGTTTTCCCCATACCCGGCTTGTCTTCCATGAGCAGGTGGCCACCCGCAAACAGACAGCACAAGGCCAGGCGTATCTGCTTTTCCTTACCGAGAACGACTTTCCCTATCTCGGCAACCGATTCCTCGATTTTTTTCTGAATACGTTCTGGCGTAATCCTGGCCACCTGTTCTGCTGATGCTGAGCTTGTCATCTGATCCATTAACCTGCGTTATGAAGTTCGAGTATGTCCTCATCCTCTGCTGACGGCGCTATGCCCTGGGAAGTGCCGCGTTTGCGCTTGGCCGCATCATTACGCTTTTCTTCCAGCTTGTTGAGGTAATTTTCGCTGACATCACCGGTCACATATTCACCGGTGAAGACTGAACATTCGAAATCCATGGGTAGAATGCTGCCTTCGGCACAGGATGCTATAAGGTCCTCCAGATCCTGGAACACTAGCCAGTCAGCGCCAATGGCTTCCTGCACCTCCCCAATGGTTTTGCCATGTGCGATCAGTTCGCCGACCGCAGGCATATCAATTCCGTACACGTTGGGATATCGCACCGGTGGAGCTGCAGAACAGAAATACACCTTCCTGGCACCGGCTTCCCTGGCCATTTCGATAATCTGTTTGCATGTGGTTCCACGAACGATTGAATCGTCAACCAGCAAGACATTCTTGTCCTGAAACTCCAACGGTGTGGCGTTGAGTTTCTGTTTCACTGATTTTTTCCGCTGGCTCTGTCCCGGCATGATGAAGGTTCTGCCGATATACCGGTTTTTGACGAATCCCTCACGGTATTTCACGCCGAGAGCATTGGCCAGTTCCACCGCTGCCGTCCTGGAGGTATCAGGAATTGGAATGACCACATCTATATCATGATCCGGGCGTTCCCGAAGGATTTTCTGGGCCAGTTTTTCACCCATCCGCAGCCGGGATTTGTAAACCGAAATGCCGTCAATCATGGAATCGGGACGGGCAAAATAGACATGTTCGAAAATACAGGGAGCAAGCTTGCCCTCATCTGTACAGATACGGGTTTCCAGGTTGCCATCCTGATCAATATAGACAGCCTCACCTGGCGCAACATCACGAATAAGCTTGAAGCCCTGGGAGTCCAGGGCAACACTTTCAGAGGCGATCATGTACTCATCGCCACGGCGTGTGCGTTTTTTACCAAAAACCAGGGGACGAATACCGTGCTTGTCACGGAAAGCGACAATACCGTAACCGACCAGCATGGCTATCGCAGCATAGGCCCCCCGGCAACGACGATGAACACCGGCAACTGCAGTAAACACATCCTCGGCGGTTGGCTTGATCTTGTTCAGTACCTGCAGTTCATGGGCAAATACATTCAGGAGTACTTCAGAATCAGAATCGGTATTCAGATGCCTGAGATCATCGCGGTAGATATCTTCACTAAGGGCTTCGGAATTGGTGAGATTGCCATTATGGGCCAGGCTGATGCCGTAGGGAGAGTTGACATACAAGGGTTGAGCCTGGGCAGGACCGCTGCTGCCAGCAGTTGGGTAGCGGACATGCCCTATACCCATATTGCCTGTCAGCTGCTGCATATGACTGTTGCGGAAGACGTCCCGAACCAGACCGTTATCCTTGCGCAAATAAAGCTTGCCGTTGTCACTGGTGACGATGCCCGCTGCATCCTGTCCCCGATGCTGCAGCACTGTCAGGCTGTCATAGAGGGCCACATTAACACTGGATTTACCGACTATTCCGACGATCCCGCACATTATACTGCCCTACTATTGATGATCATGACGTTTGTCTATGCTGCCTGTTCCACTGCCGGTGCCTGGCCGAAACCAAAAAAGCCCTGCAAATAATCTATCATTGCCACCGCATGCGGAACCAGGATTGAGCTATCGAACCAGACCTGTGACAGGTCAAACTGGGTGCCGATAAAAACGATCACAAGTACAATAATCATTCCCCTGAGCACGCCAAACATACCGCCGAGAATCCTGTCAGCCCCCTTGAGTCCGGCTGCTTCGGTCAGCTTTGAAATCAGGTTGCTGACAATGGTTCCGGTAAAAATCACCACGATGAACAAAATCGCAAAAGCTGCAATTCTGCGCAAGCTGTCGTTGTTGATCATATTATCCATTAAATCGGCGAGCTGACCACTGAACAGGGTGCCTGCAATGATGGCAGCAAACCAGCTTGCCAGAGACAAGGCTTCCTTGATCAGCCCCCGGAATATGCCGATCAGGGCAGATATGGCGATTATGCCAACGATGATCATATCCACCATGCCCATACTGCCAGTATCCCTCAGTTAGCCAGGTCATCAAGACTGAACTGGACAACCACTCCTTCCAGTTCAAATGCGCCTGCCAGTTCCTGCTGCAGGCGACCAGCCTCGCGCTCTGTGAGGACAGGACCCACATAGACCCCGGTCAGCGTTCCCCTGGATGTCTGTATTGGCCTGGCGAAAGCCTTGTGACCACGTTCCTGCAATCGTGCAATCAGCCCCTCGGCATTGGCTTTTTCACCAAAGGATCCCAACCTGACAGCCCAGGTCTCCGGCAGGCCATTGTCAGCCAGCCGGGGTTGGGCCGGTGCAGGCGGCGGCTCTGCCTTTGCCGCTTCCTGTTCGGGCATTGCCGTATCTTCTTCAGTCGTTGAGGCAGCATTGATCGACATGGATGACTCTGGAGCGGTTTCCACACGTACGGGTTCAATAACAGGTGTCTGGGGCATGGGTGGCGATGCCGGCATGGCCGTATTCATTGCCGGAGGGGTAATCCCCTCACCATCAAGAAGAATGGGTAAAAATATGATCACCAGGCAGCCAATGATTATGGTACCGACCAGGCGCTGTTTCATGGCAATTTTCAAATCAACTCCAGTACAGCTGTAACGGTGAAAAAGGACCCGGTAACCAGTAGTACATGAACGTTCCCTGCCCCGTTTTGGATGGATTCCATGAATTGATCGGCTGCTACATAAGCTTCGGCTATTGTGTTGAAGCAGTGGACATTATCCTGTCCCGACTCAAGGAGGAGATTATATAGTATTTTTCCCTCCAGTCCCCTTGCATCCTGTATACCGGCGACAAACCATTCCGGTTCCAGCTGCCCGAGTATTTGCAGGACTTCCTGGTAATTTTTATCAGCAAGCATGGCCAGAAGGATCACCGGGCGACATTCCGGATAGCGTTCTCTGACCATCTGTACCAGTCTGCGGGCGGCATGGGGATTGTGGGCCACATCAAGCACAGTGGGATAGCGCCCCTCTACAAGCTGGAAACGCCCAGTCATCCGGGTGTTCGCCAGTCCAGCCCTGATATGCGCGAGGCTGATATCCGGTGTCAGTGCGTTTATAGCCATCAGTACTGTACTGCAGTTATCCAGTGGGAAATCATTGACAGGCAAGTCCGGGATTTCAAGTTGCTCTCCGTTGAGGCCGGTCCCGGTCCATGTCCAGCTGTCAGGTGCAACCTGCCTGGCACTAAAAGCCTGTCCATTGGCCATGATGGTAGCCCCTATGGCCAGAGCATGTTGAATGACCGAATCCGGAGGGTTTGTCTCACCGATAAGCGCAGGTCGGGATGCCCGGAAAATACCTGCTTTTTCGAAACCAATGGCTTCCCGGGTATCACCCAGCCAATCGGTATGATCCAGATCCACATTGGTGACTATGGCCAGGTCAGGATCGACAATATTGACGGCGTCCAGCCGTCCGCCAAGCCCCACTTCAAGGATGACGAAATCCGGTTTAAGGTTGGCAAACAACTGCAGGGCTGCCAGTGTCCCGAATTCAAAATATGTGAGCGGAATTTGTCCTCTGGCCTTCTCCACATCAGCAAAAGAGGCACATAACTCCTCATCCGTTGCCAGGCGCTTGCCCAGACGTACGCGTTCGTTATAAACCAGCAAATGGGGAGAGGTGTAACAGGCTGTGGTATAGCCGGCATTTTCGAGGATTGCCGAAAGCATGGTGACCGTGGAGCCCTTGCCATTGGTGCCGCCAACGGTGATGACCCGGGAGTCCGGGAAGCTGATATCAAGCCTGGACGCCACATCAGCAATACGATCAAGCCCCAGCTCGATGTTGCTCGGATGACACTGCTCCAGGTACTCAAGCCATTGTTCGAGGTTCAAGCAATACTCCCGATTTTGCATAACCCGCTGAAAGGCGTCAGGGATGCTCCAGCCCTGCAGAAGCTGCAGCATGACGATACATCAATTTTCCGATCAGGGAAGCAATACGTTCCCGCAAATGCTTGCGGTGAATGATCATATCGATGGCGCCATGCTCCAACAGGAATTCGCTACGCTGGAAACCTTCCGGCAGTTTTTCCCGTACCGTCTGCTTGATCACATCCTGGCCGGCAAAACCGATGAAGGCATTGGGTTCAGCTATGTTGACGTCTCCCAGCATGGCCAGACTGGCAGATACTCCACCGTAAACCGGGTCGACAAGGACAGAAATATATAACAGGCCCTGCTGCTTCATTTTCTCCAGTGCGGCAGAGGTTTTGGCCATCTGCATGAGAGATATCAAGGCTTCCTGCATGCGGGCTCCACCACTGGTGGCAAAGCATACAAGGGGCAGTTTTTCCTCCAGGCAACGATTAACAGCGCGAGTGAACTTTTCTCCCACAACCGCCCCCATTGAGCCGCCGATAAAGCCGAATTCAAACGCTGCAGCTACCACCCGCTGACCGGCAACCGTGCCCTGCATGACGACCATGGCGTCTTTTTCACCCGTAGCCTTGGTAGCTGCCGCCAGACGATCACGGTATTTTTTCAGGTCGCGGAATTTCAGAACATCCTGTGGCTTGATGTCGGCACCGATCTCCTGCCGATTTTCATGATCCAGAAAAATATCCAGGCGGCGGCGTGCTGAAATGCGCAAATGATGATCGCATTTCGGACAGACATCCAGGTTTTCCAGCAGGCTGTCCCGATATAACACCGCATCACAACGTGGGCACTTCTTCCAGAGACCTTCCGGTATGCTTCGACTTTTCCCGGCATCATTACCGCGGCCTACGGAAGGGAGTATTTTGTTTATCCAGCTCATGGTATCAGTTGTCAGTCCCGCGGGTTTCTAGTCAAATTCTGATCAGGCATCCATCGCATCGCGCATCTGGCGAATGATGCCGATATGCGCCTGCAATTCTTCAGGGCTATACTGCCTGCCCTTTTCCAGTTCTGCAATTTTGCTGACCAGTGCACTGCCAACCACGACAGCATCGGCCAGTTCACTGATCTGACGAGCGGTGTCTACATCCTTGATGCCGAATCCTACACCTACTGGCAACGTGGTATTGGCCCGCAGGCGAGCCAGGTTCTCCCTGACCGAATCCATATCCATATGTCCTGCACCGGTCACTCCCTTGAGGGAAACGTAGTAGTAATAACCACTGCTCAGCGCACAGATGCGTTTTGCCCGCTCTTCAGATGTTGTCGGTGCCACAAGAAAAATACTGTCCATCGCCGTGGCATCGAGAATCACTTTCAGGTCATGAGACTCTTCAGGAGGCATGTCGACGATCAGGACGCCGTCCACGCCTGCGGCGACAGATGCATCCACAAATTTCTGGTAACCCATGCATTCAACCGGATTCAGGTAACCCATTAACACCACCGGTGTTTCCTGGTCAGTTTCCCGGAAACGGGCAACGGTGGCCAGCACATCCCGCAGACTGGTGTTATTGGCCAGGGCACGTTCCACGGCACGCTGAATGACCGGGCCATCCGATGAGGGATCAGTGAAAGGAAAACCCAGTTCGATAATATCCGCTCCATTAACAACCAGTGCCTGCATCAGTGCCAGAGTGAGATCAAGATCCGGATCACCGGCTGTCAGGTAGGGAATCAAGGCCTTGCGCCCTTCAGCCTTCAGCTTGTCAAAACATCCTGAAATTCTGCTCATTAGTGTTTCCTGTTAAACCTCTATGCCTTCAATCTCGGCGACAGTATGCATGTCTTTGTCACCACGCCCGGAAAGGTTCACTACAATGATGTGGTCTTTCGGCAATTTGCCGGCCTCTTTCATTACCCAGGCGATGGCATGACTGGATTCCAGTGCCGGTATGATGCCTTCCATACGGGTCAGGAAGCGGAACGCCTCAAGCGCTTCGTCATCGGTGACAGCGGTATAGGATGCCCTGTTATTATCCTTGAGCCAGGAATGTTCCGGTCCTACCCCAGGATAATCCAGGCCGGCAGAAATGGAATGGGTATCCAGTATCTGGCCATTCTCGTCATTCATGAGGTAGGTGCGGTTGCCATGCAGCACGCCTGGCTGACCAGTGCTCAGGGGAGCCGCGTGCCTGCCTGTGGGCAGTCCCAGGCCTCCGGCCTCAACACCTACCATGGCTACGCTTTCATCCTGGATAAAAGGATAAAACAGACCAATGGCATTTGACCCACCACCCACACAGGCCACCAGGGTATCAGGCAGCCTGCCAGTCATCTCAAGACACTGTTCACGCGCTTCCCTGCCTATCACGCTCTGGAAGTCCCGCACCAGCATTGGATAGGGATGGGGACCGGCAACTGTGCCGATGATGTAATAGGTATTATCCACGTTGGTGGCCCAGTCCCGCAGCGCCTCGTTCATCGCATCTTTAAGGGTCCGCGAACCGGAATCCACACCCACGACATTCGCCCCCAGCATTTTCATGCGATACACGTTGGCGGACTGACGCTTGATGTCTTCAGTGCCCATGTAGACATGACACTCCAGTCCCAGCCTGGCAGCCACAGTGGCAGACGCTACACCGTGTTGTCCTGCTCCTGTTTCAGCGATGATCCGGGTCTTGCCCATGGCCTTGGCCAACAGGGCCTGGCCTATGGTGTTGTTTACCTTGTGGGCACCGGTATGGTTCAGGTCTTCACGCTTCAGGTAAACCTGGGCGCCGCCGAGGGCCTGAGTGACACGTTCGGCAAAATAGAGTGGTGATGGACGACCGACATAATGCTTGAGGTCATAATCAAACTCTGCCCAGAATGCCGGATCCTGTTTCAATTCAGCGTATTTACGGTTGAGTTCCTCCAGAGCAGGCATCAGGGTTTCCCCGACGAAAATACCGCCATAGGGACCAAAGTGGCCATGCTCATCAGGACCATTGAAATCAGATGTGCGTTGTTTGATGTCTGACACGTCTTGCCTCTGTAGATTTACCTGATAAAAAATAAATAAAAAAGATCTGCCGTTGCATCACCTTGCCCTTTAACGCGGCAAACCCGATGCCTTCTTCCGGCCAACAGCTTTTACAAAATCCTGCATCAGCGCATAAGACTTGATGCCCGGACGCTCCTCCACACCTGATGCCACATCCACAGCCCAGGGCCTTACCTGTTTTATGGCTTGCCTGACATTGTCAGGATTCAGTCCGCCGGCCAGGACCAGATGCCGGTGAATCTCCAGACCTTCAAGCAGTGTCCAGTCAAATGTTTCGCCTGTCCCGCCTGCTTTGGTTGGGTGCCAGGTATCAACAAGGATGCCATCGGCATCGGCAAATTCTGCCGCTTTTACAGGAAGATCCTCTGCCTGCTTGACACGCAGGGTTTTCCAGAAAGGCTTGCCGAAGGACTGGCAGAACGCCAGTGATTCACTGCCGTGAAACTGCAGGATATCCAGCGGCACATCATCCAGTATGTCTTCAATGAAGGCTGCCTGGGCATCCACGAACAAGCCTACCAGCAAGGCCTTGCCATGCACTTCAGCGGCGATCTCACGCGCCTGCTCCTGGCTGACAAATCGGGGACTGCCCGGGTAAAACAACATGCCAATGGCATCCACACCCAGACCAACAGCAGCCCGGGCATCTTCGGCCCTGGTGAAGCCGCACATTTTTATTTTTATGTCCGTATTTTCACTCATAAGAGCATTCCTGCCAGGCTGTTTTTTCAATCCAACCTGACCACAATTCTGCTACCTGGGCGATGAACCTGCGAATTCCGGAGGGATAGTGATACCCGTTTCCCGGCGATGATGTGTCAGCGCGCAATTCTATCAAAAGCTGGCCCGTTCGCCTATATCCGCCTTTATCCAGGGACCGGTAATTTACAGGCCAAAGGGGGGATAAACCGGGTCTACCGGCACCAGGAATTCTTCAGGATAGCGAACTGACACCAGGTACAGACCATGCGGAGGTGCTGTCACACCTCCTTGAGTACGGTCCCGAAGGTCGAGCAGATCACCTGCCCATGTTGCAGGCTTGCGCCCTTCCCCAATATCAATAAGAACACCGGCAATATTGCGCACCATGTGAAGTAGAAACGCATTGGCCTGGATATCAATACAGACAAAGTCTTTCCGGCGGTTCACCCGGATCTCTTCGACGAAACGCATTGGCGTTGAAGACTGACAGGCGGCCCCCCGATATGAGGAAAAGTCATTTTCGCCCAGCAAGGCCTGGGCAGCCTCGTGCATGGCATCAGCATTCAACGGAAAATGATGCCGGGTCACCAGTCCATTCAAAATGGCCGGTTTTAAGGGATTATTGTAAATAACATAGCGATAACGACGGGCGGTTGCCGAAAAACGGGCATGAAAGTCATCGCTGGCCTGCCTTGCCCACCGTATGGATACCGTGTCCGGCAGCATGGAATTGGCCCCCATCAACCAGGCTTTTTCCGGTCTGGGATGCGGCGTTTCGAAATGAACAACCTGGGCCGTGGCATGCACTCCGGTATCCGTGCGCCCGGCACAGGCAAGAGAAACTGGGTGATCCGCAATGCCGGAGAGAACCTGTTCCAGGGTTTCCTGGACAGTGACCGCATTTGGGGATTTCTGGCTTTGCCAGCCATTGAAGCAACTGCCGTTGTATTCAATGCCAAGCGCGATACGCACAGGAGCAGCCCGGGGTTCGTCAGGTGGACCAGTCACCTAGGACTGGCCCCATTTCTCCAGCAGTTTTTGGGCTTCTGCAACCTGATCACCATTTCCTTCGGCAATCACTTCATTGAGAATTTCTCGCGCACCTTCCAGATCACCCATGGCTTCATAGGCAACGGCAAGATCAAGTTTGGTGGAGGATTCATCCCTGTCGCTGATCGGCTCATCGCCATCTTCATCTGACTCGAACAGGCTGTCATCGATTTCAATACTGCCCAGATCGAGATCATCATCCAGAGAAATTTCATCAGCCCCGATTTCCTCGGCTTCAGCATCAATTTCATCCAGCGCAGCTGCCAGGGGATCCACTTCCTCACGGGTTGGTGTGGATGGGGTGGCTACTGCTGGTTCCGGCTCGTCATGCAGACCGATATCATCGATGACAAAAGCACCATCATCAGAGTCCTCGTCCTCAACTTCCGCATCTGCCGCCACCTCAACAGGCTCGGGCGAATCGAAAGTAAACGTTTCCAGATCGGCCTCTGTTTCCTCGGCGGCCCCGGATTCAGGAGCACTTTCCTCAAAGGAAGAAATCGAGCTGACATCAAAATCAAAGGTTTCGACATCATCTTCCGCTTTTTCTTCGGCAACCTCAGCAGGCGCCTCAGGCGTGTCTGCCAGGTCGAAGTCAAACGATTCCATATCAGCACTGTCATCGTCGGACAAATCCGCGTCAGCAGTTTGTGCTGTACTGCTGTCATCTGACGCATCCAGAGAGAAGTCGAAGGACTCAATATCAGCTCCATCTGAGTCACCAGCGACGTTTTCAGCGGCGGCAGCTTCAGCTGGTGTATCCAGATCGCCCAACTCAAAATCGAAGGTTTCGGTATCATCCGCTTCCACGGCTGTTTCAGCGACCTGTTCTTCAGCCCCTCCGGTTTCAGTTGAAACCGGTTCAGCATCTACAACAATGGCTTCTGCTGTATCGTCTTCTGCGTCAGATTCTTCTGCGTTATCACCCAGTCCGGCAAAATCTCCAAAATCGAAATCATCTTCAGTTGCTTCACTGCTTGCCACTTCGGATTCTTCAGCCCCGGCAATTTCATCCATATCGAAGACATCGGCATCCAGACTCTGCTCATTCGGGACTGCAACACTTTCCGTTGCCTCCTGGTCAGCTGAGTCTTCCTCGTCTTCAAAATCAAAATCGCCCAGGCTGACGTCTGCTTCTACAGCCTGTTCATCATCAGCCCCGGCAGGCTCATCATCAATCAGGTCGTCAAGGTCGACGATGGTTTCTTCCAGTAGTTCTTCAGTATCCGCTTCATTTTCCAGCGATTCAGCGACAGCCTCGGATCCGGAGTCTAATGCTGATGTCTCCCAGTCGTCTTCCTCGCCTAATTCAGCAATCAGCTCCTCGTCGTCATTGTCGTCCTGATCATCCGCGAGCGCCTCAGCGTCATCATCTTCAAAGCCGTCATCAATGAAGGCAAATTCCTCTTCATCTTCATCATCATGATCGCTTTCATCACTGCTCAGGCTTTCTTCGTCCTGGGCCAGGTCGTCTTCTTCATCAGCATCTACAGCATTTTCGATGTCGTCACCCAGGTCCTGATCCTCTGACACAGGGACTTGCGCCACTTCATCTGCATCGGCATCGGAACTGGAGCGGCCAAACAACCCTTTCAGTTTGCCCAGCAGTCCACCACCGGCATCTTCAACCGGCTGTTCTTCGACCACAATGGCGTCGGCCACTTCATCGTCGACATCGTCACTTTTGGTAAACCTGGCCTTCAGGGCTGCCAGAAAGCCCAGGGAAGCCGCCTCGTCAGGTGTCGCCTGGACTTCCGGCGAATCTGCGAGTGCCGCCCCGCCTATTTCAAAGGCTTCCATTTCTTGCTGGGCAGCACGACCCCGCCAGACCAGGAATCCGACCACGAGCAGGATAAGGCCTACCAGTGACCCGAGCAGCACCATGGTATTTTCCAGCAAGGCACTGAATTTACCCAGAAGGGAGTTGTCAGCAGCTGGCGGCGGCTCAACCGGCGCCGGAGCCTGTTCCTGCTCCTGGCTGCCAGCCTGTGCTTCCGCTTCGGCCCGCTGCGCCAGGTCACTTTGCATTTGGGCCAGGCGTTCATCCTGCATGGCTATGATGTTCTGGAGTATCTCTATCTGTTCTTCCAGCTCAGCATAACGGGCTCTGAGCTCCTGATTTTCGAGCCTGGCCCTGTCGAGATTTTCCTCGCTGATTGCCAGTTGATTTTCCAGTGCGGCGATAGTGGATGCCAGATCGTTGTCACCATCCAGCGATTCGGTGCCGGCATCCCCGCTAAGGATTGTCAGCTCATCAGTCCCCTGCTGGTCCGCCCCCGTATTGTCGGTGTTGAATACCAGAGGCTGGCTGGTCGAGGCCTGGTTTTGCAGGGCGATCTGCCTGACCGCCTGCGCCTGATCGATACTGCGGATGTCCTCTACAGCCGGGATGCGTAAAATCTGGCCGACACGAATCAGATTGATATTGTCATTGGTAAAGGCCTCTGGATTGGCCCGTTGTATGGCCAGCATGGTTTGCTCAACCGTGACCGAAGTGTCTGGCCGGTTTGCTGCCGCAATGCCGTACAAGGTATCGCCCGCTTCAACGGTGACATCTTCCGGAGCATCCGGCGCTGAAACAGGCTCTTCATCGGACTCTTCAAAGGCCACTACCGACTCGGCAACGGGTTCTGGCTCAGTAATGTCAGGCTGGGCGGCGGGAGCAGGTTCTTCAGCAACCTCAGGCGCTTCTTCTACCGCCTCTTCCTCTCCCATTTCTTCCGCTACCGCCTCTTCCTCAACGGCAACGTCCTCGGCGACATCCTCAATGATGTTTTCATCGATGGTTTCCTGCGCTCCGGCGTCCTCCCCGGCAGATTCCACCACTGTTGAAACAGCAGGCTCTTCCTGTGCAGGAGGCTCCAGCGTGGCAAAGGTCTGAGGCTCAGGAGCAGGTGTCGGTACTGGTGCAGGGTCTCTGGCAGGAGCGGGTGTCTCCGGCACATTGACCGGGGTAGTCTGGGGTTGATCGCTGATAAAGACGGGCAGATCGATCAGCGCGGTGTAATCCCGCATCAGGCGACCATTGGGCCACCTGACGCTGATCACCATATTCAGGAAGGGTTCGACAACCGGCTCTGCACTGGTAATGTGCAAAATACCGCGCTCACGATCGAGCACTTCCACATCCAGGATAACATTGTCGATCAGGCCTACACGGTCAATCCCTGCCCGTTCAAAATCCTCAAGACCGCCCATGGCTGTGAGAATCTGGTTTTCGCTCAGGCCATCCAGCCCCAGCATCTGTATCGTTGCATCCAGAGGCTCATTAAGGCTGGAATTGACGGTCAAATCCCCCAACCCCAACGCAAACAGGTTGCCGGAATGGATACATCCGGCAACCAGGCCAATTGCGGCAGCAAGCTTTCTACATCTGGCCAGCATAAACCACCCTGTCAGTTGTACTTTGGACCTTCTGTAAATTACAGAAACTTTTTTAAGAAACTGCCGCAAGTATTCATTATAAATAGTCTTTTATCAATAGCTCAGCTATCTGGATTGAGTTAAGTGCAGCACCTTTTCGCAAATTATCTGACACAATCCACATATTCAGGCCATTGGGGTGGGAAATATCACGACGAATACGTCCTACCCAGACCTCATCATGGTCTGTTCCCTGCCCGATAGGTGTCGGATAACCACCGTTTTCACGGGAATCCATCACTTTCACGCCAGGAGCCTTCTCCAGCAGTGCCCTTGCCTCATCCTCGGTAATTTTATCCACAGTCTCAATATGAACAGCTTCCGAGTGCGAATAGAACACTGGCACGCGAACACAGGTCGGGTTGACCAGGATATTGTCATCTTCAAAGATTTTCTTGGTCTCCCAGACCATTTTCATCTCTTCCTTGGTGTAGCCGTTATCCATGAACACATCAATCTGGGGCAACACGTTGAACGCAATCTGGCGCGGGTATACCTTGGGTTCCACTTCCTTTCCGTTCATCAGCTTAGCTGTCTGGCCAGCCAGCTCATCGATCGCCTCTTTGCCGGTGCCGGAAACAGACTGGTAGGTTGCCACATTGATACGACTAATGCCCACGGCATCCTTGATGGGCTTCAGGGCTACCAGCATCTGGATGGTGGAACAGTTCGGATTGGCAATGATGTTCCTGTTGGTGTACTGGGCCAGAGCCTGGGGATTGACTTCCGGAACGATCAGCGGAATATCTTCCTCGTAACGAAACTGCGAGGTGTTATCAACCACCACACAGCCAGCCTCACCGGCTTTTGGCGCGTATACGGCAGACACACTGGCACCTGGCGAAAAAAGCCCGATCTGCGCCTTGCTGAAATCAAAATCTGCAAGATTTTCAACAGGATACTGTTTATTCTTAAACGTGATTTTCTCGCCTGCACTGCGCTCACTGGCCAGCAAATACAGGTTGTTCACTGGAAAATTACGTTGTTCGAGAATGTTCAGCATGGTACGGCCGACAGCGCCGGTAGCGCCAACAACAGCCACATCGTATAACTTGCTCATGGTTTACCTTCTATACACGCCCCTTAGGGCATAAATCTATACAAATCTGATAGTTAGTTACCAACCTGGGAAAACAACCAGGGGGCTTTTTCCTGCCACTGTGCTTCAAAACCGGAAATCGCTTCCTCGTTCTGCAGGGTCAGGGAGATATCATCCAACCCGTTGAGCAGAACATTCTTGCGAGAATCCTCGATATCAAAGCTTATTTTCTCACCATTGGGCTTGGTGATGGTCTGGGACGCCAGGTCCACGACCAGACGATACCCTTCCTGTGCCTCGGTTTCCCTGAACAGCTGGTCAACAGTGCTTTCATCGAGCACGATCAGCAAAATGCCGTTCTTGACACAGTTGTTAAAGAAAATATCGGCAAAACTTGGCGCAATGACACAGCGAAAACCGTAGTCATCCAGTGCCCACGGAGCATGCTCACGGCTGGAACCGCAACCAAAGTTTTCGCGGGCCAGCAATATGCTTGCACTCTGGTAACGTGGCTGATTCATCACAAAATCTGGATTCAGGGGACGGCCGGAACAATCTGCGTCAGGCAGACCCTTGTCCAGGTAACGCGCCTCGTCAAACAGGTTCTTGCCAAAACCGGTACGTTTGATGGATTTCAGGAACTGCTTGGGAATGATGTAATCAGTGTCCACATTCGCCCTGTCCAGGGGCAGTACCAGCCCATCTTCAGCTATAAACTTCTTCATGTTTGTTCTCTAACTATATGTTATTTAATGTAATTCAACGTCTCTTACGTCAACAAAATGACCAAATACTGCTGCAGCAGCGGCCATTGCCGGGCTTACCAGGTGGGTACGACCACCGAAGCCCTGGCGACCTTCAAAATTCCGGTTGGACGTGGAAGCGCAATGCTCGCCCTCACCCAACTGGTCAGCATTCATGGCCAGACACATGGAGCAGCCTGGCTCACGCCATTGCAGACCGGCTTCAACAAAGATCTTGTCCAGCCCTTCCTGCTCAGCCTGCGCTTTTACCAGCCCGGAACCTGGTACAACCAGTGCTTCCTTGATGGTGGATGCCACTTTACGACCTTTGACCACAGCGGCGGCAGCCCGCAGATCTTCTATGCGGGAGTTGGTGCAGGAACCTATGAACACGCGATCCAGCCTGATGTCCTGGATGGGCGTACCGGCAGACAGCCCCATGTATTTGAGTGCCTGGGCATAATTGCTCCGGCGAGCTTCACTGGGAGCATCTGCAGGGTCAGGGATATTGCCGGTAACCGGTGCCACCATTTCCGGGGAGGTACCCCAGCTGACCTGAGGCTCAATATCTGCAGCTTCCAGCTCAACAACGGCATCAAAATGGGCATCTTCGTCACTTTTCAGGTCCTTCCAGGCTGCCACAGCCATTTCCCACTGAGCGTCAGAGGGAGCAAAAGGACGCCCTTTGACATAGTCGATGGTTTTGTCATCAACCGCCACCAGGCCAGCGCGGGCACCCGCTTCGATCGCCATGTTGCAGATGGTCATCCGGCCTTCCAGGGAAAGCGAACGGATGGCTTCGCCACCAAACTCGATGGTGTAGCCGGTGCCGCCAGCAGTGCCGATTTTGCCGATAATGGCCAGAACCACGTCTTTGGCTGTTACGCCGTTCTTGAGCTGGCCATTGACCTTCACCAGCATGTTTTTCGCTTTTTTGGCGACCAGACACTGGGTAGCCAGAACATGCTCGACTTCGGAGGTGCCGATGCCATGTGCCAGGGCGCCCAGCGCACCGTGAGTGGACGTATGGGAGTCACCACACACGATAGTCATGCCAGGCAGGGTTCTGCCCTGCTCAGGCCCGATAACATGAACGATACCGTGACGGTTGTCATCGATATGAAATTCGTTGATGCCGAATTCAGCACAGTTGCTGTCAAGGGCTTTCACCTGGATCTTGGAGACAGGGTCAACAATCCCCTCAACCCCGCGAGAACGCTCATCCGTTGTCGTCGGCACGTTATGATCCGGGGTCGCCATATTGGCACCGGACCGCCAGGGTTTCCGGTTTGCCAGGCGCAGCCCCTCGAAGGCCTGCGGCGAGGTCACTTCATGAAGGAAATGCAGATCGATATAAATCAGGGATGTTCCATCGTCCAGGTTCTTGACCAGGTGACTGTCCCACAATTTGTCGTATAAAGTTTTTCCTGCCATTACATTTCTCTTAATTTTCTGAATGTTAAAAGGATTTCTTAAAGTTAGTATTAAAGTTTGTTTAATTCTTTCAGGGCTTTTGGGCCGGTATTATGGGGGTCCCAGATACCACATCCGCGTTCTGGGCCCGGTGCCGCAGAAAGTGATCCATCAGGACGATGGCCATCATGGCCTCGGCAATGGGGGTGGCCCTGATACCCACACAGGGATCATGTCGTCCTGTGGTCACCACGTCCACGGCATTGCCGTGAATATCCACACTCTGCCCCGGTATCCGGATGCTGGATGTGGGCTTCAGGGCTATATGGGCGGTAATGTCCTGGCCTGAGCTGATCCCACCCAGAATGCCGCCGGCATTGTTGGAGTGAAAGCCTTCCGGACTGATCAGATCCCGGTGCTGCGTCCCCTTTTGAACCACGGACTCAAAACCCGCGCCGATTTCCACCCCCTTCACGGCATTGATACTCATCAGGGCATGGGCCAGTTCCGCATCCAGACGGTCAAAGATCGGCTCGCCCAAACCTGGCGGTACTCCTGTGGCCACGACACTGATCCGGGCGCCAATGGAGTTGCCTTCCTTGCTCAGCTCGCTCATATAGGCTTCCATTTCCGGGACCCTGGCCGGATCAGGGCAGAAAAACGGGTTGTTGCCCACTTCATTCCAGTCCACCAGCTCGGCCTTGATCGGCCCCAGCTGGGACAGATAGCCGCGTATCACAATGCCCACCGTCTCCAGAAGATACTTCTTGGCAATGGCACCGGCGGCCACACGCATTGCCGTTTCCCGGGCTGAGGAACGTCCACCGCCACGATAATCCCGGATGCCGTACTTCTGCTGATAGGTGTAATCAGCATGGGCAGGACGAAACAGGTCCTTGATGTTGCTGTAATCCTTGCTCTTCTGATCCGTATTTTCGATAAGCAGGCCAATGGGCGTGCCAGTCGTCCTGCCTTCGAAAACACCGGACAATATTTTCACCTGGTCCGCTTCCTGGCGCTGGGTTGTAAACCGGCTTGTACCCGGTTTGCGCCGATCAAGATCAATCTGCAGGTCTTCCTCACACAAGGCCATTCCCGGAGGACACCCATCCACAATACAGCCCAATGCCAGCCCGTGGCTCTCGCCAAAGCTGGTCATACTGAACATTTTTCCGATGGTGTTGCCGGCCATACTGGTTCCTGAAACTGTTCCTGAAACTTCTGTCGCTGGATGCTCTTGAAAGGCGCGGGATTATACCCCTTTAACTAACTCAGGTGTTAGCGCTAAGTCCTTGTCAATGCATGCTTTTGATGAGTTTATCGTGCCTTTTCCAAGTGTTGCCGGCATTCTAGGGAAGTGATATAAATAAATCCAATTTATAGAATTTATAACTTCTATAACTTTTTGTTATAATGCGGTTTGCTCAAGGGAGAGGCCAGCATGGAAATAGAGGAATTACGGGCCTTTCAGGCTGTCGCGGAACTGGGCTCTTTTTCCCGCGCCGCGGAGCGCATACATCTCACTCAGCCGGCCATCAGCAAGCGCATTGCCAATCTTGAACACAAGCTGCAGGCTCAGCTGTTTGACCGGATTGGCGGCTCTGTCCAGCTTACATCCGCGGGCGCCCTGCTCCTGGAGCGTGCAGCTGAAGTTTTACTGGAGCTGGAGGACATTCGGCGCGGGATCAGCAACCTGTCCGGAGGTGTCAACGGTTCGGTGGTGTTTGCCACCAGCCACCATATCGGCCTGCACCGCCTGCCGCCTGTACTTGAGCGCTTTCATCAGAATTTCCCGCAGGTGAAACTGGATATTCGTTTTCTGGATTCCGAACAGGGCTGCCAACAGGTGGCTCGCGGGGAACTGGAATTCGCCGTGGTAACACTGCCGCCTCGGGTCGAACCGCCCCTGCAAACGCGGATGATCTGGCATGACCCGATACATATCGTCGCGGCGGCAGACCACCCGCTGGCAATCCGGTCCGCCCCCCTGAGCCTGAAACATTTGCTGCGCTACTCAGCCCTGCTTCCGGCCCCGGAGACCTATACTCGCCGCCTGGTAATGGCAGCATTTGGCAACCAGGCCGGCAAGGTGAATATCGAGATCAGCAGTAATTATCTGGAAGTACTGAAAATGCTTACCCGGGTAGGTCTGGGCTGGAGCACACTGCCAGACATTATGCTGGATGAACATCTGGTCACACTGGAAGTACCGGAACTGGCCCTCAGCCGTGAGCTGGGCGTGGTCACCCATGAGCGTCGCACACTGTCCAATGCCGGACAGGCATTTATTTCCCTTCTGGAGGGGTTTGCCCAGCCTTCTCAGGCCGCTGGCAGTTGATCCCTGGACAAGAGGCACACCCCTTCCCCGCCGTATTCAAAGTCCAGCCACAGAAACGGCAGGTCTGGTTCCGAAGCGTCCAGTGCCTGCCAGGTATAGCCGGTTTCCAGGATCAGGTGCCCTTCCCGGGTCAGGAAATCAGCCGATTGAGCCAGAATCTGACGGGGAATATCCAGCCCTTCTCCGCTACTGACCAGCCCCAACTGCGGCTCCTGCCAATATTCATCAGGCAGCTCGCGATATTCATCCGCAGGTACGTAGGGCGGATTGCTGACAATCAGGTCGAATGTTCCGCTGACACCGGCAAACAGGTCGGACTGCACGGTTGTCACCCGATCCTGAAGGTCATATTTCTCAATATTGATCCTGGCAACCTCCAGGGCCTCTGGCGATATATCTGCCAGCACCACCCGGCTATCAGGAAAAGCCAGGGCACAGGCAATACCGATGCAGCCGCTGCCGCAGCACAAGTCCAGGATGGTGGCCGGTTCAGCATTGAGCAGCGGGTCAAAGCGATTTTCGATCAGCTCGGCAATTGGTGAGCGTGGTACCAGAACCCGCTCATCCACAAAAAACGCCAATCCCGCAAACCAGGCTTCATGCAGCAGGTAAGCAACCGGAATCCTTTCATGAATGCGCCGCTGAAGCAGGGTTTCCAGTCGCTCCAGACATACTGCATCAAGAGGCGTGTCATCAGCGACCTCATTAATCCCTGCCTGGGCAAGGACTCCAAGCAAAAGCCACTGGGCTTCACTACCCGGATTGTCCGTCCCATGGCCATAAAACAGGTCCGCCTGCTCCATGCGCGTCATGGCATTCTCCAGCCAGTTAGCGGCTGTTTTGAGGGACTGGTTTTTCACGGATTTTCTTTACCCCGTTGGCAGTTTCGAGTAGGGTGCGCAGTTTACTCGACATCGACCAGCGGCAACAGCGCCGCGTAAACTGGAAAAGAAAAAAATTCCCATGCAAGACAAGACCTTAGAGCAGGCCTACGCCGCCATTATCGAAAATGTTGGTGAAGATCTCGACCGTCACGGCCTCAAAGATACGCCTGCCCGCGCTGCCGAAGCCATGAAATTCCTGACCCGGGGCTACACCCAGGACCTTAATCAAATCGTCAATGGCGCCCTGTTTCCCACTACGTCAAACGAAATGGTCATCGTCAAGAATATCGAGCTGTATTCCCTGTGCGAACATCATATGCTGCCCTTTATCGGCAAATGCCATGTCGCCTACCTGCCGAATGAAAACGTGATCGGACTGTCGAAGATCGCCCGGATTGTGGACATGTTTGCACGCCGTCTTCAAATCCAGGAACACCTGACCCAGCAGATTGCTGAATCCATTCAGGAGATTACCAGTGCACGGGGCGTTGGCGTCATCATCGAGTCACAGCATATGTGCATGATGATGCGGGGCGTGGAAAAACAGAATTCCAGCATGACGACTTCGTGCATGCTTGGCGCCTTCCGGGAGAAACAAAGCACCCGCGCCGAGTTTCTGTCCTTGGTCAGCTAGAACCTGAATTCGTCAGAAAATCCTGTATCTGTTCGGCAATAGTCTCAACATCGCCATCCAGGTGCTGATGGTGTCCGCCTGGCAGGTCAATCTGTCTGATCTGCTTGACCAGCGCCATGCGCTTCCTGATAACGTCCTCCCTGAACACAGCCTCCTTTGACGTTATCAACAATACCGGACAGGAAATCGCTTCCAGGAAGTGAGCGCCATGCTCTTCGGTCAGGCTTAACAGGCTCGTGCGCGTCAGGCGCTGGTCATGCTGCCAGTAATAGCCTTCCTCTTTACGGGATATTCCCCGAGCCCCAAGCAAGGCTGCGGCCTCTTCGCTGATGCCGCGCCTGGCCCGTGCGGTAACCGCCTCTTCCCGGGTCTTGTAGATACCTGCCCGACGCAATGGGTATTTCAGGCGCTGGTTGAACGCTGTACGCATCTGCTCCAGTGCGTCAGACGCTGGTGTGGTGATTACGCCGATCACATCAAGCAGCACCAGCGCTTTTATCCGATCAGGAAACAGAGCTGCCAGCAGGCTGGAGACACCACCGCCCATGGAATGGCCCACAAGTACAAACTGCTCAAGCCCCATGGCATCAGCAACCGCCATGGCTTCCAGGCCGTAGTGCCACAAGGAATATTCAGCCGCAATCCCACGGTGATGTGAAAGCCCATGCCCTGGCAGATCGGGTATTACCCAGTAGAGATCCGGCAGCTGCGGCGCAAGCTTGTCGAAAGTTGCCGCATTATCCTGCCAGCCATGCAGGGCCAGAATGGGAGAACTGTCAGGGTTTCCCCAGGTCTTTACGGCCAGGGTCAGGTCGTGAGTGGTGACGGTATGTTCCTGGCTGACCATGATGCTGACTCAGGAAGATTGCACCTGGTTGGGATCGGGCTCCAGTATCCAGGGACAATTCCCCATCCCCAGACCGATGATATCCAGTGATACACAGGCCAGGTTGGCAGTTTCCAGGATATACAGACCGTCGATATTCCCCCGGGTAAGCAAGGCCAGCAACTCCGACAAAATTGGATTGTGGCTGACCAGCAGGATGTTTCCCTCCCGGCTCGGTTCCAGGAATTTCATGATGCCTGCCGCACGCTGATTGGCACTGAGTTCCTCAACCGTTTCAGCTTCAGGGGCATCGAAAAGCATGGACAGAAAGGTGTCTGCCGTTTGCTGGGTTCTGAGTGCAGGACTCACCAGGCACCGGTCCAGCCTGGCATTTTTGGCCGCGAACTGGCGGGCAACATTGATCACTTCTTGATGGCCGGCTTCGGTCAACTGACGGCCAGCAGATGAAGAGGCATGGGCTTCAGCTTCACCATGCCGCAGGAGATACAAATTCATTCAAACAACTTCATGTATTCAGGTTTGTAACCTGTCATTGGTCAGAGCGACGGTTTGGGTTCACCACCGCTGTTCGGGTCTTCCTGGTTTTCCGAACTGTTTTTACTTCCAGGGAAATCCACACTGTGCCTGTCAGAATCTTCCGCAGACTGATCCCGGTCATCCTCCTGATCAGTAAAGCTCATGTCAGAAAAAACATCATCCCTGTTGAGTGGTTTATCTGGCTCATTGCGCTCCGGGACACCGCCCTGGTCATCCATGTCGGTCGGTGGTACTGAATCTGTGGCTGCCGCCTGGGCGGCTTCAGGTTCAGCTGCAGCATCATTTGAAGCAGTCGTGGCCGGACCATCATCATGATCATCCACATCATCCGTCCCGGTTGAAAACGGCCAGGGTTTCTCGTTACTGGCATAAAGCATAAAACCCAGCAACTGTCTCAGGTAATCAGCCAGAATGGTGCCGAATTTTCTGAGATCAACATTATCCGTGCCAGTAACAAGACTGATCAGGGCCTGCAGGACCACGATAACCACCAATACGATGGTCACGATCCACCACGCCACGCCATAAACGGCCATGAAAATAATGCGAGTCCACTGTGAAGGAGACAATATGTTTTTTTTGATTTCTTCCGCCCTGTCGTCACTCATGGCAACCTCCATTGGCTGTCGATATCGGTTAAGCGCCGTTGTGCAACCTGCCTCTGGCAAATTCCACATCCAGCCCTTGCTCCTCCAGCATTAACGAACTGATTATATGGTCTACAGTCTCATTGTTGTACACAATTTCATAGAGACCGTTAACAAGCGGCATTTTCACACCCAGCTCATCGGCTTTTTCCTTTACCTGCTTCAGCGTGTTCACCCCTTCCGCCACCTGGTCCATCTCGCTGATGACAAGATCAATATCCTTGCCTTCACCCAGCGCCTTGCCCACACGAAAGTTTCGCGACAACGGAGAGGAACAGGTCACGATCAGGTCGCCGACACCGGATAGTCCAAGGAAGGTCATCGGATCCGCACCCAACTCCACACCAAAGCGGGCCATTTCGGTAAGGCTGCGGGTAACCAGCATGGCATTGGTGTTGTGGCCCATGCCAACCGATTCGGCCAGACCGGCAATAATCGCATAGATGTTTTTAAGGGACCCACCCAGTTCCACCCCCAGCATGTCGGAGTTGGAATATACCCGGAAACTGTCTGATCGAAGAACGTTCTGTACTTCTTCCACCACATGATGATCCTTGCTGGCGACAACAGCGCCGGTGGGACTCCTGATGGCGATTTCCTTGGCCAGGTTCGGCCCACTGAGAACGGCAATATGAGCGTTTTCTGTTTCCTCTGCCAGTATCTGACTCATCAGGGCAAAAGTTTTGGCTTCGATCCCCTTGGTCAGGCTGACCAGGATCACGTCCTTGTGGATTAGAGGCTTCATCTGCCTGACCACCTGACGAAAACTGCTGCTGGGTACTGCCACAAAAATCAGGTCCACATCCTCAACAGCACCGACCAGATCATCCGTTGCCACGACATCCTTGTGGAGCTTGTAGCCCGGCAGGTAGTTGACGTTTTCATGCAGCTTGTTGAGTGAGGCCACCTGTTCCGCATCCCGCATCCAAAGCAGGGTTCGATGACCATTATTGGCAATGATGTTGGCAATCACGGTGCCAAAGCTGCCACCTCCCAGAACTGCCACATTTTTAACTGACATAATTTTTCTTATCTCGGCTTCTGTGAGTACTGACCTGCCCTCACATTGATGCGCGGAAAGATAGCAGGGATGCGTAGCCAACTCCAGCGCCCCTGCCCCGGGGCAGCATTGCGGGCACCATGCACATACTATAGAATCGCAGGCCCTTCAGGCACCAAGATCACCTTCACCATGGACAAAACTGTCTGGTCAACCATCAAGGCGGAAATCACGGAACAACTGTTTCATGAACCGGACCTGGGCAATTATCTCAGCAAACGCATACTTGCCCATGAGGATCTTGCCTCTGCCCTGTGCGCCCTGCTGGCAGGAAAACTGGCCTGTGATGACATGCCTGTTGAAGTCCTCAGATCCGCTTTCAGTGAGGCCATGCGTTCGGACAGCACCATCATCGACGCTGCCACCGGGGACCTGTTGGCCATACGTGAGCGTGATCCTGCGGTTAAAACCTATTCCACCGCCATTTTGTACTTCAAGGGTTTCCAGGCACTGCAGGCCTATCGTGTTGCCCATTGGCTTTGGGATCAGGACCGGCGTGGCCTGGCGCTTTATCTGCAAAGCAAGATTTCGGAAGTTTTTGCTGTCGATATCCATCCGGCCGCTGTTATCGGCAAGGGCATCCTGCTGGACCATGGCACGGGTATAGTCATTGGTGAGACCTGCATCCTGGACGACAACATTTCCATCCTCCAGGGCGTGACCCTGGGTGGCACGGGCAAGGAAACCGGTGATCGGCATCCGAAGATCAAGGCCGGCGTTCTTATTGGTGCCGGGGCCAACATCCTGGGCAATGTTACCATTGGCGAGGGTGCCTGGGTGGGGTCCGGCGCTGTTGTGGTTGAAGACGTAGAGGCCCATACCACCGTGGTGGGTGTGCCAGCCAAGGTAGTAGGCCGTCCACGAACATCACAGCCTGCCCTGGACATGGAACACAAAATCAAAAGCGGGGACTAGTGCCCTGGATATACCGGCCCTCGTCCTGGTTCACGGTGCCTGGCACTCTTCCGCCTGCTGGAATCCCATCCTGCCTTTCCTTGAACAGGACATGTTCACTGTCCATACCCCGGACCTGCCTGGTCATGGCAGGAACCATGAAGATCCTGACAGGCTGACGCTGGCCCGTTATGCAACGTGGCTTACGGACTTTATCAAGAGCCTCAACAAACCAGTGATACTGGCAGGACACAGCATGGCCGGGTTGGTGATCTCCCAGGCGGCAGAGAACCGTCCCGATCTTATCCAGCGCCTGGTATATCTGAGTGCCTACCTGCCAGGCAACAGGCAAAGCCTGTTCGATCTGATTGCGGCGAATCACCAGGCAATTGATCCGGCCCCCATAGAAAGCATCATGACCATGAGCCAGGATAACCGCCGATGCGGCATACCAGCCGAACAGATCAAAAGCCTCTTCTACAATCGTTGCCCTCCATCCAGATCTCACCTCATCCCGAGTGAATTTCCCGAAGAGGCAGCCCTGCCCTTGTCGGGCAAGGTGCGCTTGACCCCGGAGAATTATGGTCGCATTCCTCGCACCTATATCAGCTGCCTGGATGACCAGGTCATACCCGTCACGCATCAGCGGCAAATGCTTAGAACAATTCATTGCGATGAAATGATTCAGCTGGATGCAGACCACAGTCCCTTTCTGTCATGCCCCGACATGCTGGCCGCCCTGCTCAAGGCCATCGCTGATAAAGTCTAGGCAGTACTGTTCTTGCCTTCCTTGTATCGCTAGACTTGCAGTCACGTTTAACTCAATTCGTACCAACCAGCTGTCTTTTGGTCCTATATCACTGATACCAGACTACCAGGAAGCCGGGTAAAGAAATTCGAACCAGGAATACCATGTCGCTACACAAGCATCGCTCACGATTAATTACCAATGGCAAATCCCGCCTTCCCCAGCGCGCCTTTTTGCGTGCCACAGGTTTCAATGACGAGGACATGACGCGCTCGGTGGTCGGCATTGTGACCACCGAGGGGGAAAACACCCCCTGCTCCATGAACCTGGCAGCCCAGGCTGTACATGCCGCCAACGGGGTGCGCGCTGGCGGCGGCAAGCCGGTTAACTTCACCACGATTTCAGTTTCTGATGGTGTTTCCATGAATCATTCAGGCATGTTCATGAGCCTGCCGTCGCGGGAGCTGATCGCAGACAGCGTGGAAATGGTGGTTCACGGGCATGCCTATGATGCCTTGATTGCCTATGGAGGCTGCGACAAAACCCTGCCAGGCCTGATGATGGCCCTGGTCAGGCTTAACGTTCCGGGCGCCTTTCTTTTCGGGGGAACAACCCTGCCTGGCACCATTGATGACCGTGAAGTCAACATTCTGGATGCCAATGAGATCCTGGGAAATGACCAGGCAACTGATGCTGATCTTATCGCCATGGAAAAATCCTGCCTGCCGACAGTAGGCGCCTGCCCCGGGCAGTTCACTGCCAGCACCATGGGTATGGTGGGTGAAACCCTCGGCCTGTCTCCGTTGGGATCCAGTACCCTGCCATCGGTGTACTCCGAACGGGAGGCCCTGGCAGAAATAACAGGCAGGCAGGTCATGGAGATCCTGGCCAATGGCTCGCCACTGCCACGGGAACTGGTGACCTTCAACAGTCTTGAAAATGCCTGTGCAGCGGTTGCTGCCACTGGCGGCTCTACCAATGCTGCATTGCATATTCCAGCCATCGCCAATGAAGCCGGAATCGCTTTTTCCCTGGATGATGTTGCCCGGGTCTTCCAGCGCACTCCCTTGATAGCTGATATGCAGCCCGGGGGCCGGTTCCTTGCCAAGCACCTGCATGAAGTAGGCGGCGTACCCGTGGTACTCAAGGCCCTGCTTGATGGCGGTTATCTTCATGGTGACTGCCTGACGCTGGATGGAAGGACCCTCGCACAGGCATTGGCGTCAACGCCTGCCCCGGACGGCAGTGTGGTCAGGGCCATTGACGCACCTATCAGTACCACGGGCGGCCTGGTTGTCCTCAAGGGCAACCTGTGCCCGGATGGAGCCCTGATCAAGGTGGCTGGTCTGAAATCCCTGAAAATCACCGGTCCTGCACGGGTTTTTGATTCCGAGGAAGACTGCATGCGGGTTGTGGCAAATCAGCAGTACCAGGCAGGAGATATTCTTGTGATCCGGTATGAAGGTCCTCGTGGCGGACCCGGTATGCGGGAAATGCTGGCGGTAACCTCGCGCATTTACGGCCAGGGGATGGGGGAGAAAGTTGCCCTGCTTACAGACGGCCGTTTTTCAGGGGCCACCCGCGGCATGTGCATCGGGTACGCCAGTCCGGAAGCGGCCAGTGGCGGCCCCATTGCCCTTATTGAAGATGGAGACATCATCAGTATAGATGCCGAGGCCGGTACTATCAGTGTCGAACTGGGTGACGATGAACTGGCCTCCCGCAAAAGCCGATGGCTGGTCCCGCAAAAAAGACTCGCCGGCGCCCTGGAAAAATATGCCAGCCTGGTAGGCCCTGCAAATCTGGGGGCAGTCACACACAGCGGTAATGTTGACTGGCCTTATGAACAGGTTACAGCAGACCAGGATGACCCTGCCCGATGAAGATCTCTGACCGCTCGGAAATTCTTGCTGCCGGCTTCCTGCCTGATGATGCCATGGCCGGACTTGAGGCACGGTATACCGTCCATCACTATTACCGCGATCCTGATCCGCAGGCACTACTCGACAGGGTTAAACATCAGGTGGTGTGGATGGTGGGAACCTCCCATGCATCTATGCCTGCCTCACTTATCAATGCCCTGCCCAATCTGGCCGGTGTTTCAGTCTACGGCACCGGCTTTGAAAAAGTGGATGTGCCAGCCCTGTCTGCCAGGCAGTTGATCCTGACCAACACGCCAGACGTGATGATTGAAGATGTCGCCGATCTGGGCATCGGCCTGATTCTGGCTACTGTCCGGCGAATGTGTGCAGCGGATCGATTTACTCGCGAGGGTCGCTGTGCCAACGGCATCATGCCCTTTGCGCACTCTCTTCAGGGCAAGACCCTGGGTATTGTCGGTATGGGCCGCATCGGAAAGGCCATGGCTCAACGTGCCAGCGCCTTTAACCTGAACCTCATCTGGTACGGGCCCAGACCAAAACCGGAACTGCCTTATCCCCGTTACGACTCCCTTGAAGCGCTGGCCAGAGCGTCGGATATCCTGCTTTTGGCCATGCCGGGTTCTCCGGAAACGCGCCATATGGTTAACGCAGAGATTCTGGACTGCCTTGGCCCGGACGGGACACTGATCAATCTGGCAAGGGGAATGGTTGTGGATGAGGCCGCGCTGGTTGCAGCATTAAAAACCGGCAGGCTTGGGGCCGCCGGACTGGATGTCTTCGAGGATCTGGCGCACCCGTCTCCAGAATTGTTCGATATGGATAATGTGGTCCTGTCACCGCACCGCGGCAGTGCCACCTTTGAATCAAGGCATGCCATGGCCCAGCTTTTCCTGGCCAACGTGCATGCCTTTTTCGAGGGAAAACCGCCCAGAAGCCTGGTGGATATCTAGTGCCTTACGGCAGGCACTTGCTGCCCAGGTAATCACCGCCACCGCAATAACTGATGTCCTGAAGCTGCAGCAGGATGCCATCAACGTCTGTGAAATACACTTCCGGTGTACCCCCTTCCGCACCACCACGTTCCGGCATGCGCAGGCTGATGTAATGCATCAGAGGACCCAGGGGACGACCATTTTGCGGTGTCACGCCATTGTCCTCCAGCTTGAGCAGCACATCATCGACCATAAACCCCTCCATGTTGAAGCTGGCATGATGCACATTGGCCGGAATGGAGCCTTCACGCTGGCCGCCGGCAAACATTACAAACTGCTTCCCATCCCCAATACCCACAGAGGGTGTGGTTGCCTGGTAAGCCTGGGCCTTGAGGTCAAAAAACCGCAGGAAAAAATCGCTGGATCGTTCACCACCATTTACAAAAGCCGTGAAATGATTGATCTCGCTCAGGGCCATACTGCCAGGTGCCACGGCCTCCGGTTTTCCGCATACATTGCCAAGCGCGCCCGTCCCTGCACACCAGGAAGAGTCGGTAAGTTGAAGCACAAGTCCACGCTCATCGGACAAATACAGTGTAGGGACGCCACCGCGATCGCTCACCCAGGTAGTCATGGGATTTTCGATGCCCGGGACAGTAATGTCCGGCGGTGCAATTTGCCTGAACCCTCCCACCTTCAATTGGGCAAGGGTATCATCAAGATCAAAGTTTTTGACCGAAAATCCGTAGTGCGTAATGGCCGGACGCTCACCATTGCGCACCGGTCGCAGAGCCAGGTACTGGTTGTAGGGACCAAGCTTGAGGAACACCCTGTCTTCGCTGCGTGATTGTACTGGCATGCCAAAAAGCTTCTGGTAGAACGCCAGGCTTTTTGCCATGTCAGAAACCCGCAGTTCCAGAAAATTCAGTTTATCCAGTTGAATGCCGGATTGGGCCGACACCGTCCCTGACAGCATCAAGGCCCCTACCAGGGCCGTACCATAACCCAGAAGACTACGTCGATTGATCATGCTGCATCCTTATATTTATGGAGTTGGATTAATCTCTTTTAGGGACTCATCATGCACCATGCATGATAGCGAGTCCAGATGGAACAGGTCTCCATTCTTGCCCTTTATTGACTTTCGATCCGCCCTGTGTGAATTTCAGGCCGCAAGATTCATGAATCTTGCACACTTGTTTGCTATCTATTTCAGTCCTTCCCTGTCGCCTTATGCACCGGCAAGCAGTGGAATAGGAAACGTGATGATCAATCAGCTTTTTAGGGGATAAAAATGAAAATGAATAAACTTGTTATCGCAGGTGCCATTCTTGCCTGCCAGGCGTTGCCAGCTATGGCACAACCCGGTGGTCAGGCAGAACAGGACACCAGTATGAGTTTCTTTATCACCAGTCGCGGACTTGGCGATGGTGCAAATCTTGGCGGCCTCGCCGGCGCCGATGCCCACTGCAGTGCCCTGGCCGAAGCAGCAGGTACACGCGGCAAAACCTGGCGTGCCTATCTGAGCACAACCGGTCGTAATGGCGTGAATGCCAAAGACAGGATTGGAGATGGTCCCTGGTACAACGCTAATGGCGAGTTGGTGGGCCGCAGCGTCATGGATATCCATTACAGCAATGCCAACCTCAACAAACAGCGTTCTGTCACTGAAAACGGTGATACAGTCAATGGTGTTGGCGACACGCCTAACCAGCATGACATCCTGACCGGCACCAACCCGGATGGCAGCGCTTCCGATATGACCTGCAACAACTGGACCAGCAATACCGACGAGTATCGTGCCACTGTAGGCCATTTCGACCGTGTTGGCGGAGGCGCCATGGCTGAATCCTGGAATGCTGCCCACCCATCACGCGGCTGCAGCCAGGAACAGCTTCAGGCATCCGGCGGCAACGGCTATTACTATTGTTTTGCTACTGGCGAATAATACCTGTACCGGAAAACAAAAAAGGCGCCAGTTGGCGCCTTTTTTATATGACTTTATATGACTTTATATGACTTCCCTGGATGCCAGGCTTTATGGCCTGGGCAGAATGGCTATCCTGTCGCCGGAAAACGTACCCACCCATATTTCATCGCCAACTGGCAGCGCCGAACTGGCATCATGCAAGGCTGCATCCTCACCCGCCCCGCCGACACGATTCATGGCCAGGTTGTAAGGCGTGATTTCCACGACAGACCAGCCTGCTTCACAACTTTCAGTGCCGCAGTAATCCGGCGTGTTGCTGCCTGCCGCATAAAGCTTGCCCTGATCGGTCCAGCGAATGTTATCCGGATAGATGCCAACCTGCACAGCCTCCCGCTCCGGTGGAGTAGAGCTGCGGTCGAAGCGAACAACTTCTCCCGTACCAAAGGCTGACATGAAGACAAAACGCTGATCGTCCGAAATGACAATACCGTTCGGCCCGGCCCCTTGCGTCCCTTCCAGAACAGTCACGTCCTGCCCTGGATGCCACTCGAAGATATGACCGGTATCCACACCATTAAAAACATCCTCAATGGTATGAAGAGCCGGGTTATAAAACTGGGTTGCCATGAATCCACCATCACTCAGGATAGTGACACTATTGGTCCATGATGACTCCGGCATGGGAATGCATCCAACCCATTTGATTGTTGGCTTCAGGAAGGCATCCACTTCAAAAACTTCTATGGCTTCCCGGGCCCCATGACTGGTCATGTACAGGTGGTAAAGTTCGGGTCCCTTGTCAATTTTGCGTAATGCCAGTCCGTGGGCTGAAAAATGATTGCTATCCAGGGGACCGGGACAGCCGGAAAACAGACTTTCGTCCTGCCGGAAAACAGGATTGCTGCCAGGAAACAGTACCTCAAAGGAATGATCAGTACTGTTAACCAGATGCAGCCTGCCATTGATATCGCCACCTGTCAGACTGCCATCCATGCCGGACACCAGCACCCAGGGCGTACCGCCAATCTGCAGGATGTCCTCACCGTTGGTAATTCCACACATATAGGAAATGTCTGCATTAGCGTCACAGGACACAGGCCTGCTGTCTGCTGACAGCGTGTCCGGGGCAGCCTCTGTCTGGACAGGTGAAGCACTGTCATCACTGCAAGAAGCCAGCAAAAGACTCAACATGACCGCTGAAAGCCTTCGCAACATAAACCTGTTCATCATCACCCCCGTCATTTCCGGCAGGCAGGATATCACCTTGAGTTGAAAAGCGGCAATTCATATCATGCCGGAATCGAGCCTGCTAACACGGATATCAAAATATGCTTTTCTCATCCCGTCTTTTCCTGATGTTGGTTTCTCTCGCGGGCGCCATTTTCAGCACCTCCCTGTATGCTGCAGCATCCGGTGCAACAATCCGCGAATCCCGGCGGCTGCTCACCCAGGACTATGCCATGTTCAGGGCTTCTCAGGTCAGCAACATCACCTATGCACTGGACGTCTCAATCGACCCTGAATCCGACATATTTCAGGGACAGGTCAGTATCCGGTTTGACTATACCGGGAATAACCAGGCTCCCCTGACACTGGATTTTGATCAGGGTGAAATTCTCTCATTCTCTGTGAATGGTCAGGATGCACAATATGAGTATGACAAATGGTTTATTACCTTCGGCAGCGAACAGCTCGTTGCCGGCAGCAATCACCTTGTCATTGACTATCGACGCCCCTACACCACCGACGGTGATGGCCTGCACAAGTTCATTGACCCTGAAAACGGCGAAATTTATCTTTACACCAATTTCGAGCCCTACAACGCCAACCGGTTTTTCCCCCTGTTTGATCAGCCGAACCTCAAGGCGCCCTTTACCCTGACTGCCCACGTCCCGGCCAACTGGGAAGTCATTTCCAACCAGCGTGAAACCAGTCACACCTTGAATGGTGACAGCCAGACATGGACCTTTCCTCCAACACCCCCGATATCGTCCTATCTGTATTCCTTTCATGCCGGTCCATTCAAGGTCTGGGAAGACCGGTCAGGTCATATCGCCTTGCGGCTTTTTGCCAGGACATCCCTGGCTGACTATGTGGATGTGGAAGAATGGTTCACACCGACAAAGCAGTTTCTGCCGTTTTTCCAGACCTATTTCGACGTGCCTTACCCATTGAACAAGTATGACCAGATAATTGTCCCTGACTTTAATCCGGGTGCCATGGAAAACCTCGGTGCTGTCACTTTCAATGAGGCCTATCTCAATCGGGGAGAAAAAACCATTCGTGAAAAAAGCCGCCTGGCTTATGTCATAGCCCATGAAATGGCCCATATGTGGTTTGGTGATCTGGTTACCATGAACTGGTGGAACGACCTCTGGCTGAATGAAAGCTTTGCCACTTATATGGGGTACCTGGCGCTGGACAGTGCCAGTGATTTCGAGAATGCCTGGGATATTTTCTATTCCCGCGACAAATCCAGGGCCTATGTCGCTGATGCCAGGGTAACTACCCATCCGATTGCACTTGAAGCGGCCAATACCGCGGATGCCGTTGCCAATTTCGACCTCATCACCTACCAGAAAGGCAGCTCTGTCCTGAAACAGCTCCCCTATTTAATCGGCGAGGAAAATTTCAGGCGGGGTGTCAGTCAATACCTGAAGGAGCACAGTTTCGCCAATGCCCGTCTGGATGACTTTGTGGCGTCACTGGAAACCGCCTCAGGCATTGACCTGACCCGTTGGCAGCAGGAATGGCTGCAGGCCTCAGGTGCCAACACCATCACAACGGATTTCAGTTGCCAGGACAATGAGGTAACCAGTTTACGCCTGATCCAGTCAGTCCCTGCCACCTCAACTGCAGACAAGGTTTTAAGATCCCAGCGCACCCGATTGGGCCTGTATCGTTATGTTGACGGCACCATGGTGCTGGGCCAGGCTCTTCCTGTCACCTACGACGGTGTTGTTACCTGGGTACCTGAGGTCATCGGCCAGCCCTGTCCTGACATGGTTTTTCCGAATCTGGATGATCACGCTTATCTGGTTATCAATTTCGATCCCGTTTCACTGCAGACACTCCAGGAACATATCAATCATTTCAGCAGCACCACCACCCGGCTGATGCTCTGGGAATCCCTCTGGTCCGGCGTCAGGGATGCACGCCTGTCCCTGGACGATTTCCTGGGCTTCGCTTTTGACAATATTGGTGATGAAAATGATGCTAATGTAGTACGCCAGGTCAGCGGCAATATTGCATCCGCTTACAATTATTACTCTGCCTTCGGCGATCATGCCGACAAACTCGTCAGTATCCAGGCCTTTGTCTGGCAGGCGCTGGAAAATGCGGAACCCGGTTCTGAAATCCAGAAAATCTGGTACGACAATTTTATCGCCCGGGCGCATACCCGTGATGCCCTGGACTACATCACTGCATTGCTGGCAGGCACCGAAAGTATCGAGAGCATCGTCATCGATCAGGACAAGCGCTGGGACATCATCGTCGCCCTCAATCATCACCTGCACGGTGATTATGCCGCCCTACTTGACGCAGAAACGATGCGTGACACTTCCGATCTTGGTGTTAACAGCTCACTGGCTGCCAGGGCCAGCCGTCCGGACCCGGTTATCAAGGAAGCCTTTATTGATGAAATGCTCGCAGACCCTCTGCGTTACAAGCTTGCCAGCATGCGTTTTATCACGCGCAACCTGTATCCCAACAATCAGCTGCCCCTGATGGAGAACGTGGCGGACAAGGTTATAGCGGCCATACCTGTTCTCAATGAGTCCGCTGATGAGGGTTTTGTGGATGAATTCATGGTGATTTTGCCGGCAACCTGCACACCCGAGAGTGTCAGCAGACTTGATCAACTGGCCCGAACCCTCAACGATTACCCTGCTCTGATCACCCGCTCTGTTCTGGTTACCCTGCAGGAGGACCGTCGCTGTGTAAGCCTGAAGTCACTGGTCAGTAACGCCCCGTGATAAGCTCTGACAGCCCCGGACCTTTGGTGTAAAATGCCCCCCTTTTGAATTCCGGGCCCTTCCCCAATGAACCTGAAACAGCAACTGGACAACCTCATCGGCAATGCGATTTCCAAGGCATCCGGGCAAGCCGACTGTCGTGCCCTGATCAATTATGCCCGTGAGGAAAAGTTTGGTAACTATCAGGCCAACGGTGTCATGGGCATCGCCAAGCAGCTGAAAATGAATCCTCGGGAGCTCGGTGAAAAAGTGATTGCCGTTCTGGAACTGGACGGTATCGCCGACAAGGTCGAACTGGCCGGCCCCGGATTTATCAATATCTTCATCTCTGCAGACTTTATTGCTGAAAACCTCAACAACCTGCTGACAGCAAAGTCACTTGTCGCTCCCAAAAAAGACAAACAGGTGGTTCTGGTGGATTACTCATCGCCCAACCTGGCCAAGGAAATGCATGTCGGCCATCTGCGCGGCACCATCATCGGTGATGCCCTTGTGCGTATTTTTGAGTTTCTGGGCTGCGAGGTCATACGGCAGAACCATTTTGGCGACTGGGGCACACAATTCGGCATGCTGATTACCTACATGCAGGAGCTGGAAACCAGCGGTAGCAGCTTGAGCGGTGAACTTACGGACCTTGAAGTTTTTTACCGCCATGCCAAGGAACGTTTCGATGCTGACCCGGTCTTTGCCAAAACCAGTCGGGACAATGTCGTCAAATTACAGGCTGGCGATCCTGAATGCATGGCGCTATGGAAAGCCTTTATCGATGTCTCTGTTGCCCATTGCCAGGCGCTGTATGAAAAACTCGGCATTACTCTGGGACTGAATGACATTCGTCCCGAAAGTTTTTATAACGATCGTCTGGCCCCGATCATCGACCAGCTGGATCAGGCTGGTTTGTTACAGGAATCCGACGGCGCTAAATGTGTCTTCCTGGAGGAGTTCAAGAGCAAGGATGGTACACCGCTGCCTAGCATCGTGCAGAAATCCGATGGCGGTTTTCTGTATGCCACCACAGACCTGGCGGCCATCCAGTACCGCAATGAGGTGCTTCACGCCAACCGGGTACTCTATGTAGTCGACGCCAGACAAAGCCTCCACTTCCAGCAGGTGTTCAGGGTTGCCGAGCTGGCCGGTTTCAAAAATGCAGACTGCTCACTGGAACATCTCTCCTATGGCACCATGATGGGCAGTGACGGCAAACCCTTCAAAACCCGTACCGGTGGCACGGTGAAACTGCTGGATCTCATGGAAGAAGGTGTCAGCCGGGCTCTGGAAGTGGTAACCACCAAAAACCATGAGCTGTCAGAAGCAGAACGGGCTGACATTGCCAAGGTTGTCGGCATCGCGGCCATCAAATATTTCGAGCTCAGCAAGAACAGGAACAGTGATTACATTTTCGATTGGGACACCATGCTGTCCTTCGAGGGCAATACGGCCCCCTATCTGCTTTATGCCTATGCCAGGATTCGCAGCATATTCCGCAAGGAAGAAGCCGCGGGGACAGACAATTTCACCATCACGATCCAGACACCAGAAGAACAAACCCTGGGCCTGAAACTGCTCCAGTTTTCCGAGATCGTGGAACAGGTGGCTGAAGACTGCTTCCCGAATCAACTGTGCCTGTATCTGTACGAGCTTGCCGGCATCTATATGCGATTCTATGAAGCCTGCCCTGTTCTCAAGGCCGAGGCTGATATCCGCCAGTCCAGGCTGGGGCTGTGTCATCTGACAGCACTCACGATCAAGCAGGGACTGGCCCTACTGGGTATCGATACGCTGGAAAAAATGTAGCAGCCAGAGCACTTCACCCTACTCTGGCAAGGGTCAAATTGCTATAATGCGCGCGCTTGCAGTGCCCAGCACGGGGACTCGGCCGAGCCCCTAAATTCACCTATTTGATGATTACCAGGTAAGCCATGTCTGACAAACCGACCATTATTTATACCCTGACCGATGAAGCACCGGCCCTGGCCACCTATTCCCTGCTTCCCATTGTCAAAGCTTTTACTGCCACAGCCGACATCAATATCGAAACCCGGGATATTTCCCTGGCCGGTCGTATTATTGCGGTTTTCCCGGACTACCTGCCAGATGCCCTGCAACAATCTGATGACCTTGGCTATCTTGGCGCACTTGCCCTGAAACCAGAGGCAAATATCATCAAGCTGCCGAATATCAGTGCTTCACTGCCGCAGATGACAGCGACAATCAAGGAACTGCAGGCCAAGGGTTATGCCCTGCCGGATTATCCGGAGAATCCACAAAATGATGAAGAACGGGATATCAAGGAGCGCTATGACAGGGTCAAGGGCAGCGCTGTAAATCCTGTGTTGCGTGAAGGCAACTCCGATCGTCGTGCTCCCGGTGCCGTCAAGCAGTATGCCCGCCAGAATCCCCACAGCATGGGAGCCTGGTCCAGCGACTCGAAAACCCGCGTAGCCCATATGGATGATGGTGATTTCTTCGGCAGTGAAGTCTCCATGACATTATCCCAGGCAGATTCCTTCCGCATCGAGTTTGAAGATGAAACCGGCAGCACCAGCATCCTGAAAAAAGATGCCCCGTTGCTCGAAGGCGAAGTCATTGATGCCTGCGTCATGTCCTGCAGTGCCCTGCGCGAGTTTCTTGAAAAAGCCATTGGTGAAGCCAAGGCCGAAGGGGTTCTGCTGTCCCTGCACCTGAAGGCGACCATGATGAAGGTGTCTGACCCGATCCTGTTTGGTCATGCCGTATCAGTATTCTTCAAGGATGTATTCGACAAGCACGCTGACACTTTCCGTGAACTTGGCGCAAACCCGAACAACGGCTTTGGCAGCGTCCTGTCCCTGATCGACACCCTTGATGCAGACAAGAAAGCGGAAATCGAACAGGACATCAAGGCCTGCTACGACAAACGACCTCCGTTAGCCATGGTGAATTCCGACAAGGGCATCACCAACCTCCATGTGCCCAGTGATGTGATCATTGATGCCTCGATGCCTGCCGCGATTCGTTCGTCCGGCAAAATGTGGGGGCCTGATGGCGAACTGCATGACACCCTGGCTATTATTCCAGACCGCTGCTATGCCTCGGTTTACCAGGAAACCATCGATTTCTGCCGTGAAAACGGTGCCTTTGACCCTCGCACCATGGGCTCTGTCCCGAATGTTGGCCTGATGGCCCAGAAGGCAGAAGAATACGGCTCTCACGACAAGACCTTTGAAATCGCCGGAAAAGGCACTATCCGTGTTGTAAATGGCAAGGGTGAGACCTTGCTTTCCCACAATGTGGACAAGGGCGATATCTGGCGCATGTGCCAGGTCAAGGACGCCCCTGTCCAGGACTGGGTAAAACTTGCGGTGAACCGTGCCAGAGCCACGGGCAGCCCGGCAATATTCTGGCTTGATCCTGAGCGTGCCCATGATGCCGAGCTTATAAAGAAGGTAAATACCTACCTGCCGCAACATGATACAGCGGGTCTGGACATCCGCATCATGTCGCCACGGGAAGCCACCCGCTTCTCCCTGCAGCGGATGAAAGACGGACAGGATACGATTTCTGTAACCGGCAACGTACTCAGGGACTATCTCACTGACCTGTTTCCGATTCTGGAACTGGGCACCAGTGCCAAAATGTTATCCATTGTCCCCTTGATGAATGGCGGCAGCATGTTTGAAACCGGAGCCGGTGGATCTGCCCCCAAACATGTCCAGCAGTTCCAGGAAGAAAACCACCTGCGCTGGGACTCACTCGGGGAATTTCTCGCACTGGCAGCCTCCCTGGAACATCTTGCTGGTGCAACCGGTAATACCAAGGCCCAGGTACTCTCCACAACCCTGGACGAAGCAACCGGTAAACTCCTGATGGAAAACAGGAGCCCTTCCCGCAAAGTGGGCGAATTGGACAACCGTGGCAGCCATTTCTACCTGGCCCTTTACTGGGCACAGGCCCTGGCCAGTCAGGCAGACAATGCTGACCTGAAAGCGGCCTTTGAAAACCTGTCTGCGACGCTCACCGACCAGGAAAACACCATCGTTGGTGAGCTCAATGATATCCAGGGACAGGCTGTTGAACTTGGCGGCTACTACAAGCCCAGTCCTGAGCTTTGCGCCAATGCCATGTGCCCCAGCGCTACCTTGAACAAGGCCTTGAACGCCCTCTGAGCAATACTGAATATACCGGCACCGGTTTGAATACCGGTGCCGGTATCAGATTCCCGGGATCAGCCTCCGATAACAAACGATCAGTAAGGCTTCTGGAATACCAGCAAGGCCCTGGCAGTCTGTCCCCTGACCGTGAACACCATGGCGCTTCGGTCATCATCGGGGTTGTCGAGCAAAGCACTGTCGGCAATCAGGTTGAAGCCTGCACTGGTAACCTCATCGATAATCACTTCCTTGCCAATACGGTGAACATTGCCGGCATCCCGCCAGCCTGAGCCATCCTCGGCCTTGTGGTCGATAACCAGGTACTTGCCGCCAGGACGCAGTGCGGCAAACACCTTGCTGTTTAAGCCCCCGGTATCCACACCAAAGGCCTGGAAATCATGATAGGAAAGCACGTTGGTGACCATGTCGAGTCCATCCGGGAAATCAACCGTGTTGTAATCCACTACATGGTATCTGGCATTATTTCGGGCATCGGCAAACGCCTGCCCCGCTTTACCCACATTGCCATCCTGAAAGCCTGCCAGCAGCGGCAGGTCATACATGTCGACCATGCCGCTCCCGCCCACAGCTTCCACCAGCATTTCCGTGTAGTACTGACCAAAAGATGAGATTTCAGCAACATGATCCCCTTCGTTCAGATCCGCAATGGTCAACACCTCTGCAGGACGTCTGCCTGCATCCCTTGCCACCTGGTTGTCGGACCGCTGGGTGGAGACAACGGCACTGCGAATATGAGGTGGCGTATTTTCGGGGATATTGTAGTCCTGTGCCAGCAGATAAACAGGGACACAACAAAGCAACAGGCTGGATAGTCTGGTGATTAGCAAGATTATCATTCTCCAAAATGAAAAAAACCGGACTTACGATTGTAAGCCCGGTTAGTGTATTTCAAAAAATGATAATTTACTTGCTCAAATCCAGCAGCAGACGATTGAGACGGTGAATATAACTGGCCGGATCATCCAGTTGCCCGCCCTCAGCCAGGGAAGCCTGGTCAAAGAGGATAGACGCCAGATCGTTGAAGCGATCCTCATCAGCTTCCTTATCCAGTTTTTCCACCAGGGGATGTTCGGGATTGATCTCAAAGTTCGGCTTGAAGTCAGGCAAGGCCTGCCCTGCTGCCTCCATGATTTTGCGCATCTGCGCACCCATGTCGTGCTCGGCGATGGTCAGGCAGGCTGGAGACTCGGTCAGACGGTGGGTTGTCCTGACTTCCGCCACCTTGTCACCCAGGCTGGTTTTAATCCGCTCCAGCAAAGGGGCTGCTTTTTTATCCAGCTCTTCATGCTTTTGCTTTTCTTCCTCAGAGTCGAGTTTACCGAGATCCAGTTCTCCACGGGTAATATCCTGGAAGGATTTCCCGTCAAACTCCATCAGATGATTGATAAACCACTCATCCACGCGATCTGAGAGCAACAGGACTTCGATTCCCTTCTTCCTGAATACTTCCAGGTGAGGGTTGTTTTTTACGGTGTTATAGGACTCACCGGTCAGGTAGTAAATCTTGTCCTGACCTTCCTGCATTCTGCCAACATATTCATCCAGCGACTGATCCTGCAAGGAGGTATCCGTATGCGTGGAGGCAAACAGCAGAAGTTTGGCGATTTTCTCACGGTTGGCATAGTCTTCTGCCGGTCCTTCCTTGAGCACCTGTCCAAACTCATTCCAGAAGGACTGATAGGCTTCCTTGTCCTTTTTCTTCAGCTTGGCCAGCATATCGAGAACACGCTTGATAAGCGCACTTTTCATGGAATCCACGGCCGGGTCCTTTTGCAGGATTTCGCGGCTGACATTCAGGCTTATGTCGTTGGAATCCAGAACCCCTTTGATGAAGCGCAGATACATGGGAAGAAACTGCTCGGCATCATCCATGATAAACACGCGCTGCACGTATAACTTGAGTCCCTTCGCAGCATCCCTGTTCCACATATCAAACGGTGCCCGGGAAGGCAGGTATAGCAGGCTGGTATACTCCAGTTTGCCTTCTACCTTGTTATGACTCCAGTCCAGGGGATCAGAAAAGTCGTGGCTGATATGTTTGTAGAATTCCTTGTATTCGTCATCGTTAAGCTCAGTACGGGGACGGGTCCAGAGCGCTTTGGCGGAGTTAACTGCTTCATATTCCGGGGCAGAGTTGTCCTTTTTGCCGGCATCGGCGTCTTTAGTATCGCTGAAATCTTCCTTGATCATCATCACAGGAATGGAAATATGGTCAGCATACTTGCGGACGATAGTGCGTAGACGATAACTTTCCGCAAAATCCTTTTCAGCCTTCTTCAAGTGAAGAACAATCCGGGTGCCCCGTTCATCCTTGGGGACGGATTCGACATCAAAGTCTGACTCTCCTGCAGACTCCCACCGGACGCCGCTGTCCGCCGGTTGCCCGGCTTTGCGGGTAAACACCTCAACCTTGTCAGCGACGATAAAGGCCGAATAAAAACCCACACCAAACTGACCAATCAGTTGTGAGTCTTTCTTTTCATCTCCTGTTAGCGAATTCAGGAACTGGGCGGTTCCGGATTTCGCTATGGTGCCGAGATTTTCAACAACCTCGTCACGGGTCATACCAATACCATTGTCACTGATCGTGATGGTTTTCTTTTTGGTATCAAAATCGACGGTTATTTTCAGATCGGAATCATTTTCATACAGTGACGCATCAGCCAGAGCGGCAAAACGCAGTTTGTCGGCAGCATCCGAGGCATTTGAAATAAGCTCACGCAAAAATATTTCCTTGTTGCTATACAAGGAATGAATCATCAGATGCAGCAGTTGCTTGGCTTCAGTCTGGAAACCCAGGGTTTCTTTTTTGGCTTCAACACCCATAAATGACAAATCTCCGGAAAATCAGTAACACGTGCTAAATGGGGGCAAGTCACCAAATTTCAAGCAAAAAAAAACGCATCCGGAGATGCGTTTTCCACTACGTACTGCTTTGTCATTATTGTTTTATCTTAAGTACTGTGCCAGGTCGCGACGTTGACGCTGAATAGTCTCATAACGTTCTTTTTCACGTGTGAGTACTGTAACCCAGGTTTTGGCGGTATCCTCACTGCGCTCATCACGCTGGGCGGCTCGGGCTGCTGCAATACCTTCATCGTAACGATTCAGTTCCATGTAGCAACGGGCAACCGAGAGGTTAGCCTGGTCAGGGCGGTCAAGACCACCTTTGTCAATGGCTGTGGTGAAGGCATCAACACACTTTTCAAATTCACCCATGGTGGAGTAGATACGACCGAGCCTGGAATAGTTTTCACCATCATCGGACATGGCTGCGGCTCTTTCCAGTGGAGTGACGGCCTTTTCATCTTCCCTGGCAATCTGGTAACAGGTCGACAGGAAGGAAAGGTTGCCTTCATCCTCAGGAATGATGCCATCCTGCATGCCTTTCTCAATGATACGGGCACAACCATAGGGGTAATCATTATTGTAAAGCTGGGCTGCCAGGTTGATCAGCTGGGCATCAGAATCAAGGTGCCCCAGAGTATTGACCACGTAATAGGACCGCGCCTGTTCCTGGAACTGCTCGATTTGACCAAGAACGGCTGGTAACAACACCCAGTCATCTTCATCATTAAAGAGCACCACGGACTCACGCAGGGTCTGATACGCCTTGGTGTAATCTTCAACGTTGAAATACAGCGCCCTGAGCAGATCGTAGGTGTTCTTTGGAACAGCCTCACCCTTGGATCTCAGGATTTCCATATTGCGCAGGATAAAAGGAATGGATTCCTGGTATTGCTCCAGCTGGTAATGCGCTGTACCAATTCGGAAATACACATCCTCATTGGGTTCCAGGGCTATCTGGTTATATTCTGTAAACTGCTTGATGGCTTCAGGGAACTGCTCCTGGATGTAGTACAGGGAACCCAGGTAGAAAAGGGTCTGTTCCAACTGTTCCTGGGTCAGTCCTTCCAGATTGAGCATCTGTTCATAAGCCTGAATAGCCTGATCATACTGCTCCTGAATCTGGTAGATGTTGGCGTAAAACTGCCACATGACGAACTGTTCACGGTCATTCAGGCGATCACGCTCAAACATCTCCTTGAGTTCATCAAGAATGGCCAGGGCTTCGGTATACATTTCCATGTCACGAAGTTCCATAACTTCGTTTACACGGGTGAATACCGCACGCCCAAGTGTTTGTGATGAACGTGCTTCAGGGGGCGCCCTGCGGCCATCATCATCTTCCTGGGCCAGAACCTGGCTATCAGTGAATACACCGGTATATCCGCCATCAATTACAGGTACAGCTGTGATCGCGGCAGCAATCAACAGTGACCTGCCGGCACCCAGCAGATATTTCGGAAAAATGTCATTTTTCATGATAAATCTCTCTTAGTTGTCTGCCAGGTTGTAACGGAACAGGTAACGCACCCCGGGTACTGGTACGGCAACACCGTCCGATACACGGGGATTGAATTTGAATCGGGATACAGCGCGACGAGATGAGGAATCAAAAATATTCTCGGGATCGGCATCGACGATCTGGATTGAATCTGCATCCACAGTGCCCTGTGCGGTTACCGTAAAGGACACGAGACACCAGCCTTCTATCCCGCGTGACGCAGCACGCTGTGGGTATTGTGGTTCAATGGTCACAATAGGCAGCATTTCCGAATCACTGGCGGAAATGGAGGCTGAATTATCCAGACCACCCATATCCACTTCCACACGCTGCAGATTGATACCTTCACCAGTAGGAGCATCCAGAGAAATATCGGGCTCAGGCAGATCCGGAATTTCTTCCGGAACATCAGGCTCTTCCGGTTTGGGCTCCTGACGCTGAACCTCAAGTTCAATCTCGGGCATGGTGATGTCGGCGATCTTTCTTACTTCACCTTTTTCCGGTTCAGTCTGGTCCATGGAGATCAGGAACTGCATCACGAAAAATAGTGAGAACGTCACTGCAACGGCAAAAACCAGTGCAAAAGCGATGTTAAATAATCTAACCATAATCTATTCCTCGGCAGCTATCTGGGTACAACTTGCTTCGGATTCTCTGGCAGCATCCATAATGAGCAAAACGAACTCATTGGCGGCTTCCTTGTCTGCCTGAATAACAACACAGGCGTTGGGTGTTTCCGCCAGTCGCTGCTCTAGCCTGAGCCTCAGGTTCCTTGGCAGCACGATATCGCCGTCAATCCAGATTTCATTGACTGGTGAAATGGCAATGAGAATCGGCTCACCGTCTACACTCTCAACCGAAGAAGCCTCCGGATAATTGATCGAATATCCCGCTTCCTTGACAAATACTGAAGTAACGATAAAGAAAATCAACAGGATGAACACCACATCAAGCATGGGCGTCAGGTCAATTTCACCTGCCTGTTCTTCATCTTTCGCTTTGGCAAAACCTTTCATAAGTAATCCTGTAAAGAGTAATCAGGTACAACTAGCCGTGTTGAATTTCCAGATGGTCTTCCAACAGCTGCAGTTCCCGGTTTGTCCTCACTTTCAGAATATTGCTGGCAAAAATGCCTGATAACGCGCCTACCATACCTGCCATGGTGGGGATCGTTGCACG
>CAZBBS010000011.1:0-49767 GCA_964490145.1 uncultured Enterobacteriaceae bacterium
GACATTCGCCTTGTAAGGGCGACGCTCTCCCAGCTGAGCTATTCACCCAAAGCGTTAAGGCGCGCATTTTACCCACTTATCCATGCATGTCAATAAGCGCCACCCATAGTATTTCCTACTTGCTTGTATGACGGAAAGTACCATCCCAATCCGGTCCCAAATCCTGGCCCCGGAGGTCAGGTATTCGCTCCAGATAAACATCATAAAGCAGGGTTCCCGGGTCCGCTTCCTTGAGTACCTGGAACTGTTTTTCAGCATCATCCCAATGCTGGGCCACGTAGGTTTCATGGGCTTTATGGTATTTCTCAACCAGGCTTAGCAGTTCCTCTGAGGCGTCATTGATCAGGCACAGGGGCTGGTAAATCCGAATGGACTCTTCCTTGCCTTTTACCTGCACTTTATCCACCAGACGGCACAGGAAGCCCTCCAGGTGATCAAAGGTTTCCTCACCGATCAGCAGCTTCACACCATAAACCTTGGTGATTCCCTCCAGGCGGGAACCCAGGTTCACTGCATCGCCCAGTACTGTATAGGAACGTCTGTATGTGGACCCCATGTCCCCCACATTCATGAATCCGGAATTGATACCTACCCCGATATTCACTTCCGGCAATCCTCTTTCATGAAAAACAGGCTTCAACTCCTCGACCTTTTCCAACATTTTCAGGGCCGCCTGGACCGCATGCTTGCGGTGATCAGGATCATCTAGAGGAGCGCCCCAGAAGGCCATGACCATGTCTCCGACATATTTATCGATAGTGCCGTGATGATCAAAAATAATACCGGTTATCGGGGTGAAAAAATCATAGAGCATGGTTTTGAGCTGGCCTGCATTCAGGGTCTCGGAAATGGACGTGAAGTTGCGGATATCCGAAAACAGAACGCTGAGCTCCTTGCTCTCTCCGTCAAAGTTGTAACTGTCGGGATTGGCCAGCATGGCATCAATGTGGGCAGGCGGCACGTACTGATCAAACATGCCCTTGATGGCCCTGCGGCTCAACCCTTCTTTCAGGAAGCCATAGGTCAGATTGATTACCGTTATCAGCAAAATTAAAAGCAGAATGATGACCAGAGAAATATCCAGCCTGTAGTCTCCCCACAATTTGAAGTTCAGGGCGGTAATGCCGAGCATGAAGGTCAGGCTCGATACAAGCAGCAGGGCTGGACCCAGGAGCGGGTATACAAACGACAGGAAAAGGCCGGATACAATCAGAATTGCCATGACTGCTCCGCGGCCCCAGTCAGGTTTTGAGGGGAAAGGGTCGCGCTGGGTTGCCGTCAGGTCGGCGATTATCGCATCCAGGCCTTCAGCTTTTTCAGATCTCTCATCAAAGGTATCCACCGTGAAAACAGGCGCCGCATTAAGGATGGCATTCAGGATATTGGCATGCACTTCCACTCCGGGATAAATGTTCTCCAGCGGGGTGGACCGCAAGTCGAACATCCCTGTAGCCGTTGCTCCCACCAGGACCAGTGAATTGAACAGGGCTTCCTCTTCTTCCGGCGTCAGATTGTCATTAAGCAGATCGATGGCACTGATATAAGGAAAGGTATCCCCCTGTCCCAACCGGGACTCACCAATAAAAGGCACCAGTACCTGCCCGAACCGATCCGTCGGAATATACACCTGCCCCATCTTGATGCCGGTGATTTCACGACGGGATGTTCCCGGAACAGGTTCTGTGACCAGCGAAAAATTTTCCTCAAAATAATAGAGCCTGGCCATTTCCAGCGCCAGAGAGGGATAGAGGGAATTCCGGTATTTCAGAACAAGTGGGGAGCGGCGGATTACCCCGTCTATATCGGGAAGATTGTCAAAAAAGCCTCCACCTGTTGCACTGTTTTGCAGGATATCCACGTTGGCCTCATAACCCTGCATGGTGGGTATGGGCAGAGAATCAGCCAGTTCCTGATCTATCTCGATAATGGGCTCAGGCAGCGTGCCGTATTCGAGTACCTCATTGGGCTTGAACGAAATAGCCAGCACCACATCTGTTTGCTCCATCTGCTCGGCAAAATACCGATCGCCTTCCAGCTGGGGTATCTGTGCCCGGGCAGATGCCAACATGGGAAGCATGCTTTCCAGGTCCCGCGTCGATCCTGCTTCTATTGCCCTTTCCACTTCGGCAACCAGATTGCGTTCGTATTCGGGAAAAAAGTAGTCCCAGCCAATCACCAGGGCGCCATACTTGGTAAGCTGGGAAGTCAGGTCTCCCAGCACCTTTCTCGACCAGGGCCATTGTCCGACCTGTGCCAGGCTTTCCTGGTTGATATCGATGATGACAATACTGTGCTCTGTCTCGGGTGGGGGTTCCAGCATGAAACCGAAACGCTGGTCGTAAATCAGGTTGTCCAGACGGCTCTGGAAATTGACGAGAACAGGATTGTTGGTGGTATACAGCGTTAGCACCAGAATGGTGCCCAACAGACCCAGAAAGACTGGCAGTCGCGAGCCCTTGAGTAACTCGAACTTAAGCCTTCTAAAAAATTTGACTAGAACAGCAAGGACTTGTTGCATCAGGCCGACTTCCACATCATTGCGGCATTATATGCGAAAGCACTGTACATGACAGGGGCAAATCAGTACCATCTCGCCCCCGTCAAGACTGGGCCGGATCATGGAAATCTACAAAAAATTCACATTCGAAGCAGCGCATCGCCTGCCCAATGTACCTGAAGGTCACAAGTGTGCCCGGCTGCACGGCCACTCCTATGCCGTGACAATCCATGTATCAGGTCAGCCTGATGACAAACTGGGCTGGATAATGGATTTTTCCGACATTACTGAAGCCGTTAGCCCCATCATCAAACGCCTCGACCATTACTACCTCAATGAGATCGACGGGTTGGAAAATCCGACCAGTGAAAATATTGCGCGCTGGTTATGGCCGCAGGTAAAGGCAGTTCTGCCGGCACTGTCGCGTCTTGAAATCAGCGAAACCTGTACCAGCGGCTGCAGCTACCAGGGCGATTGATCAATCGGGATTTGGCAGACTCCAATGAACTGGTGTCTTGCCCTGTGCTTCCAGGTAGGCATTGGCCTGGGAAAAATGCCGGCATCCCAGAAATCCCCGATGTGCTGACAGCGGTGAGGGATGGGGGGCCTGCAGGACCAGATGTCGATCACGATCAATGATCTGGCCTTTCTTCTGGGCATAACTGCCCCACAATAAAAACACCAGCCCTTCCCGTTCTGCATTAAGTACACTGACGATTTTGTCGGTGAAAAGCTCCCAACCTTTGCCCTGGTGCGAAGCGGCCCTGGCCCTCTCAACGGTGAGCACAGCATTGAGTAACAGCACGCCCTGCTCTGCCCAACTCTGCAGATAACCGTGAGCTGGGGGAGATATGCCCAGGTCTGCATGGATTTCCTTGAAGATGTTGACCAGCGATGGGGGCACATCGACACCTGGCTGCACGGAAAAACACAGCCCGTGAGCCTGGCCCGGGCCATGATAGGGATCCTGACCCAGAATCACGACCTTGACCCTGTCCAGGGGCGTGGTGTTCAGCGCATTGAAGATAAACTCTCCGGGGGGATAGATCTGCTTGCCTGCGGCTTTTTCAGCCTGGAGAAATTGCCGCAGTGAGACCATGTAATCCTGATCAAACTCTCCCCTGAGATGCTGCAGCCAGGAGGTATCCAGCTTGATATCCCTAGCGCCTCGTGCAGCATCTGGCATGTGCACTAACCCTGTTGAGGACGCATATGCGGGAACAACAGCACGTCCCTGATTGAAGGTGAATCCGTGAAAAGCATCACCAGGCGATCAATTCCGATTCCCTCGCCAGCCGTTGGTGGCATACCGTATTCCAGAGCGGTGATGTAATCCTGATCGAAATGCATGGCCTCATCATCGCCGGCATCCTTTTCTGCCACCTGGGCATGGAAACGCTCTGCCTGATCTTCTGAATCATTAAGCTCGGAAAACCCGTTGGCAATTTCGCGACCGGCAATAAACAGTTCGAACCGGTCACTGATCTCCGGGTTATCATCATTGCGTCTGGCCAGTGGTGACACCTCGGTGGGGAAAGCAGTAATAAACGTTGGTTGAATCAGGGTCTCTTCCACTTTCGCTTCAAAGATTTCCAACTGGACCTTACCGATACCCCAGGACTCTTTCACTTCAATCCCAATACTCTTTGCCAGCGCTTTGGCGCTGTCCATATCGGTCAGCTGCGGTTCTGTCACATCTTTCATACGCGAGAGAATTGCTTCCACGATGGTCATGTTGTCAAAAGGCTTGCCAAAATCCAGCTCATTGCCATCATAAGTCACCACTGGTGAGCCCAGAACCTCCACGGCAATGGTGCGAAGCATTTCTTCGGTCATGGCCATCAGATCATGATAATTGGCATAGGCCTGGTAAAACTCCAGCATGGTGAATTCCGGATTGTGCCGGGTGGAGAGCCCCTCATTACGGAAATTCCGGTTCAGCTCGAATACCCGTTCAAAACCGCCTACAACCAGACGCTTGAGGAACAGCTCCGGTGCGATGCGCAGGTACATATCCTGGTCCAGTGAATTGTGGTGGGTAATAAATGGCCTGGCCACCGCCCCCCCGGGAATCACCTGCATCATGGGTGTTTCCACTTCCATGAAACGGCGCTCATTCATGAACTGACGGATGCCATTGACGATCTTTGAGCGGATGATAAATGTCTGGCGCGATTCCTCATTGGCGATGAGGTCAACGTAGCGCTGACGATAGCGTACTTCGGTATCCGTCAGGCCCTTGTATTTATCCGGCAAGGGCCGCAGGGATTTGGTCAGCAAACGGATGCTTTCCACCCGCACACTCAGTTCACCCTTGTCAGTCCTGAACACCTTGCCCTGGCAGCCAATAATATCGCCCAGGTCCCAACTCTTGATTTCCGCTTTTTCGTCTTCCGGAAATTCCTTGATGTTGATATACAACTGCAACTGCCCAGTCATATCCTGGATAACAATGAATGGGCCGCGCAGGCGGATAATACGGCCTGCTACACACGCAGGAATAGCCAGGGAAGCCAGGGCTTCCTTATCCTTGTCTCCATAGGCGGCATGAATATCCGCCGCATAGTGTTCAGGACGAAAATCATTCGGAAACGCATTGCGCTGCTGGCGTATCGCATTGAGTTTTTCACGACGCTGAGCGATCAGTCTGTTTTCTTCCTGCGTATCTGCTGCCTGTTGCTGCTGGTTATCTGTCATCTTTTTTCCAGGTTGCTTGTTGTATTGCTGTATGTTGTTCAAAGGCCCATTTTCAGGCTGGCTTCCATAAAACGATCCAGATCACCATCCAGTACGGCCTGTGTATTGCTGGTTTCCACGTTGGTTCTCAGGTCCTTGATCCGGGATTGGTCCAGAACATAGGAACGAATCTGGCTGCCCCAGCCGATATCGGCTTTTTCGTCCTCGATGTCCTGCATGGCCTCCTTCTTCTTGAGCATCTCAAGCTCATAAAGCTTGGCTTTCAACTGTTTTATCGCCATGTCCCTGTTCTTGTGCTGTGACCTTTCACGCTGGCATTGGACAACAATGCCGGTGGGTTCATGGGTAAGTCGAATCGCTGAATCTGTCTTGTTGACGTGCTGGCCGCCTGCGCCGCTGGCACGGTAAGTGTCGACGCGCACCTGGCTCATATCCAGGTCGATTTCTATATCATCATCCACTTCCGGCGAGACAAAAACCGAGGCAAAGGATGTGTGCCGGCGATTACCGGAGTCAAAGGGTGATTTGCGAACCAGTCGGTGTACACCGGTTTCCGTGCGCAGCCAGCCAAAGGCAAACTCACCCTCAAAATACAGGGTGGCACTCTTTATACCCGCCACTTCACCGGGTGAAACTTCAACCAGTTCTGTCTTGAAGTCATTCTGCTCACCCCAGCGCAGGTACATGCGCAGGATCATTTCTGCCCAATCCTGAGCCTCGGTTCCTCCGGAACCCGCCTGGATATCCAGATAGGCATTACTGGCATCCATCTCTCCGGAGAACATCCGGCGAAACTCCAGTTTCTCCAGAGTATCGACAGCCTGGTGCAAATCGCTCAGGGCTTCCTGCAGCAGGTCCTCATCATTTTCCTCACGGGCCAGCTCTATCAGCTCCCGAGAATCATCAAACTTCTGTTCCAAGCTGCTGATGGTGACGACCACCCTTTCAAGTTCGGAACGTTCCTTGCCCAGCGCCTGGGCGTATTCCGGCCTGTCCCAGATAGAGGACTCCCCCAGCTCCAGTTCTACCTCGGCAAGACGATCCTGCTTCTGATCGTAGTCAAAGATACCCCCTGAGCACCGACAGGCGCTCCAGACAATCCTTGATGGCAGACAGGTGGTTATTAACTTCCATAGCGAGAATCCAGGCCGAAAAAAGGGCGCTATTTTAACTGATCCTCCCTACCTTGCCTATGCGCACAGGCCTTATACTTCCTTCATTCTCAACCCGGCAGGAAAACCGATCATCAACAGCACCCGCCTTGAAGCCGCCTCCATACGTTGGGATGAACATGATCACCCATATTCCAGGCAATATGGGGACATATATTCCTCCTCAGCGGATCCACAGGCCGAAAGCCGTCATGTATTTATTGACGGGAATCGCCTGACTTCCCGGTTCGCAAGCCTGTCACTGAAAACCTTCACCATAGGGGAATGCGGCTTCGGGTTTGGTCTGAATTTTCTCCTGACCTGCGAACACTTTTGCCAGCTGGCTCCTCCAGGTACCCACCTGCATTTCATCAGTACAGAATTGCATCCTGTACCAGTCGAAGACATGTGGATCTATTATCAGTCCACAGAACCCGCACTGCAGGCGTTGGCAGCAGCGTTTCTCAGCCAGTATGAGGATCACTCTCATGGACAGCATCGGTACCACCTGGATAGTGATAACCGCCGGATAACGCTGGACCTTTGTCTGGGAGATGCTCTTGAGGCATTTAACGCGTTGCGCCTGCCCCGGCCAATGGTTGATGCCTGGTTCCTGGACGGGTTTTCCCCGGCAAAAAACCAGGCCTTGTGGCAGCCAGCGCTATTCACCCGGCTCGCCATCCTGAGCAAATCCGGGGCGACGCTGGCCACTTATAGCGCGGCTGGTGAGGTCAGACGACAATTGACACTGGCAGGCTTTGTGGTCGAAAAAGCCCTTGGTTTTGGCAGTAAACGTCATATGCTGACCGGGCAGCTCAGCGTGTCACCAGCGCAAATACCGTTAACCCCTGGCTGGACTCATCCCTATACCGATCCCGCCAGAACCGTATCTCATGTCACCGTGATAGGTGCCGGGCTGGCAGGCTGCGCAACAGCCCATGCCCTGGCACAGCGGGGCTTGAAGGTCACCCTGCTGGACAAAGGTGATGCTTTGGCTTGTGGAGCTTCCGGCAATCCCCGCGGGATTGTCCATTTCAACCCTGGCCTGCAGGCAGATCCCGGCAACCGTTTCCGGCTGGCCTGCTATCTGTTTGCCCTGCGCCATTACCAACAGTTACAGAAATCCATCGATATTGGCTGGCAGGCCTCCGGACTATGGCAACTGGCGGCAGGAACAACTGAACAGCGCGAGTTACAGCGCGTGCTTGATAAAAGACTGTTTGCTGAGGCGGTACTGTCAGCCTCCCCAAATGGCCACTCTGCTTCAGGGTTGGATGACGACAGTATTCAGACAGCATTGTGTTTCCCCGGAGCAGGCAGTCTCGATCCCGGGGCGCTTTGCCGTGCATGGAGTAGTCACCCAAATATCCGGATCATGTTGAATCATGAGGTTACCGGTATTGAGAAGAAAACCGGATGGGAGGTCTCAATTCGGGCAAACCAGCAGGAAAGCCGCCTAGATGTCGATGCCATCGTTATCTGCAACAGCCATGATGCGGCACGACTGGCTGGCTTGCCGGCGTATCCTCTTACCCAAAATCAGGGACAGACTGACACGTTCAGCATGGATCAAAACGCCGTACTTCCCGGCACTATTCTTCGACACAAGGGTTACCTGATCCCCTGGCATGACAGCACAAAGCGCTTTCTCACCATCGGCGGACAGATAAGCCGGGAGGCAATCCGGGACAAAGACTCTGCACGTCTGCTGTCTGCCAACCTGGACCTGATCAGCGAGTTTGCCCCCGGGATAAGTGATGATCTGAAGCATAACCAGAAACATATCCTTTCCCGTCAAGGCACCCGTTGCGGCACTCCGGATTACTTCCCCCTGGCAGGACCTGTGGAAGACCGGGAGGCGTGCTCAACTATCTATGGCGCCTTGGCGAGAAATGCCAGAAAAGAGATCGCCAGTTCGCCCAGTTACCTGCCAGGCTTATTCGTCAACCTGGGACATGGGGCCAATGGACTGACAACCACTCCTCTGCTCGGTGAATATATAGCTGCAGTGATGCTTGGCGAGATATCACCGCTGTCAGAAGATCTGTCGACAGTTGTCCATCCTCTGCGCTACCTCATCAGAGACTTGAAGAAACAGCAGTTCTAGACAGGTCTGATCTAGCGGTTGTAAAAGGCGGTTAACGCCCTGGTGAGATGGGCCGGGTCCTGACTGCCAGCCAGTTCCCGAATGGAATGCATGGCGAATGTGGGCACTCCAAGGTCGAGGGTTTTTACACCCAGTTCTCCGGCAACGATCGGCCCGATGGTAGATCCGCAACCCATGTCGCTGCGAACCACAAAAGCCTGCACCGGAATCTCGTTAACCTCGCATAGCTGCCGGAACATCGCCGACGTTTCACTGCTTGTGGCATAACGCTGATTGCCATTGATCTTGATCACCGGGCCTTTATTAAGCAAGGGCCCGTGTTTGTCATCGTGCTTGTCACGGAAGTTGGGATGGATGCCATGAGCATTATCGACAGAATAGAACGTGGAGTTGTCCAGCATACGCCGCTTGGCTTCCCCGCTTCCCGCTGACAACTGCTCAACCATACGCTCCAGGGCAGCCTCCAGGAAAGGGCCTTTGGCCCCATTTGCCGAAACACTCCCCACCTCTTCATGGTCTGTACATACCAGCAGGGAAGCAAAACGATCTTCGCTATTGAGCAGGCTTTGCAAGCCCACATAACAGCTGAGCAGATTATCAAGACGGGCGCAGGCTATAAATTCCTGGTTCAATCCCACCAGTGCAGGAGGCTGGACATCATAAAAACGCAGATCAAACGCCAAAACTTTATCCGCCTGTGACAGCCCCAGTTCATCACGCAAGTGGGCAAGCAGCATATCCTTCAGGTTGAAGGATTTGTCATTGCCAGCCTGCGACAAAATAACCGGAAGGTAGGTTTGGGCATTGACTGAGCGGTTATCGTTGGCCTCCCTGTCCAGATGGATGGCCAGACTGGGAATCACTGCAATCGGATTTTCGAAATTAACCAGCACATGTTTTAAATGTCCGGACTGATCGCGGTAATCCACGCGTCCGGCCAGGGACAGGTCCCGGTCAAACCACGGATTTAGCAGCACACCGCCGTAGACTTCCACACCCAGCTGGACATACTGCTCCCTGATAATGTCGGGTTGCGGCTTCACCTTCAGACAGGGACTGTCTGTATGGGCACCAACCATGTGTATGCCGGATTCAACCAGGTCAGCCTCTCCGGTCTTGAACGCCACGATAGATGTTCCACCACGGACGACGTAATAGCCCTGCTTTTTGACCAGCTGCCAGGCCCGCCCTTCCTCCAGGCGTAAAAAGCCCGCATCATCCAGTGCTGACGACAGGTTTGACACGGCGTGGTAAGGGGTTGGCGAGGCCTGGATGAAATTCATCAGGCCTGCATTCAAGGTGTTGTGCGGCATAGATTCCTGCGGGCTTATAAATGTTTATCAGCCCTGAATGTTATTCAATACCCAGCAACTCAACATCAAAAATCAACGTGGCACCAGGCCCAATGACAGGAGGGGCGCCATTGTCACCATAGGCCAGATCAGATGGAATAAAGAATCGGAACTTGTCGCCTACATGCATCAATTGCAGACCTTCGGTCCAGCCGGGAATGACGCCGCTAAGGGAAAATGCAATTGACTCGCCTTTTTCCACAGAGCTGTCAAAGACAGTACCATCTACCAGCGTACCATGATAATGAACCCTGACGCGGTCACTGGCTGACGGCATGGGACCATTGGCATCACCACGAGAAAGCACTTCATACTGAAGACCGGAGGCAGTTGTCGTTACTTCGCTACGAGCACCATTTTCATCCAGAAAACGCTGACTTTCAGCTTGCGCTTCAGCCTGGGCGGCAATGGCCTTTTCCTGCATCATCTGGCTGAATTCCTGAAGAGACACCATGATCTCCTGCTCAGAGAGCTTCAGGTTTCCACTGATGGCGTCACGAACCCCTACCACCAGGGCCTCCATATCCAGTTCATCAGCTGGCAACTGGGAAGCGATGTTCATCCCGATATTCACGCCCATGCTGTAACCGGCACGGGAAGGGGCGGACTCCAGATCGATATCTTGGGCCAGCAAAGCGGTTGACGTGAGCGCTGTTGAAAGCATACCTGCTGTGGCTGCCAGTTTGATCAGTTTCATAAAAGTTATCCTTTATGTGTCTTTACTATTTGGCTTTACTCGAAAATTTTTTGCATCGACAATAGTGTTGTCGAAAAGCCGCCATACTACCGGGAGTCCGGCTTAAATACTACCGTACAGTAAGAGGCAAAAGTGCCTCAAACTCCCGGTATGATCAAACGACAAGCCTTCGAATTACCCAGTCCTGCTGATAGAGACAGTATTCATGCCCCAAAATATTCATCCCCGAATCAGCCGCCAGCTGTCAACTTGTGTTGCTGTCTGTCTCACACTGGTTGTGACCGCCTGCAGCTCCAGTTACCGTGTTGTACTGAACGATAACGTGGTGTACACACCCACAGGTTCAACACCAGCACGGCCTTCACTGGTCAATGATGCCAATCTGCAGGGCTGCCTGAACCAGCAGTTTGCCAGTACCGGGAATGATGATCCCGACAGCATCACGCTGCTGGCCTGCCCGGCGGCAGGTATCGAGAGTATCGCCGGCATATCCGTGCTGAAAAACCTGGAACAGCTTGAGCTGAGTGACAATGGCATCAGCGATCTCAGTCCGCTGCGCGGCATGGCCAGCCTGAGGGTGCTGAGTATCCGAAATAACCGGATTAACAACATCAGCCCTATTTTCTCACTGCCCTTGTTGAGATTTGTTGCCCTGCAGGGCAATACCAGTATCAATTGCAGTCAGCTGGATACACTGCAAGAGAAAATCGGGAACACCCTGAATCCTCCGGATACCTGTAAGCAGTAACATCCTGCCCATTGCTATTCAGGCAGGAACTCCGCTATGGAAGCGAAATTCCTCGTCAGGCGTGGAAATCAGTTCCGCTTCTTTCTCAGCAAACATCGCTATTCTGTCTATCAGGTCTGAGCCATCGTACAGACGGGCGAGCGAAAGGTAATCATGATAGTGACGACCTTCCGAACGCAGCAGCGATATGTAGAATTTCCCGATCCGCTCATCCAGAAAAGGTGCCAGTGCAGCAAATCGTTCGCAGGACCGGGCCTCGACAAAAGCACCGACTATCAAGGTATCAACAAGACGGGCCGGTTCATGGGTTCGTATATGGCTGCGCAGGGAGGACGCATAACGTGAAGGAGACAGATGTTCATAGGCAATATCCCTTTCCTCCATAAGACCGACCACTTGTTCGAAATGCAGAAGTTCCTCGCGGGCCAACTGTGACATTTTTTTAAGCAGTTCACCTCGATCAACATAGCGGTACATCAGGTTCATGGCACTTGCCGCGGCTTTTTTTTCGCAGTTGGCATGATCAGTCAACAGAACTTTTTCATTCTCCAATGCGGCATCTATCCAGCTTCGGGGAGTGGAACACAGCAAAAATTGCTGAATGGCGTCAAGATCAGTCATTGGTCAGAGAGAAATCAATTGTTATCCAAATCCGAATCTTCAGCATCGTCAACATCCTGGTCGACGGACTCATCGACCAGCGACTCGGGAAGGGCCTTGCTGGTTCGGGCGCCAAGTTTGCGCAGCTTTTCAACATTCGATACCAGGTTTCCACGCCCGGAACGCAGCTTTTTATGAGCCTGATCATAGGCCGCCTGGGTCTGATCAATCCGTCGACCTATATCCTCAAGATCAGTGGTAAAAGCCACGAACTTGTCATACAGCGAACCGGCACGCTTGGCGATATCCAGGGCATTGCGGTTCTGGTGTTCATAGCGCCAGATGTTCTGGATTGTACGCAGGGTCGCCATCAAGGTTGTCGGACCCACCAGGGCGATATTCCGGTCGAAAGCCTCGGTGAACAACGAGGCGTCATGCTGGACAGCAAGGGCAAAAGCTGCCTCCACTGGGAGAAACATCATGACGAAATCGAGGGTTCTGACAGCATCCAGATTGTGATAATCCTTCTCGGACAGGGTTCGGATGTGGGTACGAATGGACTGAATATGCTGCTTCAGCGCTTCCTGCCTTCTGGTTTCATCCTGCTCTGAATAATACCGCTCATAGGCACTCAGGCTGACCTTGGAATCGATAATGACATCCTTGCCCTCGGGCAGATGAACAACCACATCGGGCTGGCGAAGATTGCCCTCTTCGGTGCGCATGCTTACCTGGAGTTCATATTCCCGCCCCTTCTGCAGACCTGACTCTTCCAGCAGGCGCTCTAGTACAAACTCACCCCAAATCCCCTGGGTTTTGCTTTCCCCTTTGAGGGCGTTGGTCAGATTGATGGCATCTTCACTGATTTTGACATTGAGTTCCTGAAGGCTCTTGATTTCCCTGGCCAGGGAGAATCGCTCCTTGGACTCCCTGTCATAGGTATCCTCGACCTTTTTTTCGAACTGCTGGATTTTTTCACGCAGGGGCTTGAGGATATTCTCAATATTCTCGCGATTGCTTTCGGTAAAATCACGCCCCTTTTTTTCAAGAATCTCGCTGGCCAGGTTCTTGAACTCCAGGCTCATTTTTTCCCTGGATTCATCAAGGAGTGCGAGCTTTTCCTGATGCTGACTGCGTTCTTCCTGAAGCTGGGTCTCCAGACGGGAGACAGTTTCACGCAGCATGGATGATTTTTCCTGGTGATTGCGTTGCTCCTGCTCCAACTGCTGCACCTGGTCGCTCAGCTTCTGGATATCAAGCAGTCTGGCCTGAAGGCGCTCTTTCAGCACTTCCTGGGATTCATCGCCTTCCCTGGAGCCGCTGCTTTTTTGCAGCTGCATAAAGGCCAGCCAGCCCACTACGACCAGCAGCAGGAACAGCAGAACTATAATGATCAGGGTTTCTGACGTCATGGGAACGATGCTTTTACCAGCCTGCCCATGAACAGGATCAGGTGAAATCGATGCCTAGCCTGGCACCCACTTCTTTGTAAGCCTCGATAACATCCCCGAGATCCTGGCGAAAACGATCCTTGTCCATTTTCTTGCGGGTATCTTTATCCCAGATGCGACAACCGTCCGGACTGAATTCATCGCCCAGGAGCAGTTCGCCCTTGAAAAGACCAAATTCCAGCTTGTAATCCACCAGCAGCATATTGCCTGCCAGGAACAGTCCCTTGAGAATATCGTTGACCTGGAAAGTAAGTTTTTTCATCGCTTCGATATGCGCCTGATCAGCCCAACCGAAAGAGACAATATGAGAGTCGTTGATCATCGGATCATGCAAGGCGTCATTCTTGAGGAAGAATTCGAACGTCGGCGGATTGATTTCACGGCCTTCTTCGATACCGTAGCGTTTGCAGATACTGCCTGCCGCAAAATTACGGACAACACATTCAACCGGAATCATATCCAGCTTTCTTACCAGCGACTCTGTTTCAGACAGGCGTTTAACAAAGTGGGTCTTGATACCCCCCTGCTCCAGTTTGTCCATGATGAAAGCATTGAATATATTATTCACCTTGCCTTTATCCGTCAGCTTTTCAACTTTGGTGCCATCAAAAGCCGACGTATCGTTCCTGAACTGAAGAACGTACAGGTCGGCATCATCCGTTCTGAACACAGATTTGGCCTTGCCTGAATAAAGCTCTTCACGCTTGTCCATGTAATACTCCAATTTGGTTATGACCAGCCTGACAGCTGGCAACTGTTGAAAATCAGGCGATATTGGTACGAATGACCTGGAGAAGCACCTTTGCCGGGTCCTCTTCCCCATCAACCTCTGCGGGACCTTCCTGCAGTGATTCAATAATCACTTCCACTTCACCATTCAGGTCCAGGACACGAATCTTCATGGGATAAAACTGTTCCGGCTCCTCACTGCTGAAGATGCCGTTCAGGGTAACTACCTTGCGGAAAAAGCCGGGTTTTTCCTCTTCTTCTTCCCGAGGAATGACAAAGTCCACTTCAAAAACTCCTGTCTCAGAGTCCTGGGCGACAATGTCGATTCCGGCACGTTTCAGGGCGCCGCTGATGGCCGCCCAGCTCCGGTCGTATCCGGCGTCCAATCTGAGTATGTCACGACCGCCCGGGGTTGAGACAATGGAGGCCTTGCCCTGGCTTTCGATATTCTCTGCCAGGAAAGACACTGTTGATGCCTGGTAAAGACCGGCAATATCCGCCAGGTAATTGGACAGGTCAGTAAGAAAATCATATTCGACATCAGGATCCGTTGAGGTTTCCGGCCAGTTAACCTGATCCAGTGCAGGCAAGGCCTGGGAAACACCAAGATGAAGCAGGCGAATCTCTGCAGAATCATTCTGGAAGCCCGGCTCGATGGTGACCCGCACTTTTTCCTTGGTCAGCTGATTGTCCTGCAGTACGAACCATCCAGTATCCAGAATGCCCGCCGTGGGATTTTCAAAGGCCACCTGAATCCGCTTCTGGCGCCAGTAGTCACGTACTCGAGGCCACACCTCACTGGGACTGGCATCCACCACAACCCAACTGGCACCGCTCATGCGCTGTATGACCACTCCCCGGTCCGAGCGACCGGTAAAGGCCCGGGGTCTTGGCGCAACAAGAAAGGCCTGCTGATTACCAGCTGTTTCCGGTGGAATGACCATCAGATCGTCAATAATGTAGCTGTCATACTGGGACGGAATCCGGGTAGGTGGAAGGACCTCGGCTTCAAGATAATCACCCTGCCGATCCCTGAGCAGCCCCTCTTCCCCGGCGATATAGTCCATGCCCGGAATCGGTATGGCATTCAGAACTGAACAGCCGGACAGGACAAGCGCAACCGGTAATCCAAGTAACGAGGCTTTGCTGGTATTTGAGATGAATCTGGACATCAATAAAACACTTTCAATGCTTGCGTAATACTTTCCAACATTCGCCTACAGTACGCCAGCTGACCGCAGGGCATCACGAAGTGCATCATGATACTGCGGATCCAGCTCAACCAGTGGCAAACGAATTCCTGGACCAATCAGCCCCATTTCCTTGAGAGCCCATTTCACCGGAATCGGATTCGACTCCAGAAACAGGTCTTTATGCAGCCTGGCGATTTTATGATCCACAGCACGAGCCGCCACCTCGTTCCCCGCCATACCGAGAGAGCACATTTCGTGCACCTGAGCCGGGGCGACGTTGGCAGTAACAGAAATGGAACCCACTGCACCAGCCAGTATCAAATCCAGGGATGTCGCGTCATCACCGGAATACACGGCAAAATCTTCAGAACAAAGGCTCAAGATTTCCTGCCCGCGAGGGATGCTCCCGGTGGCTTCCTTGACGCCGACAATATTGGGCACTTCAGAAAGGATATGAATGGTATCAGCGAGCATGTCACAGGCGGTCCGGCCTGGCACATTGTAGAGAATCTGGGGAATATCGACACTCTCGGCAATTTTACGGTAGTGCTCAATCAGCCCCCGTTGGTTCGGCTTGTTGTAGTAGGGAGTAACCAGAAGACAGGCATCCGCACCTTCATTTTTTGCCGCCTGCGTCAGTTCAATGGCCTCTGACGTGGAGTTTGCACCAGTTCCCGCAATCACAGGAATCCTGCCATTGATATGTTCAACGACATGACTGACCACCTGGCAGTGTTCATCCACATTCAGGGTGGCTGACTCACCAGTAGTGCCAACAGCAACGATGGCATCAGTGCCCTGCTCTACATGCCAGTCCAGTAACCGGCTCATGGCTGGCAAGTCAAGGGATCCATCGTCCTTCATGGGGGTAACGATGGCAACAATACTACCTTTAATCATACTCAGGGCTCGAACCTAACAACTTGCTTGTTTATATAACCTGAATCCGGTTGCTTTGGCGCCGGACATTACTTCCGCAGACTTTGACAGGGAATAAACCTGACAGTTCTTTCCGGGATCAAGAAAACGGGTAATTTTATCGTAACCAGGATGAAGTTAATACTGCCAGGGTAAGGAAAGTCCCCTTCCCAGGCCTTATTTGGCCGCGCTCGAAGCGTGTGAGGAATGGCTAACAGGCCATGCTCGTATCACCGCTTTGATGAATGTTGCCAGGGGGATGGCAAAAAACACACCCCAGAAACCCCATAATCCACCAAACACCAGAACAGCTGTGATAATGGCGATAGGATGCAGATTAACAGTTTCCGAAAAAATCAGCGGGACCAGAATATTGCCATCAATGATCTGGACGATAGTGTAGACCACCAGCATATAGTACAGATCACCGGTGAACCCCCACTGGAAATAACCGACCAGCAGTATTGGCACTGAGACAACCGTTGCTCCTACATAGGGAACGATGACAGACAAGCCGACCAGCACTGCCAGTATTACCGGATAGTTCAGGTCAAAAAAGGCAAAAACCGCAAATGTGGCCAGCCCCACTATGATGATCTCCAGGGCCTTCCCACGGATGTAATTGGCCAACTGGTCATTCATTTCATGCCAGACCTGGGCCATGATCGGTCGTTTTTCCGGTAACCACGCTTCCAGGAAATTCAGCAGCTTTTCGGAGTCCTTCAGCATGAAAAACACCATAATGGGAACCAGAATGGTATACACCAGCAATGTGACTATCCGGGTAATACTCGTGACAGAATAGGACAGCACCAGTTGGCCCAACTGCCCCATTTCGCCCTGCATGCTAACCAGCCACTCTTCCACCTGCGCTTCTGTAAACATCTCAGGATAATTCTGGGGCAACAGCAGAAACAAGGTTCGAAGTTCATCAACCATGCTGGGCAGTTCATTGACGAATACTGTCAGCCGACTCCAGCTGAAAGGTAAAAACACCAGGAAGAACAGCAAGGTTCCCCCCAGGAACAGCACATATACCAGGTAAACAGAGAGCCTGTGAGGCAAATTGATCTTTTCCAGGAAATTGACCAGCCCCTGGAGCATGAAAGTAATCACCATGGCCCACAGAAGCGGTGCTATCACCCCGCCGATAGTGAGCATAATGACCGTGCCGGCAATCAGCAGCAGCGAAAAAATGATCGCCTCTTCTTCTGAAAAGTAACGGTCGTACAAGCCGTTGAATACTTTTAACATCCAGCTACCCCGAAATGCAGCGCCTGTAATCCGGGATACTCCCGGTAACACGATTCAGGTTCAGTTCTTCTGCAACCAGTAGAAAAACCTGCCATCTCCCTTTTCCATTGCCAGCAGGCGGTTGCCGCTTTGCTGGGCAAACACCTGGAAATCACGCTCAGACCCGGGGTCTGTAGCGATCACCTTGACCACTTCTCCGGAGGCCATCTTGTTCAGTGACTGCTTGGCCTTGAGCAGCGGCATTGGGCAGGTTAACCCGCACAAATCCAACTCGATATCTACTTGTGTCTGCATGCCCGGCATTCTAGCAAGCAGTCATTAAAAAACCGAGTTATAGATGGGAATAATGTGTATTATTACTGGTCTAAACAGGGGTTCACCCGACATTCACGATGATGTATTTCCCGTATTTTCGCCAATCCCGCCTGACCCGAGCCATCCTGCCAGTGCTGGCCACCTTCATGTTTGCCTGTCCGATGGACAGCTCTGGCCAGGTTAACCTGCCCGTGCTCGGTGATGCGGTTTCAGGGACCATTTCCACCCAGCAGGAATATGAGTTTGGTCGCGAGTTGCTTCGGCAGTTCCGACGGGAAACCCCGATGCTTGATGACCCCCTGATACTGGAATATATCAGCAGTCTTACATACAAACTGGCAGCCAATAGTGAATTGACGGATCACCGCCTTGAATTCCTGCTTATCGACAGTCCCATACTCAATGCCTTTGCAGCTCCCGGCGGCATCGTTGGTGTCAATGCCGGTCTGTTCCAGTATGCGGAAAATGAAGGGCAACTGGCATCGGTACTTTCCCATGAACTTGCCCACCTGAGTCAGCGGCATTATGCACGTTCGGTGCAGGAATCCCGCAGCAATATGCTGCCCAGCATTGCCGGCCTGCTGGCCAGCCTGATCATCGCATCCACCGTGGATGGCGATGCCGGCCAGGCAGCCCTGATGACCACTCAGACAGTTGGCCAGGAAAACCAGTTGCGTTACAGCCGCAGCAATGAACAGGAAGCAGACAGGGTGGGTATTCGTACGCTGTACAAAGCGGGTTTTGATCCCCAGGATATGGCTGGCATGTTTGAGCAGATGCTGCGAATGAAAAGCTTTTCCAGACGTTTACCGGAATTCCTGTCCACCCACCCGCTCGATGAAAACCGTATTGCTGACAGTAAAAACCGGGCCAACACCCTCCCCGGCGTGAGTCATGTCCAGAATGTTGAATTTTTACTGATGAAATATCGCGTGGCATTTCATTTTAGCAACGACAAGGAAGCATTGATTCTGGGACTGGAAAGGGACTTGCCCCAGCTCAATGGGGTGGAAAAGGATGCTGCCAATTACGGCCTGGCCCTGGGACAGCTTCAGACAGGACAATTTGCCCGCGCCAGTGAGTCGCTTGCCGGGCTACTGCAAAAAGAGCCAACCCGGATTTCCTACGTGATGTTGGAGGCCGATATTGCCCGGGAAGCGAAGCAATATGACAAGGCACTGGGTATTCTGAATAAAAATCTGCGCATCAATCCGGAAAATCATCCCTTGACCATGGCCCTGGCCTCAACCCTCACAGAAACAGGACGCTATGCCGAAGCTGCCGAGGTGCTGGAAACCCATGCGCTGGTCCGTCCCAACGATCCGCAGCTGTGGTATGAACTGGCAGAAGTCCAGGGCCAGGCGGGTAATATCACCAGGGTACATATGGCACGGGGAGAATATTTCATCACGATCGGGGATTTTACCCGGGCCAGGAGCCAGTTTGCACTTGCCCTTGACCAGGAGCGAGACAGGCTTGTCAGGGCAAAAATACAGCAGCGCCTGGACTACATCCGGGAAATCCAGAACCGTTTTTACCGTTAACCGGCACCGTCATCCTCCCCGATAGTATGCCTGCTCAGGCAGCCTGCATTGATTTCCTGAAATCGAGCATTCGCTGCAAGGGCAACATGGCCTTGTCACACAGCTCGCGCTCGACCAGCACTTCATTGCTGCCGTCACGCAGGGTATTCCTGAGAGTTTCCAGGGTATTCATGCCCATCCAGGGACACTGGGCGCAGCTGCGGCAGGTTGCTCCCTGCCCCGCAGTCGGGGCCAGGATCAGTTCCTTTTCAGGGGCTAGTTGCTGCATCTTGTAAAAGATGCCCGCGTCGGTGGCCACAATAAAACGCTTTTCGGGTCGTTCACAGGCCGCCTTGATGATCTGTGTGGTGGACCCTACCACATCGGCCAACTCCAGAACCGACATGGGGGATTCGGGGTGGGCCAGGATAGCGGCATCCGGGTAGAGATGTCGCATATCTTCAAGTGCCCGGGTCTTGAATTCTTCATGAACGATGCAGGCGCCATCCCAGATCAGCATGTCTTCTGCCCCGGTCTGTTTTTGAATGTAGGAGCCCAGGTGTTTGTCTGGTGCCCAGATCACGGGCCTGCCCTGAGAGGTCAGATGCTCCACCACATCAAGTGCAATGGCAGAAGTCACCACCCAGTCCGATCTGGCCTTCACCTCAGCTGAAGTATTGGCATAGACCACCACATCATGGTCCGGATACCGATCACAAAAAGCCGAAAATGCCTTGATGTCGCAACCAAGGTCCAGGGAACAGGTAGCATCCAGCGTAGGCATCAGAATGGTTTTTTCAGGATTGAGTATCTTGGCTGTCTCTCCCATGAATTTTACCCCGGCAACCACAATGGTTTTTGCCGGCGACTCGGTACCAAAACGGGCCATTTCCAGAGAATCCGCGACAAAGCCTCCGGTTTCTTCAGCCAGGGCCTGTAGAGCGGCACCGGTGTAATAATGCGCAACGAGCACAGCATCGCGGGCTTTGAGCAGGTCGACAATTTCCTGCTTCAGGGCATCAGCCTCTGCCTCGGGAAAGGTACAGCGTTCCGGCACTTTATCCAGGTAGGATTTTACAAAAGCACGCTCTGCAGCGAATTCGGACTCGGTATTATGGTTGAGGATGGTCATGGCAGGTTTTCAGTAAAACAAAGATGCGAATTGTAGCATAAACCGCTGATTTCACTTTATATGTCCTGATAAAAGCTTGCTATTTTTTGCCAGATCAGTACCATGTGCGCCTTCATTTTGGTGCTCTTGGAAGCCCAGATGAACGGGTCGTTAGCTCAGTGGTAGAGCAGTTGGCTTTTAACCAATTGGTCGATGGTTCGAATCCATCACGACCCACCAGAATCACAAAGGTCACCGTGCAGTCAGCCGGTGGCCTTTTTTTATTGCGGAAGGTAAATATCCAGGCTGGTGAACAATCCAATGCTGGAATGCGCAGGATTCCTCACCTGTTCTTGCCAGAGAAGCCCGTTATCTATCAGACTGATGATCAGATGTAAGGAGTCGGATCGTCCAGGCCAGCTTCAGAAAAGCCCTTGCGACGGAGACGACAACTGTCACAGCGTCCGCAGGCCCTGCCCGCCTCGTCTGCCTGGTAGCAGGAAATTGTGGTTGAATAATCCACACCCAGCGCCACACCTGTGGTGATGATCTCGGCTTTGGTCATGTGGATCAGAGGCGTTTCCACAGTGATAGGCAGCCCTTCAACAGCGGCCTTGGTGGCCAGATTCGCCATTTCCTGAAACGCTGCTATGAACTCAGGCCGGCAATCCGGGTAGCCGGAATAATCCAGTGCATTCACGCCGATAAATATTGCCCTGGCTTCCAGCACTTCAGCCCAGGCCAGGGCATAGGACAAAAAGACTGTATTGCGTGCAGGCACATAGGTCACCGGAATTCCCACACTTTCCTCCACCGGCACATCAATGCCAGCGTCGGTAAGTGCTGACCCCCCTATTCCCCGCATATCTACAGGAATAACCTTGTAATCGGCAAGACCAGCCTGCTCAGCAAGCCGCTGGGCTGATGCCAGCTCCACCCGGTGACGCTGGCCATAATCAAAACTCAGGCCGTAGCACGCATAGCCCTGATCCCGGGCGATTGCCAGGCAAGTGGCTGAATCAAGCCCCCCGGAGAGCAGAACGACAGCTTTATTGACAGTATTCATGGTTGTTCTCAATGTCCGGGCTCATTTCCCCAGAGAATCTTGTGCAACTGGACCTGCATTCTGACATCGAGCTGGTCTTCCAGTATCCATTCAGCCAGGTCCCGAGGGCTTATGTCTGGCGTACTGGGTGAAAAAAAGACATCGCTGACTTTCGCGGAAAGCTGCGTTTGTACCACTTTTTCACGGGACCACAGATAATCATCATGGCTACAGATCACAAATTTAACCTGGTCCCTGGGGCCCAGGTAATCGAGATTCTCCGGGAGGTTTTTTGACTCTTCAAGTGAGCCCGGCGTTTTGATATCCATTACCTTTATTACCCGTGAATCCACACCACGCATATCAAGGGCTCCACTGGTTTCCAGTGATACCTCATATCCTTCATCACATAACAAGGACAGTAATGGCAGACAGGCGGGCTGTGCCAGAGGCTCTCCACCTGTCACGGTGATATGACGCGTGTTGTACTGCTGAACCTCACGAAGTATCTGATCCAGCTGGTAGATCACGCCACCACTGAAGGCATAGGCTGTATCACAATACTGGCAACGCAACGGACACCCCGTCAGGCGGACAAATACCGTCGGATACCCGACTGAGGCAGATTCTCCCTGAAGGGAATAGAAAATTTCGGAAATGCGAAGCGTCGCGCCCATGATCTCGCTACTGGAATAATGGCTGTTTCAATCAGAAGTTGTTGGCGTCGCCTAGATATTCGTTGGCGATTTCGATCTCTGACGTGCTATCCGGATACACCTCACTGATACGACGCCAGGTTGCCAGTGCCTCGGGCTTGCGGCCCATTTCCCGGTAGACTGTCCCGAGTCTTAGCATGGCTGTTGGCGCCTTGGCATCCTGAGGGTGGTTGTCAATCAGCCGTGTCAGTACCTCAATCGCCCTGTCATAGCTGCCCACCAGCTCCAGGGCTGCTCCCTGCCAGTACAGTGCATTGGTGAAATAGCGCCCCTGTGGATAGATATCAATGTATTGCTGGAACAGAGTGATGGAATCCTGGTATTCCTCTTTCTCCAGGAGTAGTGCCAAGGCCTGGCGATAAATATCCTGCTCACTTCTTGGTGTATTGGTGACAGCCGGCTGCGCCGCGGATTGATCCGTATTGCCGTTGGCTGCCACTGACCCGTTCTCGCCTGCAGTCGAATTTGTTGCAACCGGTGCCAATGGTACAGGTGCCTGTGTGATGGCAGGCGCTGCCCTTCCCGGGCTTGCTATCTGGTTTTGCAATTCACTCAATCTGGAGTCCGTATCCAGATAACGATCGCGCTGTTCTGTCTGCATACGCCTGATCTGGTAGGACTGCTCTTCCACCAGCCCCCTGAGGTTTTGCACTTCAGCCTGTAGAGCCTCAAGCTGCAAGTACATATTTATGACAATCTCATTCTGGTTGTCATTAGCTGCCGGTTGTGACTGGCCACGGGCACTGCCCGCCTCTACAACCTGTACCTGGGCTGTCAGCAACGGACTGGCCAGCGTAAACACGGTAAGTATCAAGAAACGATTAAGTAGCAGCATCAAATTTTCCCCAAAAAATAAGCCGGGCGAACCCGGCTTATTCTAACATCTTTTTGCAGCCTGGCTGCGAACACGTCTTAGTGGATTTCTACCCGACGGTTCTTGGCATAGGCAGCTTCAGAAGTACCAGGATCAACCGGGTTTTCTTCACCGTAGCTGATGGTTTCCAGCTGGTTGGAGGAAACACCCTGTACCTGCAGGTAGCGCTCAATAGCCTGGGCTCGACGCTCACCCAGAGCCAGGTTGTATTCACGGGTGCCACGCTCATCAGCATGTCCTTCCAGGCGGTAGCGTGTGGAAGGATTGGCTTTCAGATAGTTGGCATGATGAACCAGGGCGGCACGGGCTTCTGCGCTCAGATCTGAACGGTCAAATTCAAAGTAGAACACCGTGGTGCGCATGGCATTGTCACGCTCACGGATCTGGGCCTGGGACAGGCCAGCATTCGGGTCAGTTCCCGAAGTCGTTGCCGAGCTACCCGTGCTTGAAGAAGAACTGCTGGTCATTGCCCCTGAATTGTCGGAGCTGCCCATGTCTTCTGTGTCATTGGAAGCACATGCAACAAGGGTTGCCGACAACAGCATGGCCAGTCCGAATTTTAATACTTTAACAGTTTGCATACCTACTCCTCTCGTTCACTATGCAGAAATTTTGGTGGGGCGAATCCCACTAATTTTCTAAAATTTTTTCCCCAGAAACAATACCTTATTGGCGATATCGCAACTTTATTTTTGGTTTTGCCCGTTTTTATTCAAAAAAGGGAGACCACGAGGGTTCCCTGACGTCACCTTGCGCGGATGGTAGCTGGAACTTTACGCGGCCGTCAATGGACACCGCGTTCAGAATCCCGCGATTTCCGGCCTTTGAGGCATAAATCACCATACTGGAGTTCGGGGCAATGCTTGGCGATTCGTCCAGTGAGGTTTCTGTCAAAATCCGGATCGTGCCGCGCTCGATATTTTGAATGGCCAGATGATACTCATCATTTGTGTCATAACGATGCACCATTAGCAAATTCACCTTGTCCGGCAGCATGATGCCCTTGGAATTGTAGGTTCCTTCGAAGGTCAGACGCTCCACCCAGCCGGTATCCAGATCCACCTGGTAAATCTGGGGTCGACTGTTGCCTCCCCGCTCAGAGGTAAAAATCAGGGACTTTCCGTCCGGTGTCCAGCTGGGCTCCGTATCAATGGCAAAGTGGTTGGTCACCCGGCGCAGGTCGCGTGTTCGTAAATCCATGACATAAACGTCCGGATTGCCATCCTTGGATAGCACCATCGCCAGGCGGTTGCCATCCGGTGAAAATACCGGGGACGAATTGATCCCCTGGAAATCGGTCATCTGTTCCCTGTTGCCAGTGGCCAGTTCCTGGATATAGATGCGGGGCCTTGTCGATTCAAAAGACACATAGGCAATCCGGCGGCCGTCTGGCGACCAGGATGGAGACATGATCGGCTCCTGGGATGTGAGCAGCACCTGGGGCCGTCCTCCATCGGCATCAGACAGGTTCAACTGGTAGGTGGTCAGATCATTACTGATGCGCTGCGAAGTGATATACAGAATCTTGGTGGAAAAAGCACCTCGTACACCTGTGATCTTTTCAAACACCTTGTCACTGATATTGTGGGCAATGTCCCTGAGTTGCACCCTGCCCCCACCCAGCACTTCACCAAGCAGACGCTCCTCCCTAAGTACATCAAACAGTTCATACTGGACCTGCATGCTGCCCCCGGTTTCTGAAATCTTGCCAATCAGAAGATAGTCAGCCCCCAGGAAGCGCCAGTCCCTGTAAAACACCTCATTCTGGCTATGCGGCGTACTGAGCATATTCCCTTCCGGAATAGGCGCGAATTCACCACTATTACGAAGATTGGTGGAAATTATCTGGGGGATATTTTCCTCAAGGACGCCAAAACCGGTCCATTCAAAAGGAACAACAGCAATCTCGACAGGATCGTCCACACCCTGGGTGATCACGATCTGCAACTGGGCCGCAGCCATCACGGGCAACAGGGAAAGTATCAGGAAAAAGGCGCGGGTAAACATCCTGGCGGTCAACGTCATCGCAAGAGATCCTCTGGTCTGAATAACAATTCAAATGTTCTGAAATTTCGCTCAAAAACAGCATTTTCCAGGTCCTGCAGTTCCGGGAAACGGTCAGCCCTTTCCACAGCCTGGATGACAGAGCGATCAAAGACGGCATCACCACTGCCCTGGACAACGGTGACAGAGACCACTTCGCCGGTTGGCACCAGACGCAAACGAACAGTAGCTGACATGCCGTTTCTGGCACTCGGTGGAATCTGCCAGCTCTGGGTAATGATCTGGCGTATTTTGGCAGAATATTCTGCTACGAGCAGGTTTTCACTGGCAATCTGGCTGGCCTGGGCCTGCTCTGCAGCTCTGACAGCGGCATCCCGCGCAGCCTGTTCCTGTGCACGACGCTCCTGCTCCCGGCGATTTGCCTCTTCACGCTGGCGGGTCTGTTCGGCAACACGCTCCTGTTCCCGTTTCTCGTCAGCTGCCCGCTGTCTGGCCAATTCCTCCTGGCGGCGTCTATCCGCAGCTTCCTGCTCCCGTTTGACCTGCGCCTCTTTTGCTGCCGCCTCCTTCCTGGCCTTTTCCCGGGCTGCTGCCTGCTCCTGGCGGCGCTGCTCAGCACGACGTTCCTGTTCGATACGCTCCAGTCTTCGCAGGCGCTGAGGGTTCACATCCACAGCAGAGGCGGTGATGATGACCGGGTCCTCAATTTTCATGTAGTCGGAAGGATCAACACTTCTGCCCAGCAAAAACACCAACAGACCAGCATGCAAAAACAGGGAGGCAACAACGGCTGGCGGGTAGCCTTCAAATTTGAGTAACAATGCCAGCGGGTGAAATTTTTTCATGGTGATTCAGCGTCGTTTGGACATGCCTAATTACCGACTGCCGGCGGCTGTGTGATCAAGTGGATATCCACAACACCGGCATCTGACAGAGTCGCCATGAGGCTTGTCACTGTGCCGTAATTGATGGACTGATCTGCTTCGACAAATACCGGTACAGCAGGGTTCTGACTGATGATTTTGCTGACATCCGACTGAATACTGTCTAGCGGGACGGGCTGGGGATCCTCTTCAGCCCCCAGGCTGATGAAGTAATTCCCCTCTTCATTAATGGAAACCACCAGGGATATTTCATCACTGTTTTCAACCGGGTCCGCATCAACCTCAGGCAGATCAACCTTGATTCCCTGGGTGATGAGTGGCGCGGTAATCATGAAAACGATCAGCAGCACCAGCATAACGTCGATCAAAGGTACAACATTGATCTCAGCCATCTGTTTGCGGCGGCGGGATCTTTCCATACGGACTTACTCCTGCACTCGCTTGGTGTGGGCCTGACGATGAAGAATACTTGAAAACTCGTCGGTGAATGTGATGTAACTGTGAATGATCGAATCCACCTTGGAGGCATAACGGTTATAGGCTATGGCCGCAGGAATCGCGGCAAACAGGCCCATCTCGGTTGCCAGCAAGGCCTCACTGATACCCGGAGCAACCACAGCAAGTGATGCCTGGCTTTGATTGGACAGACTGACGAAGGTGTTCATGATGCCCCAGACGGTCCCGAACAGCCCCAGGTACACTGATACCGATGCCACCGTAGCGAGTATGGGCAGATGCCTCTCCAGGACCTTCTCTTCCCGGGCCAGGGCAACCCGCATGGCACGCTGGGCTCCCTCCATGACCGCATCCGAATCTATACCAGGCTGCTGACGCAGACGGGTGAACTCCTTGAAACCGGAACGAAAGAGGTTCTCCATTCCAATTGGACTGGTATTTTTCTGTTTGCTGGTGCCGTCACGGTAAAGCTGGCTCAGATCCATGCCTGACCAGAAGCGTTTTTCAAATCCCAGCAGCTCCTTTCCGGCATCAGAAATGATGATCCATTTCTGAACGATGATGACCCACGACATCACCGAGATGAGCAGAAGGCTTAACATCACCAGTCGCGCCAGCCAGCTGGCATTGGCGACCAGGGTCCACAAACTTAATGAATCACCCATTTATATAACCTCTAAAACAGCCACTACACATACAACGACCTCCCCTTTAAACATGCGGGGCATTGCCAGTTACACTCTATTCCAGCGAGTCCTGCTGCCCTGTATTGCCGGCAAACAGATCATCCAGAGCCTGCGCCGGTTTCAAACCGAAATGGCGGTAGGCAAACTGGGTAATAACCCTTCCTCGCGGCGTACGCTGGATGAAACCCTGCTGGATCAGGTATGGCTCCAGAATATCCTCAACCGTGCCCCGTTCCTCGCTGATGGCAGCAGCAATGCTGTCTATTCCGACGGGTCCCCCATCAAACTTCTCGATCATGGTCATCAACAGACGGCGGTCGAGATGATCAAAACCGTTCTTGTCGATACTCAGCATATCCAGGGCGGTACCGGCAATTTCTCCACCGATGGTGCCGTCACCCTTCACTTCGGAATAATCCCTGACCCTACGTAATAGACGGTTTGCAATCCTGGGAGTTCCTCGGGACCGACGAGCAATTTCCTGCGCACCCTCATCATCACAGGGAATATTCATGATTGCCGCAGAACGCTTAACGATACTGCTTAACTCCAGCATGGAGTAAAACTCCAGGCGCTGGACTATCCCGAAACGATCCCTGAGCGGAGAAGTCAGCAATCCCGCCCGGGTAGTCGCGCCAACCAGCGTGAAGGGCGGCAGCTCCAGTTTCAGGGATCGGGCAGAAGGCCCTTCCCCGATCATGATATCCAGCTGGTAGTCTTCCATGGCCGGATAAAGGATTTCCTCGATGGCGGGATTCAGACGATGAATTTCATCGATAAACAGTACGTCCCCCTGCTCCAGGTTAGTCAGCATGGCAGCCAGGTCGCCAGCCTTCTCCAGTACAGGCCCGGATGTGCTTTTCAGGGACACGCCCATTTCATTGGCAATAATATGGGACAGCGTCGTTTTACCCAGGCCGGGGGGGCCGAATACCAGGGTATGATCCAGTGCCTCCCCGCGTTTACGGGCGGCACCAATAAAGATTTCCATCTGCTCCTTGACCGTTTCCTGGCCAATGTAGTCTGACAGCCGCGCCGGGCGGATCATGTTGTCATGATGCTCTTCCCCGCCAGACTTGCCGGATGAAATTATGCTGTCTTCCTCTCTCATAGTTGACCGGTGAACTTGCCTTGTTTTTATTTACATCATGTTTTTCAGAGCTGTTCTGATCAGATTTTCACTATCAGCCACCAGCCCGGATTCTTCAAGTATTTTTGTTGCTGAAGCGACCGCTTTGGCGGCCTCCTGTGGCTTGTAGCCCAGCGATATCAGTGCTGTTTCGGCTTCCTCAAAACTGCTGCCTTCAGCGCTGCCGGTTAACGGCACGCCGGATGTGGCTGTAGAGGAATATCCCTGCCAGTCTTTCAGCTTGTCCTTGACTTCAATGATCAGACGTTCAGCGGTTTTCTTGCCCACCCCGGGTAATTTAACCAGCGCATTCACGTCGTCACGTTGCACACAACTGACAAAATCCCCCACATCCATGCCTGACAGAAGCGCCAGTGCCAGCTTGGGACCAACGCCATTTACCTTGATCAATATCCTGAATAGTGCACGCATGCTCTCGTCCAGAAACCCGAACAACAGCTGGGCATCTTCCCGAACGATAAAATGGGTGTGCAACATCACCGCTCCACCCGGTTCAGGCAATTCGAAATAGGTGCGCAACGGGACTTCCACCTCGTAAGCCACGCCCTGGACATCCACCAGGGCATGCTGATTGTCCTTGGCAAGCAATACCCCGGTAATTCTGCCTATCATCTGTTACATGCCACCCTGTTAAATAACATATTCTTGCCTATTTGATTCCCTGCAAGCGCCCTCGCCTGCCGGATTTTACGCCAGCCATACGAATCAGTGAGTGCTGGGTGTTGGCATGACAGATAGCCACAGCAAGGGCATCAGCTGCATCCTCTACAGGCACCCTGGATAATCCCAGCAGTGACTTGACCATCTGCTGCACCTGCTTTTTCTCTGCCTGCCCCTTGCCCACCACGGCCTGCTTGATCTTTCGCGCTGCATATTCGGCAACCGGGAGTGCCTGTCGGGTACAGGCTACGATGGCCGCCCCGCGGGCCTGACCAAGTTTAAGGGCCGAGGACGCATTCTTGCCCATGAAGACTTCTTCCACGGCAACCATGTCCGGTTGATGCTCCGCAATGATATCTGAAATGTCCGAAAAGATGGTGTCGAGGCGCTCAGGAAAACTCAAAGTTCCCATCTTGATGACACCACAGGCGATATAGTCAAGCTGATTGCCCCTGGCTTTGACCAGGCCGTAGCCGCAAATTCGCGAACCCGGGTCGATCCCTAATATGACGCTCATCTCAACCCCTTACCAGAAACCACTACCAGAACCCCTGACTTGGCCCCGCCAGGCCCACCTGAGGATGCATTATTATAAGGAACCTGTGTCAGGATGCCTCATTGAGTCGTGCCATAACCTGTTCCGAAATGCCGGCATTGGAGTACACATTCTGAACATCATCGAGGTCTTCCAGCTGCTCAACGAGACGTAGCACTTTTTCCGCCCCTTCAAAATCAACATCAACCTCATTATCCGCCAGCATGGTGATTTCTGCGTTACTGGCCTCCAGGCCGGCAGCATCCAGGGCATCCTTGACGGTTCCGAAGTGTTCAAAGGACGTATGGATATCAATACTGCCGTCGTCATGACTCACGATATCATCCGCTCCGGCTTCCAGGGCAGATTCAATCAAGGCATCTTCATCGACTTCCTTGCCGTAGGAGATAACCCCGATCCGATTAAACATATAGGCTACCGACCCCGACGTTCCCAGGTTACCCCCGGATTTGGAAAAACAATGCCGAACATCAGCGACAGTCCGGTTTTTATTGTCCGTCAGGGTCTCTACAAGGACTGCAACCCCGTTAGGGCCATAACCCTCGTAAATCAGTTCCTCAAGATTATCGTTGTCAGCACTGCCGGCACCACGTTCGATAGCTCGCTCAATCGTGTCCCTGGTCATGTTGGCGCTTAGCGCCTTGTCCACGACACCCCTGAGCTTCGGGTTATCGGCGATATTGCCTCCAGCCTGTTTGGCTGCAACAGTCAGTTCACGGATGATTTTCGTAAATATCTTGCCCCGTTTGGCGTCCTGTCCCGCCTTGCGGTGCTTGATATTTGCCCATTTACTGTGGCCAGCCATGACTTGCCTTTTGCACCGGTCTTACTGAGTGCTTTCAGGCTTGGGGACCTCACGCAGGCGAATATTCAGCTCACGCAATTGCTGGTTGTTCACTTCACCTGGCGCATTGGTCAACAGACAGGCTGCAGACTGTGTCTTGGGGAAGGCAATCACATCACGAATGGAGTGGGTGCCGGTCATCATCATGACCAGGCGGTCCAGACCAAAGGCAATACCGCCATGAGGCGGCGCACCATAACGCAGGCCGTTAAGCAGGAAGCCAAACTTTTCCTCTGCTTCTTCCTCACCTATGCCCAACACGCGAAAGACAGACTGCTGCATTTCTGGACGGTTTATACGAATGGAACCTCCACCCAGCTCTGTGCCATTCAATACCATGTCATAGGCTCGGGACAGCGCCTGCCCAGGATTGGCTTCCAGTTCCTCAGGGGAACAGGACGGCGAGGTAAACGGATGATGGACCGAGGTGTAGCTGCCGTCCTTCTCATCGAATTCAAACATCGGGAAATCCACCACCCATAGTGGCGCCCATTCGCTTTGCAACATATTGAGGTCTTCGCCAACACGACAACGCAGTGCGCCCATGGCCTCATTCACGATTTTGGCCTTGTCTGCACCAAAGAACAGGATGTCACCTGTTTTTGCCTGGCAGCGCTCAAGCACACTGTTTATCACGTCCACCGGCATGAATTTCAGAATCGGCGACTGCAATCCTTCAACACCGGCATTGATGTCATTTACCTTGACCCAGGCCAGACCACGGGCGCCATAGATAGCGACAAAATCCGTATAGTCATCGATTTGCTTGCGGCTTATTTCACTGCCGCCATCAACTTTCAGTACAACAACCCGGCTGGCAGGATCGTTGGCCGGGGCGTTGAACACCTTGAACTCCACATCCTTCATCAGATCGGCAATATCCACCAGCTCCAGCGGGATACGCAGGTCCGGTCGATCAATACCGAAGCGGCGAATAGCCTCTTCATAGGTCATCCGGGGAAATGCCGGCAACTCCACATCCAGATGCTGTTTGAATACGCCACGGATCATGTTTTCGGAAATCGACATGATCTGGTCTTCATCCAGAAATGAGGTTTCCATGTCGATCTGGGTGAATTCCGGCTGGCGGTCAGCCCTGAGGTCCTCATCACGAAAACACTTGGCCACCTGGTAGTAGCGGTCCATACCGGCAACCATGAGCAGCTGCTTGAACAGCTGCGGCGACTGCGGCAAAGCAAAGAAATTGCCTGGATGCGTTCTGCTGGGAACCAGATAGTCCCTGGCACCTTCAGGTGTGGCACGGGTCAGGATAGGTGTTTCAATGTCCAGAAATCCGTTGTCATCCAGATAGCGGCGAATGCTACTTGTGATTCGGGATCTCATACGCATGCGATTGAGCATTTCAGGCCGGCGCAGGTCGATAAACCGGTTGCGCAGACGAACGTCCTCACTGACTGCAGTGTGTTCATCCAACTGGAAAGGTGGGGTATCGGCGGCATTCAGTATTTCCAGCTCTTTACCCAGCACCTCGATTTTGCCAGTTGTCATATCGTGATTTTCAGTACCCGCCGGGCGAGCGCGAACCAGACCCTGTACCCTGACGACAAATTCATTGCGAACCTGCTCGGCCCTGGCAAAGCTTTCTACAGTATCGGGGTCAAAGACCACCTGGGTGATACCGTCCCGATCCCTGAGATCAAGAAAAATGACGCCACCATGGTCACGGCGGCGGTGTACCCAGCCACACAGGGAAACAGTCTGGTCAATGTGGCTGTCATTCAATTCGCCACAGTAATGAGTGCGCATATACAATTCCTGTTACTTTTAATTACATTCTTCGTTATTGAAAATTTAAATGGTGATCCGGCGGTAAGCGATAAGCTGTAACTGTAACTCTAAAGAGCGCCATCAACCTTCGGACTTGTACTGTTTGTTATTCCTTGCTGCTTGCAGCCTTATTTCCTGACTTGCCACTATCACTGCTTCCACTGCTTTCACTGCTTCCGGACGCACCTGTCCCGCCAGAGCTCCCGCCACTGCTGCTTTTATCTGAGCTTCCGGTCCCATCATTCTTGGAGCCTGCAGTCGACTTTTTCTTGTCCTTGAAATCCGTTTCATACCAGCCGGAACCCTTGAGCCTGAATGAGCTCGCAGAAACCAGTTTTTTCAGTGCTGACTTGCCGCAGACCGGACAGTCAGTTAATGGCGGGTCACTGAATTTCTGGATCTTTTCCAGCTCTTCGCCACAGGACTCACAACGATATTCATAAATAGGCATATTTATCACCCGGATAGTGAAATTATCGAGCCACAAAAAACCGCGTATTGTAACTCATTTAGAATTTAACTGGCATTATTAATCATGCATCCAGACACCTGGTGCAGGAGCAAGATGGTGGCAGAAAACCCAAATCCAAGCCCGACACCCCACGTTTCAAAGTGCAATGTGAAAACTTGGCATTTTTAGCCTGAAAACAGGGAAAAGTTTTAAGAAAGCCCTTGCCCGACCTTGCCTATTCCGCTATAAATAGCACCTCGTTCAGGACGATATTCAAGGGTGCAAAAAAGCACTGGATATCGGTAGAAATCTCCTTGTTCACGACGCAGTATCATTTGCTTAATTCCTGTTGGAATACGTGGACGGACGACAGCCGACATGGCTGCTCACAAGGAATATTTTTGCTGGTTATCGGACTGTCATTACAAGAAGTTCCCGGTCAGGCCGGGGTAACAAAAACCAACATCAAGAGCGATTTCAAGAGAGACCTAGTATGGCCGCTAAAAAACCCGCTGCAAAAAAAGCACCCACTAAAAACACCTCCGCTATCCAGGAAAAATACACAAAAACCCAGATCCTCAACACGATTGCAGACAACACCGGTCTGAGCCGCAAGCAGGTTTCTTCTGTTCTGGACGAGCTGACCGATCTGGTTGAAAGGCACATCAAGAAAAGAGGCGTGGGTGAATTCACTCTGCCTGGCCTGCTGAAAATCAAAGCCGTAAAACGTCCTGCCAGACCTGCCCGCAAAAACGTTCCAAATCCTTTCCGTCCAGGCGAAACCATGGATATTCCGAAAAAACCTGCTACCACACGGGTTAAGGTTCTTCCCCTGAAGAAACTGAAAGAATTTGCCCTGTAAGGATTACCTGGCAGAGTAAGAAAGACGTCGCATGTGATTTGAGCTGGCCCTGCCCTTCATTCACATAACACCGATTCGGAAAAGCAGCCTCAGGGCTGCTTTTCTGTTAGTGGAACCTTTACATACCCGTATACACAACCTTGTCAACACAGACACATTATCTCAGAGACAACCAAAAGCCATGCGAACTTCCAAGTACCTTCTAGCAACCACCAAGGAAACCCCTGCAGATGCCGTTGTGGTCAGCCACCAGCTAATGCTCAAGGCAGGCATGATCCGTAAACTGGCTGCCGGTCTTTATAACTGGCTACCTGTCGGATTGCGGGTATTGCAGAAGGTAACCCGCATCGTGCGGGAGGAAATGAACCGCTCTGGTGCTCTGGAAGTTTCCATGCCGGTGGTACAGCCCGCCGAACTATGGCATGAATCAGGACGCTGGGATGTCATGGGTGATGAACTGCAGCGTTTCCAGGACAGGCACTCCCGGGATTTCTGTCTTGGCCCTACCCACGAGGAAGTCATTACCGATCTGGTACGCAATGAGATCAGCAGCTACAAACAGCTTCCCATGAATATCTACCAGATCCAGACCAAATTCCGTGATGAACGCCGCCCTCGATTTGGGGTGATGAGGTCCAGGGAATTCATCATGAAAGATGCCTATTCCTTTCATCAGGACCATGAATCCCTGGCTCAGACTTACCAGCAGATGTATGACACCTATAGCAGGATCTTTACTCGCCTGGGTTTCAGTTTTCGTGCTGTCGAGGCGGATTCCGGCAATATTGGCGGCAACAGCTCCCATGAATTCCACGTACTTGCCGACTCCGGTGAAGATGAGATCGTATTCAGCGATCAGGGGGATTACGCCGCCAATCTGGAGATGGCCTCTGCCAGGGCCCCGGACCAGGATCGCCCTGCCCCTGCTCAGGACCTGACCATGGTTGCCACGCCTGATACCCGGACCATCGAGGAAGTCAGTGCGTTGCTGGGCGTTGACAAGACTTCTACAGTCAAAACCCTGGTCGTTGTCGGTGACAGTGAGGACGACGCCCAACCGCTGGTCGCCCTGGTGTTGCGTGGCGACCACCAGCTCAATGAGATCAAGGCTGGCAAAATTGAGGGTGTAGCTTCACCACTGGTTTTTGCCAGTGATGAACAGATCCGGTCTGCCCTGGGTTGTGAGCCTGGTTCCATCGGCCCTGTGAACAATGCACTCAGGATTATCGTAGACCGGGATGCCGCCGTCCTTGCCGACTTTGTCTGTGGTGCCAACCAGGATGGACAGCACTTTACCGGTGCAAACTGGGGCCGGGACGCCCAAATCGACCAGGTGGCCGATCTGCGCAATGTTGTGGAGGGCGATGCAAGCCCTGACGGAAAAGGCACCTTGTCCATCAAGCGTGGTATCGAAGTGGGCCATATCTTCCAGCTGGGCAGCAAATACAGCGCCGCCATGAATGCTACCGTTCTCGACGAGAATGGCAAAAGCACTGTGATGACCATGGGCTGTTATGGCATTGGTGTCAGTCGCATCGTGGCGGCTGCCATTGAACAGTGCCATGACGACAAGGGCATCATCTGGCCTGACAACATCGCCCCGTTCCACGTGGTCATCATTCCCCTGAACGCGCACAAATCCGAGAAAGTGACGCAGATCAGTGAAAGCCTGTATGAATCACTGCAGGCCGCAGGACTGGATGTTCTTCTGGATGACCGCGACAAGAAAACCAGCCCGGGCGTCAAGTTTGCCGACATGGAGTTGATCGGCATTCCTCACCGCCTGGTCGTTTCTGACAGGGGACTGGAGAATGAAGTGGTTGAGTACAAGAAACGCGGTACGGAAGATACCCAGGATGTTCCGGTTTCCAAGGTTGTGGACTTCCTGAAAGACAGGGTCACTATCGATTAGGCTTCACTGGAATCGCTCCCGTCTCCCGGACTGGCCTCCTTACGAAAATACGCAGCAAGGCTCAGGGAAAAAGCTTGCTGCGCTTTCCCTTCTATTTCCTTGAACGTGCTTCCAAGCCAGGCAGCATCAGGCAGATGACTGACTACCGGCTCGGGCAACTTGCGAATAAAGTCACTGCCTCCAGGCAGCCCCCAGGGCATTGACTGCAGCAACTGCCAGAGGGAAATACTGTCCAGCTCCCGGTTCAGTATGTATTCCCCCTCCCCGCAAGTCCTGATGATCTTTTTCTCCTGCAGAAACTCCAGGCTGGTCCCCAGCAAATCATCGTGAAAGGCCCAGTCATTTTCCAGTAACTCACGAACTGTGACGCTCACACCTTGCTGATGGTGCTGCCAGAACTTGTGCAGCAGGGCAATGATCAACAGTGACGGGTGCAACTGCCGAGTCGAGGTTCTGATCCGGTACACCGGAATCGCCCTGACCAGGTTGGCCCCAAACAGGATGACTACCCAGCACAAATACAGCCACATCAGAAATATCGGTATTGCGGCAAACGTCCCATAAACAAATTCATAACTGGCCGTGGCAATGAACTTGCCGAAAACCCACTTCACCACGATAAATAACAAGGCCACCACCAGGCCACCGGTGAATCCATGCCGTAATCTGACACCACAGTTAGGTACCGCCACATAGAGCAACGTGAAGGCAATGGTGGTCAGTACTGTCGGGAACAGGCTCAGCACCAGACTTCGCGCGCCCACGCTATCAGATACTTCTGTAAATTTTTCAAACAGGGTCAACGACGTGATGTAGGAGCTGATGGCAAAACCCACGCCCAGCAGCAGCGGGCTCAGGCTCAGCACACTCCAGTACAGCAGGAAACTGGCGATTCCTTTACGAAGCTGCGCGACATCCCAGATCCGGTTGAAACTGCGCTCCACATTGACCAGCATCAGGTAGGCTGTGGCCAGCAGCATCACTGCGCCAATCCAGGTCAGATTCTTGGCCTGACTGGAAAATTCGGTGATGTACACTTCCAGTTCGCTGGAGGACGCTGGCAGTAGACGATCAAAAATCATCCCTTGTATCTGGCTTCCAAACACCTGGAATGAAGGGAAAGCTGACAGGATGGCAAGAATCAGGGTCAGCAGGGGCACCACGGCGAACAGGGACATATAGGTCAGGGATTTGGCATTTTCCATGCCGCTATGCGCCAGAAACTGCCTGAACACAAAAAAGATGAAGCGCCACAGGGCTCTGGGACTTGACCAGGGTTCCAGCGTATTCGCAGAGGTGTTTTCCGTATTCATATTGCCTTGTTTAACCAACACAGGATGTCTACCATAGTCCCCTTTTCAGCAGGACCGGACAATGACCCAGATCACTATTTATCACAATCCCCGCTGCTCAAAATCCCGACAGACACTGGAATTATTGCGGGAGAAAAATATTACACCAGAGATTATCCTGTATCTGGATACTCCGCCATCCCGCAATGAAATCCGGACGCTTCTTGGCAAACTGGGTATCAGTGCCCGGGAATTGATACGCAAATCCGAGGAAGACTACAAAACCCTCAATCTGTCTGATGCCTCCCTGTCAGAGGATGACCTGCTTGACGCCCTGGCCAGCCACCCCAGGCTCATCGAGCGCCCCATCGTGGTGTCCGGGAACAAGGCCGTCCTGGGACGCCCCCCTGAAAACGTACTGACACTGATCTGATGCAGGTCCTAATACCATGAGCTCCCCCTATATCCTCGTATTGTATTACTCCCAGCATGGATCAGTCCTTGAGATGGCTACCCAGATTGCTCGCGGCGTGGAATCTGTTACCGGCATGGAAGCCAGGCTGCGAACTGTACCCAAGGTTTCCACCAATATCGAAGCCACTGAGCCGGCAGTTCCGACCGAAGGAGCCGTGTATTGCACCGAGGATGATCTGGCGGGGTGTAGCGGGCTCGCACTGGGCAGTCCGACCCGATTCGGCAACATGGCAGCTGCCATGAAATATTTCCTGGACGGCACCGCCGCCCAGTGGCTGAGCGGTGCATTGGTAGACAAGCCCTGCGGCGTATTCACGTCTACTGCAGGCCTGCACGGGGGACAGGAATCCACCCTGCTCTCCATGCTGCTGCCCCTGCTTCACCATGGCATGATGTACTGTGGCCTGCCTTATACCGAAGCCGCTCTGTCCCAAACTACCACGGGGGGGACACCTTACGGCCCCACACATGTCTCCGGCATCAACGGATCGACCACCCTGTCAGAGCATGAAACGGCACTGTGCCAGGCTCTGGGCAAGCGATTGGCAAAAATAGCCCTTAAGTTGTCAAACTGACCCATGTCGACACTGGCTGCCAAAAAACTCACCCTGGTTTGCGCGGGCCTGTTACTGCTGGCGGTGGTCTCCGGAAATATCCTGGCAGGCTTCAACCTTCTCATCCTTGTACTCCAGTGCTTTCCACTCCTTTTAACCTTTCCCGGCCTGCTGAAAAACCGCACGCGTAGTATTCAGTGGCTGTGCTTTCTCGATCTGTTTTTCCTGACCCACGGGATTCTGAAGGCCTTCACCCCCGGTCAGTTCATTCCCGGTATTGCGGAGGCTGTGATTTGTGTGGCTCTGTTTGTTTCAGCTATCATTTTTATCCGGTCTCTACGCCAAACTCCCTAATCACCCTACTTTCAGGTTAATCTGCCATGGCAAAACCCACCTCCACCCTGGGCCGTTTTTTTTCCGGACTGGCCATGCTGTATCGGGGATTTCGCAGTGTCATCCTCAACCTGCTCTTTATTTTTCTGATCCTGCTTTTTCTGGACTCCCTGATTGGGGAAGCGCCTGTCATGGTGCAGCCCGGAAGCGCCCTGCTGCTGAATCCTGACGGCACACTTGTAGACCAGCTGACCTTTGTCGACCCTCTGGATGCACTGGTCGCCGACTCCCTCGACTCGGACATACAAAATAAGGAAGTCCTGTTGCAGGACGTCCTTGATGCCATCAACCTGGCGGCTGAAGACAGCAACATCTCATCTCTCGTGATGGTCCTGAACAATCTGCAGTCCTCAGGTTTGAGCAAACTCCAGGACGTTGCCCGGGCCCTGGATAATTTCAGGGCAAGCGGCAAGACGGTATATGCCTACGGCGACAGTTTTACACAGGGTCAATACTATCTCGCCGCTCATGCTGACGAATTGATCCTCAATCCCATGGGCGATATAGATCTTGAAGGCTTCAGCAGCTACCAGCTGTTTTTTCGTGACGCCCTGGACAAGCTGGGCGTGAATGTCCACGTATTCCGGGTAGGCGAGTACAAATCAGCAGTCGAGCCTTACACGCGCAATGACATGTCTGCCGAGGCCCGGGAGGCCAGCGAAGACTGGCTCGGGGATCTCTGGTCAATCTATCTTCAGGATGTCACCGCTGCCCGCCAGCTCGAACCGGGCTACCTGACTGAACACATCGACAGTCTTGACAGAAAACTCGCTGAATACAATGGCGACAGTGCCACAATGAACCTGGAAAGCCGCCTGGTTGACGAACTCATGGACCGTACTCAGGCAACGGAATACCTGAAACGGGTCATCGGAACCGGATACAGCGGCAACGAATTCCAGCACATCGATTTTGCCAGTTACCTTGCAGCACAACAGGATCAGCTGGATCTTGAGCAGGCTCACGACAGTCAGGTTGGCATTATTGTCGCCAGCGGCCAGATATTTGACGGCTACCGCGACCCCGGTGAAATCGGAGGTGACTCCCTGGCCGAACTCATACAGCAGGCAAGAGAAGACAGCGCCATCAAGGCCATTGTTCTGCGAATAGACAGCGGCGGCGGCAGTGCCTTCGCGTCGGAAATTATCCGCCGGGAACTGGCCCTGCTACGGCAGGAAGGCAAGCCGCTGGTCGTCTCCATGGGCAGCGTGGCCGCATCAGGCGGCTACTGGATTGCCACTCCCGCCAACGAAATCTGGGCCAGTAACAGCACCATTACTGGATCTATCGGCATCTTCGGGATTTACCCGACCTTTGAGGAAAGTTTTGAAAAACTGGGCCTGCATACCGATGGAGTGGGCACCACAGACCTGGCTGGCAGCCTTGCTATTGGTCGAAACCTGCCGCCAAGAATGGAAACCATCTTGCAGTTGCAGCTTGATGATGGCTATCGACGCTTCATCAGCCTGGTCGCGCAGTCCCGGGATATGACTGTGGACGAAGCCGATGCCGTTGCCCGGGGGCGGGTATGGTCCGGTCAGGACGCCCTGGAATCCGGGTTGGTGGACAACCTGGGCGACCTGGACTCTGCTGTAAACGCCGCCGCCCGCCTGGCCGATCTGGACGACTATGGCACCGTTGTGGTCGAACAGGCCCTGAGCCCTGCCCAGCAATTTATAAAGGAAATGGCAGGCAACGCACTGGTCAGGATGAACCATGGACACACTGCCATTTATTCACCCACTCCTCTGAATGTACTGCAGGGTTTTTATGCCAGGTTAAACCGGGATATTCAGACACTCCTGGACTTCAATGACCCAAACGGTCTGTACCTGCACTGCCAGGAATGTTCGACAACCCCGGCGTTTTGATATGCACCGCTTTTGATGGCGACTGGCAAAAAGTAATCAGGCTTGCCAGCCCATGACCTGCCTGACGAATGCCGTGGTCAAGCGCTTCTTTTCAGCAAGCGATAACTGATCAAGACGCTCCAGCACTTCCAGAAGGCTTTGCAGATTCCTCGGGTGACGGTGATAGAGATACTGAAGCACATCCACAGGAATTGGCATATTCATGGTTTCAGCCCGTTGCTGTAATGCTTCAAGCTTCTCATCATCATCCAGTTCGTGGAGATGATAAACCATTCCCCATGACAGACGTGATGCCAGGTCAGGCAGGGAAAAATCCAGGGCCCGCGGTGCCGAGGTGGCACTTATAACCAGCTTTACGCCAGCATCCCGTGCCCGGTTAAAAAAGGCAAACAGACTTTCCTCCCAGGCCGCATCGCCAAGAAGCGTCTGGATATCATCGATACAGATAAGGTCCATGTGATGCAGGGAACTGAACACCTCCGGGCCGAACATCCTGATCTTGCCTGTAGCCAGGTACAGTGCCTGCCGGGCTCCGCTTTCCTCACAGGCATGGCATAGCGCCTGAAGCAAATGAGACTTGCCCGTCCCTTCCTTCCCCCAGATAAAGACCATGCTGTCGTCACTCAGGGGAAGGGACTGCAGCACTTCAAGCAATTCCGCGTTTTTGGGGGAAACCAGAAAATTGTGAAAGGTCGATCTTTCAGAAACGGAAAAATCAAAAGGCAATTGAGGAGTAAAATTCATGTTTCGTCAGCAAAACAGTTGTCAGTGTTCTAGTGAACCCACTGATAATTCATATGGACAAGATTATCGTTTCTGACCAGTTCACTTGATGGCACCAGGTTCCTGTTTAACGCAATGGTTTCCACCAGCTGCCTTAATTGTCCACCGGTCACCAGTTTCAACTGCACCGTTTCCTGGTTAATGGCAGCAACCTGCACATTATTTACATCTGTCAGCTGGCCCACGTAGCCCAAAAGACCCGCATAATCCTCTACGGTTGAGATTCCGGTAACCGTCAGGTTAACTTCCATGCTGCTTTCCGTACCTGAAAGCAGCACCGCATAATAGGCCGACAATTCCCGTGCGGCCAGATCAACACTGTCCGTGATAAAACTGGTCATATCTGATTCAAAACTTTCCAGCTCCAGAACCTGGTTTCGAAAAAGGTAGTTCCCCCTGCCGTATATTTCGCCATTAAGACTTCTGAAAATCCGCATGACCAGAACACTCTCACTCTGGTAACGACTGGTCGCTTCAAGCAAGATATCGGCATGCATATCCCATACATCGCCAACAGACACGGCCCGACGATCCTCGAGATCAAGAATTGGCAGAAGTATAGGCAGTCCCCGTGCAGCTGCCTGCTGATCAACAATGCCCATCACATCCCTGAAATCATCATTATTCGCCCCAACAAGCTGACGTTCACCAAGTTCATCCTGTATTACCATCCATATCAGCGTGTATGGCCGATTACCCGGCCATAAGGGCACACCGGCAGAATCCAGCAGGCTCAACACTTCAGGTTCAAAAAAATTAACACTCATGGCAATGCCCGGCTGCTGGTCAGTGTTGCCGTCACCATTATCCAGTGCCTGGTATGACCAGGTATCAACATAATCATCTGCAACACTCAAACCACGGCGAATCTGCGGAAGGTCCAGCACCTGGCGATTTCCGGTAATTTTGACCAGAACCTGCCTGAGTGCATCAGCAAAGCCCCGCAGTCTTTCCCGTTCATTATCCCGGGACTGCACAATCACTTCACCCTGGTAAAGCTCCTGCACCTCTACAGCATGCACCTTGTCTACCATCCCGAAAACAGCCAGCAGTACCCATTGGCATACGAAAATTCGCAGCCCCTTGGACAATGACTTTTTTACTGTAAAATCAAGGTGTTTCATGGCATGCAATCATAACTGATAAGCATCTGAACAACCATGGCTAACCAGCATCATTGCTGCTCCGGGAACCTGCGGGCAATAGCGATTTCCAACATACTATGCAGACTATTTTTTTCTTATCGTCATGGTACCCGTCATCCATGAACTACCAGGCTCGAAAAGCACTGGTTCTGTCATTCATGCTTGGCCTTTGCGCAGGGTCACAGGCCGAACCAGTCCGTGAGTTTACAGCTGATTACCGGGCCAAATACGGTGCCTTTCAGGCGAATGCACATCGAGAACTGCGGCAGGACGGGGAAAATGCCTATCTGATGACAAGCTCCATAGCCTTGACCCTGCTCGGTAAAAATCTCAGCAGTATCCATGAGCAAAGCTCGCTTGAAGTGACAGATGCCAATACATCATTACGCCCCTTGGCATATCACTACCGGCAGCAGGGACTGGGAAAACGCCAGAGAAGCATCCAGTTTGACTGGCATCTCAATCAGGCCATCGCTGCCGAGGGTAAACATGAAGCCATTCTTCCGCTGGCGCCAGGATACACCGACAACCTGACTGCCTACCTGGAAATCGCCCGGCAACTTGAACTTGGCAGGAAAGACATCCACTACACAGGCATTGAAAAAGGAGAAGTGAAAGCTTTCCATTTTCAGGTGGAAGATGAGGTCGTTCTCCCAACCCCCCTCGGGAATATAAACACCATACAACTGACAAAAATCCGGGATGAAAAAAGTAATCGCCAGACCTCACTATGGCTTGCACCTGAATGGGAGTATCTTCTGGTGAAACTGGTCCAGAGCGAACCTGGTGAAAAACGCCTGCAGCTTGAGCTGACCAGCGCCAATATTGATGGCAAACCGTTGCAGGCAGATTAATCGCTGCCACCGTTTCCTGATACTGTCAGCCGGATCTATTCAGGCTCAGATGGCCTGCTTTGAGCATCCAACTGCACCCACCGCTTCATTATCGATGGTCCCAGCAAGGCCAGGTCGGCGGGCGTGTCTATATCAGATACCGTGGAAAGTTCCTGCCACTGCAATCCCTGCCTGGCCAGCTTGCTACGTGTCTGGGCCATGACCCGCCCGGTTCCCCAGTCGATTTCCCGGAACAGCCCAGGTTCCGACTGCCGCAAACCGATCAGGACATATCCACCGTCTGCCGCAGGCCCAAAGACCGCATCAGCCCCCTCTTCCAGTACCTTGAATGCGGACTCTAGATAGGCCGTATCCAGTTGTGGACAATCACAGCCAATCAGAACGGCGAAATCATGATTCAACAGGGCGTCATCCATGGCTGCGCCCATACGCCGCCCAAGATCACCCTCCACCTGGGAATGACGTGAACCTTCAAAGCTACGGAAATCAGCATGTTCCAGGTCGCCATCAATCCAGCACTGCCTGGCAACGCCTTGCTGTGCGTTAACCAGGGCTATTTGCTGTTCCAGAAGCACCCGGTAAAGAGACAACGCACGATCAGGTCCGATTTCAGGAACAAGACGGGTTTTGACCTGACCAATGACTGGCTCCCTGGCAAACAGCAGGAGGGCGCCACCCGGCCTAGACATTGTCGCTTGAACCGCTTTCATCACTGGCGGCCGGATAATAAAGCTTCGCCAGTTTCTCAGGGCTACGTCCCAGGAAATACCCCAAACGCAGGTACCACATGAACGCGATGGTCTTGAGCACGCCATGCTTGTGCCAGCGCCGTGCACTGACTCCCAGCTTTTCCTGCAAACACAGAGGCCTGGAGAAATTCAGCAAGTCCTTGCTGATCGCAACATCCTCCATCAGGGATATATCCCGGTATCCGCCAATTCGGTGGAAAAGGTCTCTGTGCACAAAAATCCCCTGGTCCCCTGTTGCCACACCCGTGAGGCGGCTCCGCCTGTTCATCATCCAGGCGATCAATCCGTAGATGAGACCCGGCTGGTCCAGGTAAACATCAAATCTGCCCCAGGCATGCTTCGGGTCAGCCAGCAGCTGCGGGATTCGGTGCAGACCTTCAGGCGGCAGTATGGCATCTGCATGCAGAAACAACAGGATGTCATGACTGGCATTGTCTGCCCCCAGGTTCATCTGACGGCTGCGGCCGGTACCACTGATAAGTACACGGTCGGACAGCTTCCTGGCAACGGTCATTGAACCATCCCTGCTGCCGCCATCAACAACCACGACTTCGTGACCGTCCTGTCGGTACGACTGCAGCTGTGCTAACAGTTGACCCAGGGAACTGGCGTCATTCAGGACCGGGATAATGATGCTGATATACGGAAATGACATCGAATATGCCGGCTGCTAATCGTTCAGAGCTCCGCCGCAACTGCTGCCCTGTCCGGCAGTGCAGCCATAGCAATGTTCGCCGACACTGATCATGGCCCCTTCCAGATTTATATTCATCAGATCTGTGAGATGCGGTCTGGGTTTGGTGGAAGTAATCAATGGCAGTTTCAGCATCTGGTTGAAATCGCAGTCATAGACATACCCCTGATAGTCCACACTGATGAGTGTGCGGCACATCAGGGTATCCAGGTTGCCTTCACTATAGCTGCTTTTGAGGATGTCCATGTACTTGCTGTAAAGTCCTTTTGCCAGAAGCATCCCGCCAAATCGGCTGATGGGCATATTGGTAATGGTAAAAAGATGATTGAAATCGATATCAAAATTGTCTTTAAGAATGCGCTTGTAATCAGCTTCAAGACCGGCTTGTGCTGGCGGTAGATTCAGGTCAATCGGGTTATATACCAGATTAAGCTTCAAGTCCGGATCTCGCCCATAACCCAGGGCATTGAGCTGCCCCAGCGCCTTGATGCTGCCGTCATAAATTCCCTTTCCTCGCTGTTTCTCAACATTCTCTTCCAGGTAACAGGGCAAAGAGGCTGTCACCGTCACTTTCTGCCGGGCCAGGAATTCAGCCAGGTCCTCATAACAGGGTTCGTGCAAAATCATCAGGTTGCAGCGGTCGATCACCTCAACGCCCAACGCACCGGCCTGTTCAACCAGGTAGCGAAAATGTGGATTCATCTCTGGCGCCCCACCGGTCAGGTCCAGGGTGTTGATCCTGTGTTTTTCCAGAAAAACCAACACCTGATCAACCACCTCCCTGCTCATCAACTCCTTGCGTTTGGGGCCGGCATTCACATGACAGTGGGTGCAGCTGAGATTGCAAAGATAGCCCAGGTTGACCTGTAACGTATCAAGCCTGGCACGTTGTACTGGCGGAAAATCACTTTCTAGAAGTAGAGGTCTTGTATCCAGCATGATCGATTCCGGAAGATAGTGTTGGGAGCGGACCTGAAAATCATGGAATTAATTTCTGCCAGGCCGGCAGACATTGTACGTCAATGTGCCAACACGAACATCCACACAGTTTCATTCACCACGCCCTGTTGGCAGGCTACAATACTGCCCATGAACAAACCGCTTAACCTGAAAACCCTGCAATTTGACACCACCTTTATCGATGCCTTGCCGGGCGACCCGATTCTGGACAATTACACCAGACAGGTTGGCCGAGCCTGTTATTCCCTGGTTAAACCCAGGGCTTTTCCCAACGCATCACTCATCGCCGTTTCCAGAGAACTTGTGCAGGAGCTAGGTCTTGATACCGCCTACTGTCAGAGCACGGACTTTCTTAATCTGTTCAATGGCACTGAGCTTCCTGACACCATACAGTCATATGCCCTTTGCTACGGCGGGCATCAATTCGGCCATTGGGCTGGCCAGCTTGGCGATGGCAGAGCTATTAATCTTGGCGAAATGATTGGGCCCGACAATCGTCACTGGACGCTACAGCTAAAGGGTGCAGGCCCCACCCCCTATTCCCGGACAGCGGATGGGCTGGCGGTCCTGCGTTCATCAATCCGGGAGTTTTTATGCAGTGAGGCCATGCACCACCTTGGCATTCCTACGACTCGCGCCCTTTGCCTGTTGAACTCTGGCGAAAAAGTCATGCGGGACATGTTTTACGATGGTCATCCGCGCTATGAGCCGGGGGCAATCGTTTGCCGGGTAGCACCAACATTCATACGTTTTGGTAATTTCGAGATTTTTACCTCAAGACAGGATATAGAGACGCTCAGGTACCTCGCTGATTTCACGATCCGCCGGGATTTTCCCGAACTTACACCCGGTGGACCGGAAACCTATCTGGCCTGGTTCAGAAATATCTGCCTGAGCACTGCCGACCTGATGATTCACTGGATGCGCGTAGGTTTTGTCCATGGCGTCATGAATACCGACAACATGTCCATAACCGGGCTCACCATTGATTACGGCCCTTACGGCTGGCTGGATAATTACGACCCCGATTGGACCCCTAACACCACAGATGCCAGTGGTCGCCGCTACCGCTTCGGCAACCAACCCATGATTGCCCTCTGGAACCTGGTTCAATTGGCCAACGCACTATATCCCCTGGTAGAACAAACCCAACCCTTTGAAGACATCCTGCAGGAATACAAGACCCACTATGAAAAGGGTTGGCTCGCCATGATGAAGGCCAAGCTGGGACTGAGCGATGCACATGACGATGACGAAGCCCTGATTCATGCCCTGCTGCAGGCTTTCACGTTGGCAGAAACCGATATGACCCTGTTCTTCCGCAAGCTTGCAGACATAGACTCACTGACAACACCACATGAGGCAATCGCCATCATGCAGGAGGCCTTCTATGCACCTCTTACAAGCGGTGAAGCAGAGGATGCTTTTCTACAGTGGTTTTTCCGATACCAGCAACGCCTGGAAAAAGAAACGCGACCGACATCAGAACGGGTTAGCAGCATGAACAGCGTCAACCCGATCTATGTCCTGCGTAATTACCTCGCGCAGCAAGCCATAGATCTGGCTGAACAGGAGGATTACAGCATGATTCATGAATTAATGGCGGTACTGCGAAGCCCGTATACACACCAGGATGGCAAGGAGCACCTGTCAGGAAAAAGACCAGATTGGGCCAGAACCAAACCCGGTTGTTCCATGCTGTCGTGCAGCTCATAACCCGGGAAAAAGTCCCCATCAAGAGTGCGCAGCACTCCAGGGCTGTGGTACCATTCGCGCCTCAAGACCCGTGCCTTTCTCTACGCTCCGGTGGCACAGCTGGATAGCGCGGCCCCCTCCTAAGGGGCAGGTCGCAGGTTCGAATCCTGCCCGGAGCGCCAAATTTCACTTCTTGCTGATCACACAGCAATCCGTTTTACCACCCTGCAATTTTTGCTGAAATTGATTACTATTCCTTCCGAGTATTCAACAACAGCTGTAGTCATGTCTGCCACTATCCTGCCTTTCGAATTACCCCGTAACGATGCAGTCATGATGGTTCATGCCATCATCCCGAAAACTGCCATGACAGCCGATTTGCTCGGTACGGAACGGGAAGCACATGCCGTTCAGGTCAGCCCGGAAGGCCTCATGCTCACTGTGGGCTACTGCGTTATGGAAGCATCCGAAATCTGGATTACCAATCGCCGCGGCCAAACTGCTGAAGGCATCATCCTTGCCCAGGACTATGACTCCGGCATAGCCGTGATCAAACCCATGACGTCATTGGGTAAAGCCTATCTGGATACAGATGCCGCTGAATCAGTAAATGTGAGTGAGCGGGTGGAAATCCTGACCAGTGACAACAACAAGGCTATCGAAGCCATTGTCTTTGCCCGGCAGGAGTATGCCGGACGCTGGGAATACCTGCTGGAAGATGCTTTCTATACCCTGCCCCATTGCGAGCACTGGTCAGGCGCAGCGCTGGTAAACCAGGCGGGCAAACTGGTAGGTATCGGCTCCTTATCCCTGGGGCTGAGAGGACCAACAGGCGACATGGCACCAGGCAACCTGTTTATTCCGACAGACCTGGTGATGCCCTATATCGACCAGTTAAGCCTGACCGGGCAGAAACCCGGAAAACTCAGACCCTGGCTAGGTACGCTGGTTGAGGAATACGAATCACAAATATGTGTTGTAGGCCTTTACCTTGAAGCGCCGGCAGCCAAAGCCGGCATCAAGACTGGTGACATTATCCTGTCGGTGGACAACCAGCCGGTATCATCAATGGCCGGTTTTTTCAGAACCCTCTGGCATTATGGCCCTGCTGGCAGCCAGATACCCATTACTCTCAAGCATGGTGACGACACACGGGAAGTGATACTGGATACCATCGATCGCAACAGCTTTTTTATAAAGCAATCCCGCAACACTTATAACTGATCAACAGGCACCCTTATGCGTTATTTATCCTGGAATGTGAACGGCATTCGAGCAGCAGTCAGCAAAGGCTTCGTGGAAAACATCAGTCCATTGAACTGTGATGCTATCTGCCTGCAGGAAACCAAGGCCCAGCCAGACCAGGTGGAAACCGCTCTTGCGGGCTTGGACGGATACCATATTTTTGCCAACTCAGCTGAACGAAAAGGCTATTCCGGGACAGCAATACTGTCCCGCAAGCCCCCTCTGTCGGTGACTTATGACATGGGCATTCCCGAGCATGACAAGGAAGGCCGTGTTATTTGTGCTGAATATGCAAAACACTATCTGGTCACGGTCTATACCCCAAATTCCGGCAATGATCTTCGTCGCCTGGAATATCGGCAGGCATGGGACAGGGATTTTCTGGCTTACCTCAAAGAGCTTGAAAAAACCAAGCCGGTGGTTGTGTGCGGCGATCTGAATGTTGCTCATCGTGATATCGACCTGGCCAGACCCAAGCCAAACTACAACAAGTCAGCGGGTTACATGCAGCAGGAAATAGATGGCATGGATAACCTGACCGCGGCAGATCTTGTCGATTCTTTCCGCTTTCTACACCCTGAAACCATCAAATACAGCTGGTGGAGTTATCGTGCCGGCGCTCGCGGCAAAAACATTGGCTGGAGGATCGATTATTTTCTCACTTCCAAAGCACTGGCCAGCAAAATCCGCCAGGCCGGGATTCATGATGAAATCCTGGGCTCAGATCATTGCCCGGTATTCATCGAACTGGCCAATTAATGCTTCCAGGTAAAAAAAACACCCGAGCAGGTCGGGTGTTTTTTTATCGATTACAGCAGTTGATGCCTACTTTGGCGTACCTTCAAGCAAGCCCAGCCCACCCAATGACGCACCGCCTCCGGTGAGCGAGAAGCCGCTGACAAAGCCGTTGGTATCACCGGCACCAGTGAAGACACCGCCAAGCTGCCCTTCTATACCGTGAGAGATGCCTGCCGGAGTGATAACCACAGCGTTACTGAAACCATCCATCGTGGCTGTCGCACCCTGGACACTGCCCTGGAAGTTCATGCTCCAGCTTTCAGCGCCATAGGCGACATCTGCTGCAAAATTACCGTTGGTGATAGAGCCTGAATTCAGATCGACATCAAAAGCCATATCCAGGCTTGTCAGAGTGCCGGCTGTTCCTGAGCCTGTAAACTGCCCCTGCACGGCACTGTAATGCCAACTGCCTGAGGTGGACTTCAGATCGTCCATGTCTGCAGGATCAACCACTGCCAGGTAAACACGCTGGAATTCCTCCTGACTGATGCTCTGCTCCTTGTCCAGCAAACCGGGCAGGCTCCAGTAACCCCAATCAATGGTTAGGTCGCCGACGCTGGCTGAGGATCCAAGACCACCTTCCTGAACAACACCAGCCTGATTGACAACCAGCACAGTCAAGCCCTGCTCTTCAGTGACCATGACCTGGCTTTCCTGGCCTGCCAGGGAATCATCAAGGCCTTCAATCAAACCTCTGACCAAGCCGTTATCAGATTGCAACAAGGAACGACTGGAGGAATTGCCATTGTTACCGGAGTTTCCGGAGTTGCCGTTGCTGCTTTCTTCCTCGTCATCGTCATCATCACTGCTGTCCTCTTTTTTGCACAGCACACGACACTTGTCATCATTATTACTGCTGCCGGAATTGCTGTTTGAATTACCGGAATTTCCTGAACTGCCGCTACTGCTGCCGGATGTGGAACTGCCCGAGGTGTCTGTGCTGCTACCGCTGCCACTACCTGAGTTGCTGTTCGAATTACCGGAATTGCCGTTGCTGTTGCCAGAATTGCTGTTTGAATTACCGGAGTT
>CAZBBS010000012.1:0-47242 GCA_964490145.1 uncultured Enterobacteriaceae bacterium
AAAACCTCAATCAATTTTATTACGCTACTTTTGTAAACCTGTATTTTTAACTGGTAATGATTTTATCCTTTTCTCCACCGCGGCATAAATTGCATTACAAACCGCCGGCATCACCGGCGGCAACGCCGGCTCCCCCAACCCGGTGGGATGAAAATCACTCTGGATAAAATGCGCATCAATCACCGTTACCGCATCCTTCATCCGCAGGATGTTGTACTGGTGGAAGTTCTTCTGCTGCACCACGCCATCGCGCATCGTGATCTCCAGGCCGCGCAGGGTACTGATGCCATCCAGCACTGCCCCCTGCACCTGCTTCTCTGCGCCGCTCAAGTTGATTACCGGGCCAATATCCACGGCGGCAGTCACACGATGGACAGTGACCTTGTTGTTGGCATCCACACTGACTTCGGCGACCTCAGCCACGTGGCCGTTATGACTGAAGTGGAAGGCGATGCCCAGAGCGTGTCCGGGGGGTAAGGGTTTGCCCCAGCCGCTTTTTTCGGCGGCCAGTTTGATCACTTCCACTGCACGACCGGTGTTGAGCGAGCCCATGCTGCCTTCTTCAAACCAGCGCGGTTCGCCCATCATCTCGATGAGCAGTTCCACATGGTCTCGGCCGGCGGCCACGGCCAGCTCATGGATAAAGCTTTGCACCGCCCAGCCGGTGGCGTTTGATCCGGGTGCGCGCCAGGAGCCGGTGGGGGTGTTGGAGTCGATAAGGGACATGGCGGCGCGGTAGTGATCGATATTCAGGGCCGGGAATTCGTCGCGGCCCAGGCGGGTGCCGGCGGTGGCCACACCGCGCACGGAGGGGCCGATGAGGTGGTTCTGCATGGCGACCACCCTGCCCTCGCGGCTGACGGCGCCCTTGAAGGCGTAGACGCCGCCGGGGCGGTACTGGTCGTGCATCATGTCGTCTTCGCGGGTCCACTGCAGTTTGACCGGCACGTTGAAACGGCGGGCGATGGCAACGGCCTCGCAGGAATAGTCCTGAACGCGGCGGCGGCCAAACGAGCCGCCCATGCGCATCATGTGCAGGCGGACGTTTTTTGCCGGAATGCCGAACACGTTGCCCATGGACGCCACCGTCAGTTGCGGCTGGCGGGTCGGCGCCCAAATCTCGAGGCTGTTGGTGTCGGCATGGTAGTGCGCGGTGCAGTTCATGGGCTCCATGACGGCGTGGGAGAGATAGGGAAACTGGTAGGTGCTGGTGACGGTGGTGGTCAGCTCGCTGTCGAATTGGCTTTCAACGTCGCCGGAGGCGGTGATTTCGTTGTCGGTTGGCCAGGTTGCGCTGGCGATGTCCTGCATACGGGCGAAGAGTGCGCGGTCATCGTCTTTGGAGGCCTGCGAGGTATCCCACTGTACCTGCAATTGCTGCCTTGCCTTGAAAGCCTGCCAGGTGGACCGGGCGACAATGGCCACGCCGTCCAGCAGTTCGCCGACATTGTCATTGCCCTCGACAAGAAAGGCATCGACGATGCCGGGCAGGGACTTGATGTGGTCGAGGTTGGCGGACACCACTCTACCGTAGGTGGCAGGGCATTTCTCGTACACGGCGTAGAGCATGTTTGGCAGTTGCAGGTCCGAGCCGTACAGGGGCTGGCCGGTGACGATGGTGTCAATATCCACATCGGGCACGCGGGTGCCGATGATGGTGTATTCGGCTCTGGGCTTGAACACCAGGGTGTCCACATCCGGGATGGGCTGCGTGGCGGCATCCAGGGCCAGCTCGGCAAAGGTCAGGCTGGCACCGGTGGTGCGGTGAATCACGCGGCTGTTTTCCGTGTAAAGCAGGGACGGATCCACAGACAACCGCCTGGCCGCTGCGCCAATCAACATGGTGCGGGCAGCGGCACCGGCGCGGCGCATGGGGTCGAACTCTCTTGGCGTGGAGGTGGAGCCCCCGGCACGCTGCGTGCCGTAGCGGGCCTCGTTGAAGGGGGCGCGCACCACGGTGACATGGTTCCAGTCGGCGCCCAGTTCGTCGGCAACGACCATGGGCAGTGAGGTCTTGATGCCCTGACCCTTCTCCGGGCAATGGGCGTAGAGGGTGATGGCGCCATCGATACCGATTTCAACGAAGGCGTTGAGTTCGAGCTGGTCCGGGTTGCCCTGATACTCAAGGCCGGCAAAGTCTGCCGCCCTGGCATCCGAAGGCTGGAAATACGAGGCCAGGGAGAAGCCCGCGCCGGCCATGGTGCTGACCTTCAGGAAACAGCGCCGGTTCAGCGCTGCAGCTGAAGTAAATGAGTCACTGCTGTGTGTGCTGTCCATAGGCCGGCCCGGTGATTCATCTTGATAAGGGCTCAATAATGCCCGGATTTGGCGGGGTTGGAAATACCCTGGGGATGATTACATCATCTGGGTTTTGTAACGCCCAAAAAAAAGCCGGAGCATGCTCCGGCTTTTTCTGGTGACTTAAAAAGTGCTAAAGCGATTATTTGCTCTTTTTGCCTTTTTTACCTTCGCTCTTGCCTTTTTTGTTATCGTCGTCATCCTTGTCGTCGTCTTCATCTTCGTCATCCTTGTCATCGTCTTCTTTATCGGCCTTATCTTCCTTGTCTTCTTTATCGGCTTTATCTTCCTTGTCTTTCTTTTCACCTTTTTCTTTCTTGCCGATAGACGTACGGGCAGCAGCACTCTGCAGAGCATCTTTCTCGTCATCCGTGATCAGACCACTTTCTTCCAGGTCTTCCAGGAAGTGGGCCATGCAGCTGACATAGGCGCCGTGGTTTCTGACGTCAGTACCGCAAAGTACAGACTGGGCTTCAACCAGTGAGCTCAGGGCCACGCCGTTGGCATCCGGACGATCCGCTACACCGGAATCATTGCCTTCAATGATGACAGTGCCGGAAATCAGCTTGTTCTCTGCATCATTTTCATCCAGCACGCCGTCATTATCGTCATCCGGATCGCAGACATCGCCAGCGCCGTCTGAATCAAAATCGGCCTGGTCAGCATTGGTGTCTACCGGGCAGTTATCCAGTTCAGCAGGAATGCCGTCGTTGTCGAAGTCCAGCGGATAAGGATCTGTCGCATCACCCTGGCCGTCACCGTCGGTGTCCGGGTTGAATGGATCAGTACCGGCAGCGGCTTCGTCTTCATCGCTCAGGCCGTCATTGTCGTCATCGGGATCACAGACATCACCGATGCCATCAAGGTCGTTATCAGCCTGGTCAGCATTGGCAACCATCGGGCAGTTATCAACATCATCGTTGACACCGTCACCGTCAGCATCTGGCAACCAACGAGTTGGATCATAGGGGTAAGCATCAATGTCATTCAGGACGCCATCACCATCGATATCCGGATCGCAGACGTCGCCAAGGCCGTCAAAGTCGAAGTCATCCTGATCACCATTCGGGATTACCGGACAGTTATCCACCGTATCCAGTATGCCATCACCATCGGTGTCGGTGGTTACTTCGGTAGCCGTGCCCTGAATACCGACAGTGAAGCCGTTCCACCATTCATCGGTCATGCTTCTCCAGCTGATGGTATCGAATGCGCCCAGGAAGCGGATGGTGCCATGAGGCTCACCGGTACCCAGCAGACGGTATTCGACTACGCCATTACCCAGATCAACCACTTCTTTGTGCGACGTGCCGCATCCCCAGTAACCACAGCTGTTACCGTCTTCCGGATGGCCATAGCTGAGAATCTCGAAATCCTGGTCAAAGGCGTAGCCATTGCCATTCAGGCTCACATAGGCAAACACCAGGTTGGCCACGGTTTTGTCAAACTGCAGCGTCTGGGTCCCGGCATAGCGCAGGCCGATAATATCGGTGTTGGTCGGAATATTGGTGACACCCTCACTGGTGAAAGGTGAAGTCGCAGCATTCCTGACGCGACTTTGATCCGTCCAATAATCTGCGGCATCGTTGCCAAGCTGGGCAAAGGCATAACCATTGGTATTCACATAGTTAACGACAACCTGGTCTGTTTGAGTGGTGATCGTACCCACGGCACCTTGAGTGGCAGCGTTTTGCCAATCAGCCCAGTTGATATGGCCGGGAGGTGGCGCAGGAGGTGTTACAGTCAACACGGCATCATCGACCTGGGCCAGGGCGATGCCATACTTCGATCCATTTGAATCCTGCCAGCCTACCAGTTCGGCAGACAGCACATTGGTATCACTTGCCAATACCGTGGTGACTGAGAATGTCTCCCAGGTGAAAGGATTGGCGTCAACAGTGAAGTTGGTATCAGTACGAACGAGATCTCCGGTGGAAATGCTGTCTCGTGTCGAGATACTGATGGCAAAGGAATTGTAACTGGGATTAATACCGTTGAATTTGGCGGTAAAAGTCACTTCTGACCCTGCCAGAAATGGGCCTTCAACCATCTGATGGGTCTGGGCGGCACCGCCACCACCGGCATGGTTTATTTGCAGAACCTGATTGCCTGGTGTAAATCCTGGCGTCAGTGCGCCACTTTCCGTACCCCAGACGTCGGCTGTCGGTGCCCAGAAGCCAGCGAGAGAGCTGATACCTTCAAAATCACCGTTTGATAATAAATTGTCTTGTGCACTCGCATTGACAGCGACCAGAGACGCCAGCAATGCCAGCCCCCCCCGAACATCGCCTGAATAAAGAAGTATGACTCATACCCGCCTCCAACATATTAATGGAACTACCCATTTTTATTTTTTAGTTATGACCCTGATCCCCGCCGCTATCCATGCACAACCAGCGCTATCCGAGTTGGGCGAATTTTCTGGGATTCCGTGAAATACCCCAATAAATAAAAACCCAAACGGACAGGAAAAACTCCTGACTTTTGAAAACGTGATCTGCGTCACACTTTTCAGCCAAAGACTCTATTCCTGATTAATTGTTATATATCAACCGGTTAGGGAGATTTCACCAACAGTTTTCCAGTCTTTACCCGGCATTTTTGTCATTCAGTACTCAAAAGGCGGACTCAGCCGTCCGACCTCTACCCTGGTACTGGCATCTCGCGGTTTCCGGAGCCTGATGCCGCAGGAACCATGACGGAACTGGACACTTTCCCTGCTTTTTCGATTTAATGGTGCGCTGAAACAATAAGAAGAAGCTATAAATAGAAGCAAGCCATCTGCGAGCCCGCCATCATAAAAACAACAAGCGAAAACCCATGATCAAATCCGAAGGCCCTCACGATTTCGACCCGCAAGCCCCCGAAACCTTTGACAGCCCTTATGCCGTCTACGAAGACCTGCGCAACCGCTGCCCGGTGGCGCACAGCCAGGCCTGGAACGGGTTCTGGGCCTTCATGCGCTATGACGACGTGCTCAACGCCCTTAAGGACAGCGACACCTATATCACCTCGATCCAGAACGTGGTGCCCAAACTGGCCTTTACCGGCCGCCGGCCTCCCCTGCATCTGGATCCTCCGGCGCACACGCCCTATCGCCGTGCCCTGAATCCGCTGTTCCGGCCCCAGCGCATGAAGGCGCTGGAACCGGCCGTGCGCGAACATGCCAGAGGCCTGCTCAAGCCGCTGTTTGAACGGGGCAAGGCGGATATCTGCGAGGACTTCACCAGCTATTTCTCTATCTATGTGTTTGCCGAATGGATGAACATGCCGGAGGATCGCCTGGACGACCTGCGCACCATCGCCCGCGCCTACAACTTTGCAGTACAGAACTTTGAAGACGAGATGGTCAGGGAAACCAGCCTGAAACTGTACGAGATTGCGCAATATGTGATCGACCAGCGCAAGGCCAACCTGCTTGACCCTGCTACTGATGCCACCAGCGCCCTGCTGCTGGCCCGCGATGATGAAGGCAACCCGCTGCCGGAAGACATGATCCTTGGCACCATCCGCCAGGTGCTGGTGGTAGGCATTATTGCGCCAACGGTGATTATTGGCAGCATCTGCATTCACCTGTGCCGCGACCAGGCCCTGCAGCAGCAACTGCGTGACCACCCGGAACAGATTCCTGCCGCACTGGAGGAATTCCTGCGGCTGTATACCCCATATCGTGGCTTTGCCCGCACTGCCAATAAAGAGGTGACCGTGGGCGGCATCACCATACCGGAAGGCGAACCCATTGCGTTGAACTACTGCTCGGCCAATCGTGACGAGGCGGTGTTCCCGCAGGCCGATACCTTCCAGCTCAACCGCCCCAATATCAACGAACACCTGGCCTTTGGCCTGGGACCGCATCGCTGTGCCGGCATGCCGCTGGCACGGATGGAGCTGCGTATCGCGCTGGAGGAAATCCTTACCGGGTGTAACGGCTTTGAGCTGGCGGGCGACATCAAGGTAACCCGCTTCCCGGAAATCGGCGCGCTGTCCGTGCCGCTGACCTTCAGCTGAGATCAAACCGATGGACACCATGGAAAGTACTGTCAGCCGCAAAATCATTTTCCGCCTGATCGTGCCGATCATGGTGCTCACCGTGCTCAACTCGCTGGACCGGGTGAACATCAGCTTCGCCGCCCTGCAGATGAACGCCGACCTTGGGCTTACCGCCGAGCTGTACGGTTATGCCGTGAGTACCTTCTTTGTCAGCTACCTGATATTCCAGTTTCCCAGCGCCAAAGCCCTGCGCGCCCTGGGGCCACAGCGCTGGATATTTGCCGTGGTGCTGATCTGGGGGATCTCTGCCACCTGCATGTCGCTGGTGCAGAACATCTGGCACCTTTATATCCTGCGCTTCTGCCTGGGGATTGCCGAGGCAGGCTTTGCCCCGGGTGCCGTTTTCCTGTGCAGCTGCTGGGTGCCGAAGAAATACCGGGGCCGCGCCATTGCCACGACGATGCTGGCAATTCCCACCTCGGTGATCATCGGCGGCCCGCTGTCCGGCTGGTTGCTTTCCATGGACACCCCCTTTGGCCTGTCGGCCTGGCGCTGGATGTTTTTTATCGAGGGCGTGCCCGGCATCATTCTGGCCTTTGTCGCCCTGAAGATTTTTGCCCATGCGCCACAGCAGGCGCCGTGGCTGAACGAGGAGGAAAAACAGTGGCTGGCCAATGCGCTGCAGCAGGAAGAGATTGAAACGCAGAAAACCAGCGCCGGTTCGTTCAAGGAAGTACTTACTGACGGACGAATCCTGTGCTCCGCAGGTGTATGGTTCACGCTGATCTTTGGTTCCTACGGCATCATGTTCTGGCTGCCGCTGATCATGCAGGAGATGACCGACCTGTCCGAATTCCAGATCGGCTTTCTTGCCGCCCTGCCCTGGTTGGGCGTGGCCACCGGGTTGATCCTGGTGCCGCGCCACTCCGACAAAACCCAGGAACGTCACTGGCACGTGGCACTATCAGCGATTGGCGGCGGGTTGTGTCTGCTCGGCAGTGCCTATGTTCCGTCGCAGGGCCTGGCGATCGTGCTTCTTTATTTAACCGGCGTGGGCCTGGGTGGCGCCCAGGGTACCTTCTGGACCATACCGACATCGATCATGTCTCAGGCCGTGGCTGCCAACGGTGTGGTGCTGATCAACCTGATCGGCAATATCAGTTCACTGATCAATTCCAGTATCATCGGCTATGTGCGGCAAAGCACCGGCTCCTACCAGCTAACGGTAGTGATGCTGGCGTGTATCATTGCCTTTGCCAGCGTGCTGGTGTTTGCGATTGCGATGTTATCCGGCAGGTATCAGGATAAAACTGCCATCGCCTGACTACGGCTAGTATCATCCATTAAAAAACAACTTCGGGATCACTTCGCATGAAACCAGTCCGCATTTCCCCCCGGGCTTTTGCCCCCCTGGCTTTTGCCCTGTCACTATCTGCCACCGGCATGGCCATGGCCCAGACCCTGGAAGACGGCCATGAACTGTTCGATCTCACCTGTGCCCGCTGCCACGGTGGTGACGGCAATGGCGGCGAATATGGTCCCTCCATTGTGGCGGCTTATTCCGCGCTGACCGATGATGACCTGGCCGCCTATCTGCGCGTTGGCAATCCGGCCAAGGGCATGCCGCCGGTAACCATCAGTGACGAACAACTTTATGTATTGATCGGCTACATGCGTTCCGTGGCGCCCTTCGGTGCTTTCAATCCGCAAGCGTTGGAGGATCGTCGCACATTAACGCTGGATAACGGCTCCCGACTGGATGGTGTGGTGACCGGCGAGGGCTATTACGATCTGCAGCTGCGCGACAATAACGGCCGCATTCATCTGCTGCGTCGTGCCAGTGAAGGACGCTACCGGGAAGTCACCAGTACGTATGACTGGCCCAGCTATCACGGCGACACCCGCGGCATCCGGCATAGCCCCCTTGGTGAAATTACCAAAGCGAATGTTCATCAACTGGGCACCGCCTGGACCTTCAACCTGGATGCTCCCGGCATGGTGCAGACCACACCGGTGGTGGAAGGTGGCGTGATGTATGTGTCCTACCGAAACACGGTATGGGCCCTGGATGCCGGCAGCGGACGAGAAATCTGGAAATGGGACCGCGCCTTTACCGAAGGGCTGTCCGGTAATGCCACCTTTGGTGCAAATCGGGGCGTGACAGTATCCGGCAATCGCGTTTTTTTCCTCACCGATAACGCCCACATGGTGGCGCTGGATAAAGGCACCGGCGAGCTGCTCTGGGAAACGGCAATGGCCGACTGGAACGAGAATTACAACAGTACCAATGCACCCTTGGTCTTCAACGACCTGGTCATTGGCGGCCATGCCGGCGGTGACGAAGGTGTGCGCGGTTTCATCGCCGCCTATCATCAGGACACCGGGGAGGAAGCCTGGCGCTTCTGGACCGTCCCGGCCTGGGGCGAACCCGGCTCGGAAACCTGGCCCAATGCCGAGGCCATCGAACACGGCGCTGGCGCCACCTGGATGACGGGCTCCTTTGATCCGGAACTCAACGTGCTTTTCTGGCCGGTGGGCAACCCCGGGCCCGACATGTTCGGCGACAAACGTGAAGGGGATAATCTTTACACTGACAGCGTAGTGGCCCTGGATGCCGACACCGGCGAGCTGCTGTGGCACTACCAGTTCACGCCGCACGACACCCACGACTGGGATGCCCAGGAACCGGTTGCCCTGATCGATGCTGACTGGCAAGGACAACCACGCAAGCTGCTGGTGCAGGCCAATCGTAATGGCTTCTTTTATGTGCTGGACCGGGTCAGCGGTGAATTGCTGCTGGCCAAACCCTTCATCAATAACCTGAACTGGGCAGAAGGCATTGGTGCCGACGGCCGTCCCATCCTGAAGGATCTGCCTGCAACGGCCACCGGTGAAGATCTGGTCTGCCCCGGCCTGATCGGCGCCACCAACTGGTACTCCACGGGCTACATCGCACAGACCGGCCTGTATTACGTACAGGCGCTTGAAGCCTGCAACCTGTTTTCCAGCCGCGACCAGGACTGGCAGCAGCACCAGAGCTATATGGGTGGCGTGGCCCGTGACGTGCCGGGCGGTGAAAGCAAACGCTACCTGCGCGGTATCGATATCCAGACCGGCGAGATCAAACTGGAAATCCCCCACGGCCCCACCAAAGGCAGACACTTTCCTGGCGTGCTGACCACAGACTCCGGACTGGTATTCTTTGATGAGGAAAGCGGCTCATTCATGGCCGCCGATGGATCTACCGGTGAAGTCCTGTGGCAGTTCCAGGCCAATGTGTCCAGCTGGCGCGGATCACCGATGACCTACGAGTTTGATGGCCGGCAGTACATCGCTGTGGCTACAGGCGACACCATCACCACCTTTGCGCTGCCTGCAAACTAATAAAATTGGGGTCAGAACACTATTCTTAAATAAAGATGATCTGACCCCATTTTTTAAAGATTGAATATGAAAAATCTGTCTTTCCACACCTGCCTGGCATGCCTGGTTTCGCTTACTCCTGTTGGCGTGCATGCCCAGGACAGCGTCGGCCGCGGCTGGCCTGTGTCTGCGGATGCTGAATGGGTCGGCGCCGGTGTGCCTTACTACAACATCGATATGGCCTCGGCCCGCGATGGCAACTCACCTGCCGGCATTACTCCTCTGCCCCGTGACATTTTCACCAGCGATGACTTTTACGTGGATCGCGAATACTGGACTGATCCGCGTTATTTTCGCTGCAACAGCATGCCTGCGCTGGATTCCCAGTGGGGCGATTACTCAAGCTCGCCCAAATACATTACGGATGACTCGTCCAAAGGAGCCTGGGGCAACTGCGATGTTGACTATCCCCGGGAGAACCTCGTCAGCCCTTATGGTTTTGATACTGCACAGGCTCATTATGATGCCCTGTTAAATGAAACCCGACGCAAGGGCGGTCCTACGCAGTATTCCCGTGACAACCTGCCACCCGACTGGGACGGCCGCTACACCCGCAACATCAATACCATTTTTCTGCAGGTGATGAACGGCCAGGCACCGAACATTCCGGAGGAATATCATGAGCCCCCGCAATGGATCGTCGGCTACTACAACCAGATGCCTACCATCCTGTCCTTATTGACACCGGAGTACCAACAGCGCCTGGTGCAACAGCTTTATCACCAGGCCCACGATAATGCCGCGCAGTGGTCCGGCATGTTCTGCAGACCGGAAGGCTTCATGCGCCTGTGGTCGGTGCCGGCCGGGCCCAATGAAATGGATCTGTCGGTGACACCATCGCGCGTGCAGTTCTGGGGTGGTTTCGACAATGCCATGCGCAACGTCTACCCCAATCGTGAATTCAATATGTCCGGTGTGGTGCCACGCCTGGGCGCCGACATCCCGCAGTGGATGGGTGAGACGGTGGGCTTCTGGGACGGCGAGACGCTGATCAGCTGGACCTCGAACATCCAGGGCTGGTTCTCCCATGCCCTGTGGGAGCATTCCAGCAAATTACAGACTATCGAGATTTACACGCCACGCAAGCGGGACGATGGCAGCCTGATCGGCCTGGAACACGAAGCGATTTTCTATGACGAGGACGGACTCGTGCAGCCTGTCCGACAAATCCAGTTCCTGAGCCGGGTGGCGGATTACAATGATGTCGATCCGTTGAATGTCACTCACTGCAACCAGACCATCTTCAACATCAACGGTCGTGGTGTACCGATGACGCCAGGCTCAACTTTTGAATATGAAGTGGAAGACCTGCTCGATCGCCCTTGGGCCCATAGCTGGGAAAAATATTTCGAACAGCACATGCAACAGCCTGAAGACGACGAATCAATGTTCAGTTTTGAATAAATATTTCCAGGGACCCATTGAGATCATGGTCATAATCGGGATACAAGGGTTCACAAAATACTCATAACAGGAGAGCCGCTATGGCATTGAAAGTGATTGGCGCAGGACTGGGTCGAACCGCCACCTTTTCCATGAAGTTTGCCCTTGAGCACCTGGGTTTCGGGCCCTGTTATCACATGTCGGAAGTGTTTGCCGGTGCCCGTCGCAACATCCCCCTGTGGCTGGATGTGGTGGATGGCAAACCGGACTGGGACGCTGTCTTTGACGGCTACCAGTCAACCACCGATTATCCGGTGTGCACCTACTGGAAAGCGCTGGCTGATTATTACCCTGACGCCAAGGTCATCCTCACCGTGCGCGATCCCGATTCCTGGTTCGATTCCGTCAGCGAGACCATTTTTTCCAACAACATGAACGACTCCCTGGCCGGTTCGCCCATTGAGAAATTCATGCAGGAAACCGTGTTTAAACCCTTTGGCGACAAGGTACAGGACCGGGCCTTCATGACACAGTGGTTCCAGGACTGGAACCAGTCAGTGATCGACTCACTCCCGCCTGAACGACTTCTGGTTTACACCCCGAAAGAAGGCTGGGGACCTTTATGTGATTTCCTTGGCGTGCCGGTACCGGATGGTCCCTTCCCCCGCGTCAACAGCCGTGATGAACTCAGTCAGGCGTCCAACAAGGAAGGCGGCATTCCAGCCAACCCGGAAGAAGCAGAGCGCTTTGCCAGAGAGTACATCAACCAGCTCAAGGCCAAGGCGTTTGCAGTATAAAACCAAGCAATAGTAAAAAAATTGGGGTCAGATCATCTTTATATAAGAATAGTGTTCTGACCCCATTTTTTTACTTAAGTGAAATCGTCACATCATCGATATCACAGTCACAAGCTCGCGGACCCGTGCGATCATCCAGTGCGGGACGACCGATCAGCGCGTTGCCGGCAAACACCCGGTAGAAACGATTGTCATTATCCGTGGCCACTTCCAGACCATCCACATCCAGCGCCAGCCTGACTCCGTTGGCTTGGGGGCGGAAAGTCACTTCCACCACATGTTCGCCAGCTGACAGAGGTGAACGACCACGTACCACCATGCGTTCCTGCTCACGACCGGTGGGGTTGTACGTAAAAACCGGTACGCCGTCTTCCAGTTTCAAATCGTAACCGGTAAAACGCATACCCATGACAAACAGGGGACCGCTGTCACGGCCCGTCTTTGTGGTGAAACGCGCTGCAGCTGTCCAGTTCGGGGTGACATTCGGCCAGGCGGCTATCGGGTAGCGGTAGTCGCCGGGATAGAACACATAGCTGTCCTTGTCACTGATGGCATGGGGGCGATTGTTGGGATTCAAACGTGCCAGGTAATCCGCTGCCAGAGGGTAGACATTATTGGCTTCTGCCGCCGCATCAAAGGCCGCCTTCAGTTCTTCCAGCTTGCCCGGGTATTCGGCAGCCACATTGTTGGTCTGCGTGAAATCCTCGTCGAGATTGTAGAGCTCCCAGGGCAGGGTGTTTGGATCGTAATCATTCAGACTCCAGGGCTGCCAGGTCACTGCCGTGCCGGCCAGCCAGCCGTCACGATAAAACCCGCGGGTGCCCAGCATCTCGTAATACTGTTCACGGCGATGGGTAGGCGCATCCGGATCGGTGAAACTGTCGGCAATGGAAATTCCGTCTATCACCTGTTGCTCAACACCATCCACGGCTTGCGGCGGTGTGATTCCGACGGCTTCGTAAATGGTGGGAGCGATATCGATGACGTGGGCATACTGGGTACGGATGCCCCCTTGATCCTGTATCCTCGCCGGCCAGGACACCACCATGCCGTTTCGGGTGCCGCCCAGATGGGAAGCAATGGACTTGCCCCAGGGGAACGGTGTGTTCATGGCATAAGCCCATCCCGCCGGGTAATTGCCGAAGGCATCCTCGCCACCGGCCAGATGCAAGTTGCGGGCAAGTTCTTCCTCGGTAGGATCGATCTGGGCAAAGCCTTCATAGGAATTGAGCGTGCCATTGATCTCGTGAATGGCAGCACCGTTGTCACCCTGCACATAAATGATCAGGGTATTGTCGTACTCCCCGGTTTCCTTCAAGGCATCCAGCACACGGCCGAACTGGTAATCCATGAAAGCCAGCTGGGCGGCGGCCACTTCCATCAGGTGGGCGTAATTGCTTTTCTGCAGATCGGTCAGGCTGTCCCACGTGGGCAGACCGGGTGGCAGCGGCGCCATGTTGGCGATGGCCGGGACTATGCCCATGGCCTTCTGGCGTTCAAACGTTTCAGCACGGACCACATCCCAGCCCTTGTCGAACTGGCCCTTGAACTTGTCGATCCATTCCTGCGGGGCCTGCTGGGGACCATGCATGGTGCCCGGCGCAAAATATAGCAGGAAGGGTTTGTCATCCTGCAGGGTGTCCTGCATATGCAGCCACTCGACCATGTGGTCGCCCAGATCGCGATCCAGAAAATAGTCCTCATCTGTTGGGTCACGGCGGATCGGGTTATGGTTTTCAATCAGTTCAGGGTTCACCTGATCAGTGGCCGGGCCATTGAAGCCATAGAAATAGTCAAAGCCCCAGGCACTGGGCCAGCGGTCATAGGGGCCAAGTGGCCCGTTTTCCCAGTCCGGGGTGTTGTGATTCTTGCCGAAGAAAGCGGTGCTGTAGCCGTTCAGGCTGAGCACATTGCCAATTGTTGCGGCGCTGTCGGGTATCACCGAAGTGTATCCCGGCTCATCAACGGCCACATTGGAAATGGCGCCATAACCCACCGCATGATGATTGCGCCCGGTCAGCAGTGAGGCCCGCGTGGGTGAACACATGGCGGTGACATGAAAGCGTGTATATCTGAGGCCTGAATTGGCGATGGAGTCGAAGGCCGGTGTCGGGATCGGCCCGCCAAAGCCACTGGCAGCGGAAAAGCCGACATCATCCGTCAGCACCACCAGCACATTTGGTGCGCCTTGCGGGGCAACAGGTGAGGCCGGGAAATATTTCCAGGCACTGCCCTGGACGGCTTCCTGGGCCTCCAGATTGGCATTATCACCCAGCAGAAATCCTGCCGTTATGGTGACGCCCACGGCCAGGGACAATACTGAAGTCTTGAAGGTTTTTGTCATTGTTATTATCTCCACTCAGCCAGGACTGGCACCCTGACGTTTCATTCAGCATTACTCAACCAGTGCCTGGTAAATCAGGTTCTGGATCATGTCGATCAGGTTCTGGTCACCCGGCAGGGTCTGGGCATTGATCACGTAGGTCATATCCTCAGCCGGGTCCACCCGGAACCAGGTGGTGGCAGCACCAGCCCAGCCCCAACTGCCAACGGAATCCATTTTGCCCAACGCGGCAGTATTGAGGGTGACAGAAACACCAAGCCCATAGCCGCTGGCTGTCGGACCGTTGCCATTGTTGATGGAGGGAATGGCTTCCGGCAAATGGTTCTGTGACATCAACTCGATGGTCTTGCGGCCAAGAATACGTACGCCATTGAGCTCGCCGCCATTGAGCAGCATCCGGGCAAAGGTCAGGTAATCCCCGGTGGAGGATGACAGGCTCAGGGTGGCAAAGTGATGATCATTGAAACGGGTATAGCGGTCGCCATTTTCGGGAGTCAGGCCGCCATCGTTATTTCTTGAATACACTTTGGCAAAATCTTTTGCGCGAGAACGCGGCACACCAAACATGGTGTCCTTCATGCCCAGCGGTCCGAAGATGGTCTGCTGCAGGTATGTTTCAAACGGCATGCCCGAAAGCACTTCCACCAGGTAGGCCTGCACGTCATGACCCAGGCCATAGACCCACTGTTCACCGGGCTGGTAGCGCAAGGGCACCTGGCCCAGCTTGTCCATTTCGCTGGACAGGGAGTCGAGCTCAAACATACCGATACCGTTCTCACGGTAGATGGCATCGACCGCATGGTTGCCCAGGCCACCGGACAACCCCAGTGTGTGGCGGAAGGCATCCTGCACGGTGGGTTTGCGCTTGGGCGCTTCTAGGATCATGTTGCCGCCGGCATCGTATCCGGCGAAGACTTTCATATCTGAAAATTCCGGGATGTATTTGTCCAGGGGATCGTTGAGCTGGAACAGGCCTTTTTCATAAAGTGTCAGCAGAGCCACACTGGTGATGGGCTTGGTCATGGAATACAAACGGAACAGGCTATCGGTGGTCATGGCCTGCCGGCTTTCCCGGTTGGCCATGCCGTAGGCCTTGTTATGCACCACTTGCCCATGACGGGCAACTGCTACCACGACGCCGGACACGCGGCTTTTATCCACTTCCGCCTGGATGGCCTGGTCCAGCACCGCCAGACGGGCTGGATCAAATCCGGCGATAGTGCTGTCAGCGGCGATTACCGAGGCTGTCGCCGCAAACAGTATCAGGGAGCAAAGCAGTTTCTTGGTGGGCAGCATGGTCATGAGGATTCTCCAATCAGAATTCAAAATTGGGGTCAGATCATCTTTATATAAAAATAGTGTTCTGACCCCGATTTTTTTATTTGGCATCCAGGTGGTCGGCAAAGAAGGGCAACACCTTATCGATAAAACGCTGCCCTACCCGGTTGCCGTGGTTGCCTACGTAAATTTCATAGCCATGCTCCACACCCAGGCGCTTTAGGGACGCGACCAGTTGGGTGTTGGTGGCTTCCAGTCCATCTTCGTTACCCACATCAAGGTGTATAGCGCGGTACTGCTTCAGTGCCGGCACATATTGGTCCACAAAGAACAGGGGTGAATTGGCTGCCCACTTGCCCTGCACCAGCGGCTGCGCTTCGCCGTTCACGTAAGGCAGGTCAAAGTAGTGAGGCGGATTCGCAGGGTTTGGCGCCCAGGCGGCGGCCTGGGCCTGCATGGCATTTTCAAAGGTGCCGGACTTGTACGGCTGGAAACTGTCGGTTTTCATACGAGCCACTTCAGATTCCACACGTTCCTTGTCCGGCGCAGTATTGAGCAGGCAGCAGGAACTCATGGCATACATGGCGCCAAAGACTTCCGGATGTTTCATGCCGATACGCAAGGTGCCGTAACCGCCCATGGAATGACCGGACAGACCGCGGCTTTCCCGTTTGGCCAGTGTGCGATAGTGGCTGTCTATATAAGTCACAAGATCTTCTGAAATCCAGGTTTCCCAGTCACCAATGGCCGGGGAATTGGAATACATGCTGCCACCATAACGGTTAAAGGCATCGGGCATCACCAGGATCACCTCATCAGCGCCGGCCGCCATCGCAGTATCCACTGAAGCAGGCAGGTTCAGCACCCGTTCCACATAGACCTGAGCACCGACGGCATAACCGTGAAGGAAATACACTACAGGATAACGCTTACCGGAGGTGGCATACCCCGGGGGGGTGTACACGTAGACATCACGATCTGCGCTGTCTCCCAGCAGATTCCCCTCAAGGGCGCGACTGTGGACGCTGATCTTCTCGAAACTGCCCTGGGCAGATAACAGCGGACTGATCAGGGTTATGGTCAACACCAGGGCGACTCTGAATGAATTGGACAGGGTGCTCATCAACGACTCCTGAAATGGACAATAGAGACTAAAGGCATAATTGGGGTCAGATCACCTTTATATATAAATAGTGTTCTGACCCCGATTTTTTTATTTACCGGCGGCCCAGGCAACGATGTCGAAGTCTGCGGGCACATGGATGAAGACGTTGGTGATGGGACCCTGCGGGCGGGTGACATGGCCTTGCCCAGTGAGGTCTTCCAAAAACACCAGGTCACTGCCTATCAACCGGCGGGAGCCATCGGAAAGCTCCACCTCCAGCTCACCGGTCATGTTGATGGCAAACTGTTTGCGCGGGGCAGTGTGCCAGTCCGGATTGCTGGAAGTACCGGATCCGTTATAGACACTCGCCGTCATGCTGGTGACCGGAATGGGTTTGGCGTTCGGTGATATATCCAGAACTTCCACCCTTGAACCTCCATCAGGTGTGGCAAACACGCGCACCACGTGCGCCGCATTCACCGGCAACCCGCCAGTCTGTGCTGCCACCTGAAAGCCGGCCAGACACAGAATTACCCCAACCACCCACTTCAACTTGCTTGTTTTCATTGTTATCCCCTCGTAGTGTTTTCATTTAAACCTTTGCATTTATACACCACTTGCCTCTACCTCGAACAGGGCCAGCCTGTCTGCGGCTGGTGATGCCGACCTGTTCCACAGCAAACCCAGGAACAGCAGCAGGGCAAAACAGGTCGCCAGGTAAAAGCCGTACCGGATATTGCCCAGTGCATCACTGATTGCGGCCATTGCCAGTGGCCCAACAGCTGCGGCAAAAGCAGTGAAAAACAGGATCACCCCGGCAACGGTGCCATGCTCATCCTTTGGGAAGCAGCTGATGCCTTTGGAATTCAGGGTCGGATACATGACCGACATGAACAGGCCGGACAAGGGCAACAGCCACACAGCAAGGCCCGGTCCGCCGACCAGACTGCCGGCAAAGCATACAAAAATACCTAGCGCCAGCACGGTGAGCACACTGTCCCAGGCCAGGTGATGCAGCAGCCATGCGCCCAGAAATCGGCCCACGGCACGCAGCACAAAGAAAATGGTCAGCGCATAGGTCGCCAGCCAGGGGCTTGGTCCTGCATAGTCTGCCAGCCAGGTGGGCATCCACACGTAGATCGCCACTTCCACAGCGACATACAGCATGACCAGCGTGGAAAACCCAAGCGCATAGGGATTTTTCACCATCGACATGGCCTGGCCGAGACTGGTGGGCTCCTCCTTGCTGTGGCGCAAATCCGGGTACTGCACCATCATCGCTGTCAGTGTTAGCAGGCCGCAAATAACCGCTGCCGTGACATACAGGTATTTCCAGGAAATACCGGCGGCCAATAAGGTCGCTACCAGGGCTGGGCCGACAATCGCACCAACAGCAAAAAAACCTTCCACGGTATTCATCAGCGTGGTGTGCTCGCGCGTGTTGCGGGTGATATCACCGATCAGGCCCAGGGCACCCACCTTGAACACACTGACCCCCACCCCGGATAAGCCCAGCAGGATTACGAAGAAACCAAAGGTGTTGCCAAAGATGAACAGCAGCGAACCGATACCGTAACAGAGCAGACCCAGGATGATTGTGACCTTGCGCCCGATCCGGTCAGCCAGGAAGCCCAGCAGTAGACCGCCAAGGGCAATGGCCACCATGGGCACATAGTGAAAGGCGCTGGCAGCACTCAGGCTGAGATCGAACTCATCGATCAAGGAGGGAATGATGGAACCCACGGCATCGGTGGTCATCGCAAACATGAAGAACATCATGCAGGTCAGTGCACGAATCAGCCAGGTGCTGTCACCCGATACCGGCATATCCCCCTCCTACCCTTTTCCCTATCTTTTTATTTTTTCGGATCAGGTCGAGACTTTACCTGCCCATGAAACCTCTGCATTATAGGTGCCCAAAACAACATACAGCAAACGGGGCAACACCCATGAAAAACAAACGCACCGGTTCATCGACATGGTCTTTAACCCTTGGTTTCACCGCCGGCCTGCTACTGGCAAGTGTTACCCTGCAGGCACAGCCTGACCGGGACGCCATTAATGCCATGCCGGATAATACCGGCACCGGCCCCTACCCGGCCATGAAAGAAGAGGTGCCCTCGCTGCCGGACCAGGTGATCTATCACCCCCGCGACCTCGATGGGATGAACGGCCTGAAACTGGGCGTAGTGGCCTGGGGTAATGGTGGCTGTTCCTTTGACGGTGCCAGCAGCCGCTTCCACCTGCTGGAGCTGGCCTCCCATGGTTACCTGGTGGTGGCAGGCGGCAGAATCCTGAGCGGTCCAGGTGCCCATGAGCCCGAACCTGTGGCAGAAGGTGAGCCGCCACGCCGCACTTCGCATACCTCACTCAGGCAGGCCGTGGACTGGGCACTGGCTGAAAACGAAAATCCTGCCAGCCCCTTCCATGGCCGCATTGATCCCGAGCAGATTGCATTTTCCGGCTTCAGCTGCGGCGGTGTTCAGGTAAACCACAATGCGGGTGATCCCCGGGTCAAAACCCTGGTGATGCATAACACCGGCATACTCATCAATCCCATGCCTGTGGACATCCCGGTAGGCGACATGGACCTGGGCAAAGAAGCACTGGCCGATATCCACACTCCCCTGATCTACATCCTGGGCGGTGAAACCGACATTGCCTATGAAAACGGCATGGATGACTACAAGCGCCTGAACCATGTGCCGGTTGCGGTCGCCAACATTGATCGCGGCCACGGGGGCACCTTCCTGGAAGCCAACGGCGGTGCCGCAGCACAGGTGGCAGTGAACTGGCTTAACTGGCAGTTGCGCGGGGACCGCAAGGCCGCCCTGTATTTCATCGGGGCCAACTGCGGCCTGTGCCAGGACCCCGACTGGACCCTGGAACGTAAATTCCGCGGTGTCGTTGCCCCCTGATTCAGCATTAGCGGTAACGCCAGGACGTGAAAAACGCTGTCCAGCTCATCACCTATGTCGACCGGCTGGCCGGTGGCAATATTGAGGATCTGCAAAGGTTGCTCAATGGCCGGCTGAAAGGCCTGTTTGGTGGTGTTCACCTGCTGCCGTTTTTCGATCCCATCGATGGCACCGATGCGGGCTTTGATCCGGTGGACCACACGCGTGTGGATCCCCGTCTGGGGGACTGGCCGGATATTCGGGCGCTGGGTGAGAATATCGAGATCATGGCCGACCTGATTGCCAACCATATTTCCCGGCATTCCCCCCAGGCCAGGGACTACCTGGCCAAAGGCGAAAACTCGGCATGGGATGGCCTGCTGCTCACCCGGGACAGGGTGTTCCCTGACGATGCGCCCGATGAAGCACTGGCCACTATCTATCGCCCCCGGCCCGGTTTGCCCTTTATTGAAACCCGGCTTGGCACCGGCGACACTGTCCAGCTGTGGTCGACATTTACCAGGGACCAGCTGGATATCGATGTCACCCACCCCTTGGGCAGGCAATATCTGGAGGACATCCTGCAGACTTTTGCCGACAACGGCGTTGGCATGGTGCGCCTGGACGCTGTGGGCTACACCATCAAAAAACCGGGCACCCGCTGCTTCATGCTGCCGGAAACCTTTGACTACATCGACCAGCTCTCTGCCACGGTCAGGTCCCTGGGCATGGAAGTGCTGGTGGAAATCCATTCGCACTATAAAAAGCAGGTGGCGATTGCCCGCCAGGTGGACTGGGTCTACGACTTCGCCCTGCCTCCGCTGGTGCTGCATGCCTTTGCGTTTAAAACTGCCGCCCCAATCAAACACTGGCTGGATATTCGCCCTGCCAATGCCCTGACCGTACTGGATACTCATGACGGCATCGGCGTGATCGATATCGGGGCCGAAGGTGGTGAGCCCGGTATGGTGCCTCCGGAAGAACTCGACGCCCTGATAGAGAGCATTCACAACAACAGTGCGGGCCAGAGCCGGGAGGCCACCGGCGCGGCAGCTTCCAACCTGGACCTGTACCAGGTCAACTGCACCTACTATGACGCCCTCGGCCAACATGATGAAAAGTATCTGCTTGCCCGAGCCATCCAGTTTTTTGTCCCCGGAATTCCCCAGGTGTATTACGTAGGTCTGCTCGCCGGTGAGAATGATATGGCCCTGCTGGCGAAAAGCGGCGTGGGTCGGGATATCAACCGCCACTATTACAGCGATACAGAAATTGATGAGGCCCTGGCCCGCCCGGTGGTGCAAAAACTTTGTGAACTGATTCGCCTGCGCAACGACCATCCCGCCTTTCAGGGCACCTTCACCTTTGAGGATTCAACAGATAACGCGTTGTGCCTGAAATGGCGAAATGAAAGTGATTTTGCCCACCTGCACATTGATTTCACATTGGATCAGTACAGTCTGACCGTATCTGAACAGGGCGACACCCGCAGTCTCAGACTGGTTGACTGATTTACCTCCTGCCCGAAGTCGTCCCTCCCCGATTGCACAGCTCAGCAAAGGGGAGTAATTTCCATGCTGTACCCGGAAAAAGAAAACACCTGTTTCGCCGGACTCGTTCACCGAAGCGTAACAGAGAAAAACAAAAGGTACCTGACACCTTGCCCTGAACGCTCAAATGGCCGCATGCCATCAGGTGTCACGATACTGACATTGACAACTTTTTTTGTCAGAGGGGGAAGCCATGTTTACCGCAGCATCGGCAAGATCAACCATGCTCTCAGCCATCGCCCTGGCCTGCCTGTCACCGGCTGCCCTGGCTCAGGATGGCAGTGCCGATCGCCTGTACAGGGCCCAGCTCGAAGAATACTGCCTCGGTTGCCATAACTTTGAGGATTATGCCGGCAGCCTGGACCTGGAAACCATTTTCAACGATCCCATCGCCAGTCATGCCGAAGACTGGGAAAAAGCCATTCGCAAACTGCGGGCGGGCATGATGCCGCCACCGGGACAGGAGCGCCCTGAAGCCGGCAATTACCTGGCATTGACCCGGTGGCTGGAAAACACTATCGATCGTGATGCACCAGTAAACCCTGGCACCAAAAGCCTGCATCGCCTGAACCAGAGTGAGTATGCCAATGTCATCAATGAACTGCTGGGCATCGAGATCAATCCTGCCCTGTACCTGCCGGCAGATTCCTCGGCGCGTGGCTTTGACAACCAGGCTGGTTCCCTGACCATATCCCCGACCCTGCTTGAAGCGTACACAAAAGCGGCGGCGCAAATCGCCAGGATGGCGGTGGGTTTCTGGAGTTCGCCCACCGAGATGACCTACATCGTGGATGCCGACAATTCCCAGAACGTGCAGCTTGAAGGCATGCCCTTTAATACCCGCGGCGGCATTGCCGTGAAGCACAATTTCCCGGAAGACGGTGAATACAGTTTTTCCATGCAGAATTTCGGCATGGGCAGCTTCATTCCCCGCGAGAAGCTGGAACTGAGTATTGATGGTGAGCGGGTCCATGTCTTTGACTATACCGGCGTTGGCGTCTTTGTCGGCATGGGCGGCGACCATGACGGCTCCCTGGATGTCACCCTGCCGGTCAAGGCGGGCACCCACCTGGTGGGCGCTACATTTGTCGCCACCAATTTTCGCCCTGACACGGGCCTGATCCAGGAATATGACCGCAAGTCCATCGAGAACAATGACCTGCCCCAGGTGACCTACCACCCCGCCATCGGGATGCTGAAAATTTCCGGGCCTTTCGAGGCCCAACCATCCACGGAGTCCATCAGCCAGCAGAAAGTGTTCATCTGCCAGCCGGAAAACGCTGACCAGGAAAGGGAATGTGCCGAGGAAATCATGCTGAACCTGACCCGAAAAGCCTTCCGTCGCCCGGTGGATGAAAGCGATATCGTGCCGATGATGGCCTTTTACGAGGAAGGCCGCGTGGGAGGCAGCTTCGAGGAAGGTATCGAGCTGGGTCTGCGCCGCCTGCTGGCCGACCCCGAGTTCCTGATTCGGCGCGAACATGTGCCTGAGAATCTGGCTGATGGTGAGATTTATCCGCTGACTGATCTGGAGCTGGCCTCCAGGCTATCCTTTTTCCTCTGGAGCAGCGTCCCTGATGATGAACTGATCAACCTGGCCGCCAGCCATCAGCTCAGTGATCCCGATACCCTCAAGGCCCAGGTTATACGCATGCTGGATGATCCGAGGGCCAATGCGCTGGTCCGGAATTTCGGGCAGCAGTGGCTGTATCTGCGCAATCTGCCCACGACCTCCCCTGATGGCATCTATTTCCCGGACTGGGATGCCGAATTGCGCCAGGCTTTCCAGCGTGAAACCGAACTGCTGTTTGAAAGCATCATTCGGGAAGACCGCAGCATCCTCACCATGCTGGATGCCGATTACACCTTTGTGAACGAGCGTCTGGCCAAACACTATGGCATGCCCAATATTTACGGCGCCCATTTTCGTCGTGTTGCCCTTGGCGACGCGCTGGACTATCGACGCGGGATACTTGGACAGGGCAGCTTCCTGTCTCTGACCTGGGCGGAGAACTTTCGCACCTCGCCGGTCAAGCGTGGTGTCTGGGTGCTGGAAAACCTGCTTGGCACACCGCCACCCGCACCGCCGGCCAATGTCCCTGCGCTGGAGGAAACCGGCGAAAATCAGATCAGGAATCTGCGCGAACAACTCACCATGCACCGGCAGAACGAGCCTTGTAAAACCTGCCACGCGTTAATGGATGGCATCGGGTTTGCCCTGGAAAATTTCAATGCCGATGGCAAGTACCGGACCATGGCCGGGCATCCCCGACAGTTCGGCGGCGTGTCCTCGCCCATCGATGCCACGGTGGAACTGTGGGATGGCAGTGTGGTCACCGGGCCATCCGGTTTGCGCCAGCAACTGCTGAAGTATTCACCGCAGTTTGTCCGCTTTGCCGTGGAGAAACTGATGACCTATGGCGTAGGCCGGGGTGTTGAGTATGTGGACATGCCAACCGTCCGCAAGATCGTCAATGATGCCGAGCCGGACAATTACCGCTTTTCTTCCCTGGTACTGGGGGTGGTGATGAGTCCCCAGTTCCGGATGCGCATGAAAGTCAGTGAAAACCTGGAAGAACTCGCCAGCAACTAAAGGGCTTTGTCATGAAATTCATTACCCGTAAACATTTGCCTCGCCGAACCTTTCTCCGGGCAGCTGGCGTCACGGTCGGCCTGCCTCTGCTCGATGCCATGGTGCCGGCGCTGACTCCACTGGCCAGGGCTGCTGCCGCGGTGCCCCCAAAACGATTTGTTGGCGTGTGGCATCCCCATGGTGTGGCACCCGGCTACTGGAGTCCGACCACAGTTGGCCGTGACTTTGAGTTTTCCTATGTCACCAAACCCCTGGAGAAACTGAGGGACTACGTGACACTAATCAGTGGCCTGGATATTCCGGAATGCTTTTCCACCGAAGAGGAGCCTGGCGGCAACCATGCCCGCGGCGCAGCCATTTTTTCCGGTGCCCGTCCCCGTCGTAATGCGGTGGCACCCTATCTTGGCGTAACCATCGACCAGCTGATCGCCCAGGAATACGGTCGTGACACGATTTTGTCGTCCATACAGCTTGGGGTGGAGGATGCCGGCAATTACGGCAACTGCAACTGGGGTTATAACTGTGCTTATACCAATTCCATGTCATGGATTTCCCCCACGGAGCCCCTGCCCACGGAAATCAATCCGCGCGTGGCCTTCGAGCGACTCTTTGGCACCGGCGGGAGCACGGAAGAGCGTCGTCGTGGACGTACCCTGGATGCCTCCATACTGGACTCGGTGGCTGAAAAAATCCCTGAGCTGAAACGAGAGCTGGGCAGTGGTGACCAGCGTCGCCTGGACAATTACCTGGACAACATTCGCGAGCTGGAGCGTCGCATCCAGATTGCGCTGAACAACGGTGTCGAGGAACCGACCGAGGAAGTCCCGTTCGGCATTCCCCAGGACAAGGACACCCATTTCCGCCTGATGTTCGACCTGATCGCGCTGGCTTTCGAGGGGGATATCACCCGCTCAGCCACCATGATGCTGGGCCGTGACCTGAGCGGTTTCAGTTTCCCCGCCTCCGGGTCCACCGGTGCCTGGCATGGTTCGTCCCATCACGGCGACAAACCAGACAACATCGCCAACTATGCCCGCATGAACCGCTACCACTTCAACATCGTGGCCGACTTCCTCCACAAACTCCATGCCATCGAGGAAGGTGACGGCAATGTGCTGGATCATTCATTGATGTACATGGGAAGCAACATGGGTAATTCCCATCGCCATGCCCATGAAAAAATTCCGGTCACGCTGGTGGGAAAAATTGACGGGACTTTCCAGGGAAACCGCCATATCGTGTTCCCGGACAACACCGAGAAGCACGCCAACATGCTGCTGAGCCTGCTGCATCTGTACGGCATCGAACGCGACAGCATCGGTGGCAGTACCCACCTGCTGCCCATCGCGTAAGCGGAATGTTATCCATGACCAGATTTTTATCGCTCATAGTGTTATTCCTGCTGACCGGCAGCCTGGCGACAGCCCAGATTCGCAGGCCGCCCACCTGGCCCGACATTCCCCTGCCGGGCGGACCCGTACGCAATGTCATTCTGGACAACTGCACCGCCTGTCATGGCATAGACGACTACGCCTTTTACGCACTGGACCGCGATGGTTGGAATGCCCTGATAGATGACAAGCACCAGGGAGACCATGCCACGGAGCTGTCTGCAAATGAGAGAACCATGCTGCTGGACTTCCTGGTCAGCCAGTTTGGGCCGGAATCCATCCCCTTCCCACGGGATTATGTGCCACCGGAAATCGATGAATTCTTTACCAACGCTGACGCCCGAATTTTCATGGAGGTGCGCTGTATCGCCTGCCATACACTCGATCCCGTATTCAATACGCGGCATAACGAAGAAGGCTGGCGCGTACTTCTGGTCAATGAGCGGGAAAGAGGCGCACAGCTTAATGACGAAGAACTCGAAAAACTGACCGAATGGCTTGGCCGCGCTCGCGGTGTGAACCTGTTTGAATAGGGATAGAAACAAGGTAGCGAATCATGAATACCCATAACATGAAGACGTGTGTTGCGCTGGCTCTGTTATTTTCCGGTATTAATGTGCAGGCTGCGGAAATCGCCGATGCCATGCAGGCCGGAAACTTCGACCAGGTCCAGGCATTGCTGGCGGCTGGTGCCGATGCCAATGAACGCCAGGTGGATGGGGCAACTGCCCTGCACTGGGCAGCCCAGTGGAATGATACGGAATCAGCAAGGCTGTTGATCGAGGCCGGCGCTGACGTCAATGCCAGCAACCGCACCTATGCCACCCCCCTGGAACTGGCTGCCATCAATGGCAGTGCCGATATGTTGTCACTGTTGCTGGATGCGGGCGCCGATCCCAACGCCCCTGTGACGGCCACGGGCGACACCCCTTTAATGCTCGCTGCAAAAACCGGCATAGCAGATGCCGTGGAAACACTACTGGACCATGGGGCAGCTATTGACGCCCGCGAGAACTGGTCATTGACCACCCCGCTCATGTGGGCCGTGGCAGAAGGCCACAATGCTGTGGTTTCCTTGCTTCTTTCACAGGGTGCAGACCTGGAAGCCCGCAGCCGCTTCGTACCACCGGATACCACCCGGGGCTTTGAAGGCACCGCTCCCCGGGAGCGGCAGGACAATGAAAAAGGCCCGGTTCAGCATGCCAGTGGCGAACTGACACCGCTGCACTTCGCAGTACGCAACGGCCACATCAATACTGTCAGGCTGCTGCTGGATGCCGGTGCTGATATCAATGCCCTGGTGGCTGACGGCAAGGACGCGCTGGGGCTGGCCATTTTCAATGGTCACTATGCCATTGCCGATCTACTGGTAGACCGGGGGGCCAACCTTAACCAGGCCGATGCCCGCGGTTTCACCCCGCTGTTCTGGGCCGTAGACAGACGCAATATGGAAACCGCACCCAACTTTCCCTGGGTAGTGACCGATGACCCCCTGCCCCTGGTGAGGAAAATGCTGGAAGCCGGCGCGGACCCCAACCAGATAGTCAATGACACCCCCCGAGCCAGAATGCGTGGCGGCTCACCCCGCATCGTCTTTGCCACAGCCATCATGCGAGCGGCGTTTTCCGGTGATCTTGAGTTAACCCGATTGCTGCTGGATCACGGTGCCGATCCGAAGATCAAATCCAGCGATAATGAAACCACCCTTGGCGCCGCTTCAGGACTTGGTTTCATTCATGGCTATCATTCACAGCACCCGTACCGTGAGCGCCTTGAACTCATCAGACTGCTGGTGGAAGAGCATGACATGGATGTGAACTGGCACGATGATTACGGCATCACCCCGCTGATGGCTGCCGGCAATCTTGGGGATGTGGCCATTATTCAATACCTGATTGACCACAATGCCGACCTTGGCGATTACGACCTCGGTAAAAAGAACGATGGCGCCTTCGGTGCCAGCATTGAACCCCTCATGCCTATCGACTACGCCATTGGCGTCGGCACATTCAGGCCCAATAATGCCATTGTACTGAATGAGCCCGCCGTTGAACTCATGCAACAGGAAATGGCAAAAAGGGGCATTGCCCACACCACCAGTGAATGTACGCTGCGAGGCTTCACCTGCTCTTATGTAGACATGGACCCGCGAGCGGTGACACCCATGCGCATTGCCGAAGCCAGGGCGCTGCAAACCGGCCACCAGGTGGACAGCCTGACCTCCACGACCGGCTTGCAGGTGGAAGAAGATGAATGTCTGGATGTGAATATCCAGTTCGGCCTGGACCGCCCGGAGTTTTGCCAGGAAGCGGAAGACAACTAGTCTGCCGGATTGGCTGTTCACTATGCGCCCAGCTGACCAGGGCCTGCTTCACCTTTCGCCGCCACTTCAGCAGTTAAAACGCCCTTAACTGTGCCACTGCGCGGACATCTGCTTAATACAGTCGCACACATTTTTTTGGCCTCTTTTGTTGACTCGTCAACTTTCTGGAAATATTATCCCCGCATCATCCTGTGTCTCGAGTCCCCATACCGCTGACCAGAGTGCCAGACCTGGACAGTACCCGGAAGCCCATCGCTGTGAAGAACAGAACACACAATAACAACATGACTTACACAGACAGTCCTTCCGTGTCGGTACGTGATGGCCACCAGGTTCTGAATTTTGAGCGCTATCCTGTACACCTCCTATCCATACTCAACACCCGGCTGACCACCCTGGCATCCCAGCAGTATCTGCAGCAGTTCGGCATGGGCTCGACCGAAATGAAAGTGCTGGCGTCGCTGGGCTATTGCCCTGACCAGAAAGCCGTTGAACTGTGTGAACTCATCAGTATCGACAAGGCTGCTGCCAGTCGGGCGCTAACCAAACTCGGTGACGCCGGCATGGTCGAAGGCCGCACGCAAAGCCCTGCCGGCAAACAGAAGCGCTGGTCCCTGACCCCCAAAGGCTGGCAGCTGCACCAGACCTTCCTTGCCGCCGTCATGGACCGGGAAGAAAAACTGGCTAACGGGATATCCCCAATTGAATTGAAACGATTCACGGACACCATGCACAAGTTGCTGGCCAATCTGGAAAAGATAAAAGCCGAGCCGGAAACCGGCAGAACACCAACCAAATCCATAAATACAGTAAGAGAGAGCATCAAATGACAGACAAGCAGCCCACTCATTCCGTCGCCCTGAACTTTTTACAGGCCCTGCTGGACCGGGGTATCGACTGCGTCTTTGCCAATGCCGGCACTGACTTTGCCCCGATCATTGAAGGCCTCGTGGCTGCGCAGAAAGCCGGTATCAAGACCCCGGAGTTCATTACCGTGCCCCATGAGAATGTCGCCATTTCCATGGCCCATGGCTATTTCCTGGCAACAGGCAAACCAGCAGCAGTCATGGTGCATGTGACCGTGGGTACCGCCAATGCCCTGTGTGGCCTGATGAATGCCTCCCGTGATAATGCCCCCATCCTGCTGATGGCTGGCCGTACGCCAAGCACTGAAAAAGGCCACATCGGGTCCCGCAATGCCAGCATCCACTGGGGCCAGGATTCCTTCGATCAGGGCGGTTCTGTCCGTGAATGGGTCAAGTGGGATTACGAACTGCGTCCGGGCCAGCCCCCGGAGGATATCGTGGGCCGTGCTCTCGACATTGCCATGACTGAGCCCCATGGGCCGGTGTATCTGTGCATGCCTCGTGAAGTGCTCGGTGACCTGACTGATCAGAACGCGGTGCCGCCCAGGGATCGCCCGCTAGGGGCCAGTATCTCTGCTCCCTCCACCAAGGCGATCAAGCAGACCGCTGCCTGGATTGCCGAGGCCGAGTTCCCGCTGATCATTACCTCCTGTACCGGGCGCGACCCGGCCAACGTGGCCAAGCTGTCCCGTATTGCCGAGACCTTCGGGGTAGGCGTGGCCGTGCCAGGAGAACCCGGTGCCCGGGAGCTGAATATCCCCTTCAAACACCCGATGTTCGTCGGCATTCATCCGGCCGAAGCCATTGCCCGGGCCGATGTCCTGATCTCCCTGGATACCGAAGTGCCCTGGTGGCCCAGTGCGGTAACACCACGAAGTGATGCCAAGATTGTCCACATCGGTCCTGATCCCTTCTTCAGCAACTACCCGGTCAGAGGCTTCCAGATGGACCTGGCCATCAGCGGTTCCAGTTCCATTGCCCTGTGCAAACTGGAAGACGCGCTGACTGAAGCCTGTGCTGATGCCGGTGACAAACAGCAGGCTCGCGTCGATACCTTTACCGCCATAGCGGCCGCTCGCGATGCGGATATGGCCAAGGCCATAGAAGCCGCTGCCGGTTCATCACCGGTGAATCCCCTGTGGGTGGCCAATGTCATCAACCGGGTCAAGGATAAAAACACCGTGGTGGTCAATGAGCTGGGAGTGCCGCTGCAGTTCCTGGACCTGGAAGAGCCGCGCAGCTACCTGTCCAGCTCCCTGGCCGGGGGCCTGGGCTTTGGACTGGGTGCGTCATTAGGAGCCAAGAAAGGTGCCCCGGAGAAAGATGTGATCCTGATTGTGGGCGATGGCTCCTACATGTTCGGCTGCCCGACGGCCGCCCACCATGCCGCCAAGATCAACAAGCTGCCAACCACCACTATTGTCATGAACAATGCCCGCTGGCATGCGGTACACCGCTCCACCCTGGGCATGTACCCGGATGGACTGGCATCCCAGGAAGACATCATGCCGCTGGTATCCCTGGGCGAATCCCCGGAATACGACAAGCTGATGGAAGCCTGCGGCGGCCACGGTGAGAAAGTCGACCATGCGGACCAGCTGGAAGAAGCGCTCAAGCGCTGCCTGGATGCCAATAAACAGGGCAAGGCTGCATTGATCAACCTGATTGCCGGGTTCTGACAGGAGCCCGGACTGGTCCTTGCGGTTCGCTTGATAACAAGCAGGTTTTCCATAGGCTATAACATCAATAACAACAAGACCTGAACACCATGTCCCATCCTTCACAACAGCTGCTGACCACCGGCACCCTTATTGAACGGGCCGGTAAAATTTATGGCAAACGCACCGCCATTCTGGATGACGAGGCCACCCTGACCTATGGCCAGTACGTGGACCGGATTGCCAGGGCAGCTGCCGTGCTGGAAAAGATGGGTGTAAAACCTGGGCAGCGTTTTGGCATCATCAGCCGCAACTCCTTTCGTCATGCCGAGCTGATCAATGCCGGCTACTGGCTGGGGGCCGTGCCGGTGCCGGTGAACTTCCGCCTGGCAGTGCCTGAAATTCAGTACATTCTTGAGGATGCCGACTGCCAGGTGTTGGCGGTGGAAGACAAGTTTATCCATTTATTGGAGGAAGACGCGCTTTCACGCTGGCAGGACAAGGTGCTGCATATATCCCCGACACCGGTCACCGATGACTCCCTGCCCTGGCCCCAGTACGAGATCGAGCTGCTCAGTGCGGAACCTAAAGCCGTTTACCAGGCCGCGCAGGATGATGACGCCATCCTGCTATATACCGGCGGCACTACCGGCCGCAGCAAGGGCGTGCGCCTGAGCCATTCAAACGTGATCAGCAACTGCATCCAGATGGCACTGACGACCCGCGCCCATGAAGCCGACGTCTACCTGCACATGGCGCCCATGTTCCATTCCGCCGATTTGCTGGGCAATGTTTTCACCCTGATGGGTGGCGCCCATGTCTACCTGCAGGAATTCAGCACCACCAATTTTCTGCGTCACCTGCAGGACTTCAAGGTGACCTTCAGCATGATGCCGCCCACCATCATCATCCTGCTGCTACAGGAGCCGACTCTGGACGACTATGACCTGAGCCACCTGCGGCAGATCTTTTACGGTTCAGCCCCGCTGGATGCCGAATGGATCAAGCGCCTGATGGCCAGATTCCCCGATGTGGATCTGCAGCAGAGCTACGGCCTGACCGAAACCGCACCCATCCTGACCACCCTGTCACCGACCCAGAACCGGGAAGCCATGGCCTCCGGTAATGAGAAACTGTTACGCTCTGTTGGCATCCCTGTACCCCACGTGGAAATCCGCATTGTCGATGAACATGACAACGAGGTTCCCGTTGGTGAAACCGGCGAAGTGGTCGTACGCGGTCCCAACGTGACCAAGGGTTACCTGGGGATGGATGAGCTGAATGCGCAAGTGTTCAGAGGCGGTTGGTTCCACACCGGCGACGTCGGCTGTCTTGATGAAGACAACAAGCTCTACCTGATGGATCGCAAGAAGGACATGATCATCACCGGCAGCGAGAATGTGTACTCGCTGGAAGTGGAAGTGGCCATCTACAAGCATCCGGATGTAAGCGAAGTGGCCGTAGTCGGGGTACCCGATAAAAAATGGGGTGAAGCGGTGTTTGCCGCCATCGTACCCAGGGCCGGCGCCACCCTGACCGAAGCGCAGATTATCGAACATTGCCGCCAGCACATCGGTGGCTACAAGATTCCGCGCCGCATGGCGTTCATGGACACTCTGCCGAAAACGGCCATGGGCAAGATCCAGAAAACCGAACTTCGACGGATGTATAGCGAATAAACAAGAGCGTAAATTAGCAAAAGCTTAAATTCGCTGCTTAGGCAGGCCAGACCCTTTTGGCCGGTGCGGAGACGTCCTCGCCATGGATGGCGAGGCCGAGCGTACAGGGATGTACGTATGCGTTCTCCGAACCGGCCAAAAGGGTCTGGCTTGCCGGACTAGAGAAACACAGTGGTTTTACTTGTAAGAGACAAAATTTTTTGGAGACAGTTAAATGAAAGACAACCGCGAAGTCGGTATGCAGATTACCCGTACCATCATTGTTGACGAAGAGCGGGCCACCCGTCACCTGGGCGACAACCTGGGTATCTATGCGTCTCCCAAAATGATTGCCGACATGGAGCGCCTGTGCCACGACCTGCTGGAGGAATGCCTGGACGAAGGCGAAAGTTCCGTGGGCACCCATGTGGACTTCAAGCACACCGCACCGACTCCCGAGGGAGAGCAGGTAGAGCTGGTGGCCACCCTTACAGCCATTGATCGCCGCAGCTACAGTTTTGACGTGGTAGCTACAGATCCTGCCGGCGAACAGGCGGGTGTCTGCAAACACAGCCGTTTTGTGGTGAACCTGGATATGACCCGCAATCGCCTCCAGGATAAGAAAGCCCAACTGGCCGACCTGAACAAATAAAACGGAACCTGACCGGATCATGAGCGCCAAAAAACCCTACAAGAAAGTCAGTGAACGCCATACCGTACCCATCTACTGCAACCAGTGTGTGGCCGGGCCCGACCTGATGAAGGTGGAAGTGGAAGACGGTGTTGCCACGCGTATCCAGTCCAACTTTGATATCAAGGGGGAACATCCCGGCGGCGGACGCGTGTGCGTGAAAGCCTATGGCCTGATCCAGAAAACCTACAACCCCCACCGTATCAAGCAGCCGATGAAGCGGACCAATCCGCTCAAGGGCAAGGAACATGATCCCGGCTTTGAGCCCATTTCCTGGGACGAAGCATTGGACCTGGTGGCAGAAAAACTGCGCGGCATTCGGGAAAAAGGCGAACTGGATGAAAGCGGCTACCCGCGCCTGGCCTTCACCTCCGGTGGCGGCGGCACGCCAGTGCAGTACATGGGCACCTTCCCGGCATTCATGGGCGCGTGGGGCAAACTGGACCAGGGCTTTGGCAGCGGCCAGGGTCTCAAATGCTTCCACTCCGAACATCTTTACGGCGAGCTCTGGCATCGTGCCTTTACCGTAGGCACTGATACCCCGCGCATGAAATACGTGATCGCCTGCGGCCACAACATGGAAGCGTCCGGCGGTGTGGCCGGCATCTGGCGCAGCGCCAATGCCCGCGTGGAGAACAACATGAAGCGCGTGCAGGTGGAACCCCACCTGTCCTACTCGGCGGCCGTGTCTGCGGAATGGGTGCCGATCAAGCCGAAAACCGATGCCGCCTTTTTATATGCGGTGATGCATCACATCCTGTTTGGCCTGGACTGGCGGGCCAGCTGCGATCTCGACTTTCTGCGGGACATGACCACTTCCCCTTATCTGGTGGGCCCCAACGGCTACTTTTTGCGTGATGCCGAAACCCGTAAACCACTGATGATCGACAGCGATGGCAAGGCCAAACCTTTCGATAGCGAATTCCGGCATCCCACGCTGGATGGTAGTCACCAGGTCAGCGCCATCGAAGTCGGTGCCGACGGTCAGTGTTGGGAGCATACCGATATAGAAGCCCGCACCAGTTTCCAGTGTCTGCTGGATCACATGGCGCAGTACACCCCGGACTGGGCGGAGAAAGAATGTGAAGTGCCGGCCGACACTATCCGCCGCATTGCTGCCGAATATGTGGAAAACGCCTGCGTGGGTGAGACCACAGAGATCGATGGCGTCACCCTGCCGCTGCGTCCTGTCGGCGTCATGCTGGGACGCGGCGTGAACAATGGCTGGGGCGGCTACCACTGCTGCTGGGCCCGTACCATGCTCCTGTCGCTGGTCGGTGCGCTGGAAGTACCCGGCGGCAACATTGGCAGCATGGTAAAACTGAACCGTCCGGCCAACAGCCGCCACCTGAGCGTGGTGAGCAGTGAAGACGGCATCATGGATTACCCCTTCAACCCCACCACCAAAGAAGACTGGGAAAGTCAGCCGGCGATTCGCAATGCCTTCAACACCCTGGTACCGCTGGTGGGTAGCGGTCCCTGGTCCGCGGCACTGGGACCGGCACATCTGCCCTGGCTGTTCCAGAAGGATCAGCCCAAGGACATGCCCCGCATCACCAAGCCGGACGTGTGGATCTGCTATCGCAGCAATCCGGCCATCTCCTCATTGGATATCGGTGAGGTAACCGAGCGTATTGCCGAGTTCCCTTTCACCGTGGCCTTTGCCTACGTGCTGGATGAAACCAACTACATGGCGGATGTGCTGCTGCCTGATGCCACGGACCTGGAAAGCCTGCAACTCATGCGTATCGGTTCCAGCAAGCCGGTAGACCAGTTCTGGAAGTCCGCCGGATGGGCCATTCGCCAGCCAGCCGGTGATCCTGTCGTGGATGCCCGCGACATGACATGGGTCACCACCGAACTGGCCAAACGCATCGGGCTGCTGGAGGAATACAACACCGCCATCAACAAGGGTGCGGCAGGCTGCCGTCTGCAAACTGAGGAATTTGATTACAGTCTCGATGTCACGAAAGAACACAGCGTCGAGGAGATCTGGGACGCCGTGGCCAGGGCCGCCAGTCATGGCACCACCAAAGGCGAGGAAGTGCACGGCATCGACTGGTTCAGGGAGCATGGTTACCTGCTGCGGGATTATCCCGAACTGCAATGGTTCCTCTACCCCACCCTGAAGGAGCGTGGCATCAGGTTCGAGATGCCCTATCAGGAGCGTATCCTGCGCCATGGCACCCAGCTGGCCAACCGTCTGCATGAATCCGGCATTCAATGGTGGGATGCCCAGCTGCAGGAATATCAGCCGCTGCCCCACTATGAATCGTTCGCCGACATCTGGATCAACCATACCGCAGAAGTGGGCAAGAACCCGGACGACTACCCGTTCTGGGTACTCAGCTCCAAGAGTATGCAGTACCTGTCTTCATCGAACGCCTGGATTCCCATCATCAATGATGTCGCGCAAAGCATGATCGGCAGCAAGGGGGTGATCATGAACCGCACCCGCGCGCTCGAGATGGGTATCAGCGAAGGGGATGAGATCCTGATCGAATCCGCCACCGGCCAGACCAGAGGTTTTGCCGAATTGCGCGAGGGCATCCGCCCCGATACCCTGCTGATGCTGGGACAATTCGATTTCTGGATCACGCCTGTCGCCAAAGACCTCAAGCTGCCAAGCCTGAACACACTGTCATCCATTTCCCTGTCGCTGACCGACAACACCGGCAGCAGTGCCGACCTGGCCCGGGTGAAAATCACCAGGCTGTCAAAAGGGACAACAGGAGGTGCGGCATGAGTACGCCAGAAACCGGACAACATCGCTGGGGCATGGTGATCGACATCAACCGCTGTGTCGGCTGCCAGACCTGCACCATTGCCTGCAAGCACGCCAACGACACTACCCCTGGTGTGAAGTGGCGCAATGTTCTGGATGTGGAACATGGCACCTTCCCCAATGTGCAGCGGGAGTTCCTCGTCGTGGGCTGTCAGCACTGTGCCAATCCATCCTGTGTGCCTGTATGCCCGTCAGGGGCTACCCGCCAGCGGGAAGATGGCCTGGTTACGATGGATTACGATACCTGCATCGGCTGCGGCTACTGTGCAGTGGCCTGTCCCTACGAGGCGCGGACCATCGTGTCGGACCCTGACTGGTATTACGGTGAGGAAACCCTGCAGGAAAAGGCTGTCAGCCATGACGAGCGGCGCGGCACGGCACAGAAGTGTACATTCTGTGTCGACCGGATTGACGATGCCCTGGCGGCAGGCAAAACACCTGGCGTCGACCTGGAATACACGCCGGCCTGTGCGGCGTCCTGCCTGACCCAGGCGATCCAGTTCGGGGATTTCAACGATCCCGACAGCAATGTCAGCCAGCTGGCGAAACACCGGCTCAGTTTCCAGATGCATGAGTCGCTGGGCAATGACCCCCAGATCAGGTACCTCTATGACATTCCGGTCACACCGGGCCATGACATGTCAGAGAAAGATGCCGATGAGCTGCAGGCCAATCCCGACAGCCCGCTGTCCGGAAAAAAACAGACCTTCTGGGATTACCGCGCCGCCATGAACTTCACGCTGGGCGGCATGAGTGCCGGCCTGGGCATATTGGCCACCGTGAATTACTGGATGGGCAACCTCGATCTCAAGGCATTAATCAGCCTGTATGCCATGGCCTGCACCCTGATGGCCATCGGCCTGTTTTTCGTGTTCCTGGAAATCTCCCGCAAGGAACGCTTCATGAACGTACTGCTGCGGCCGCAAAGCTCATGGATGACCAGGGAAACCTACTTTGTCGCCATTCTTTACCCCGGGCTGGTTCTGGAACACTTTATACAACCCGACTGGCTGCACGCCCTGATGGGGGTGTCCTTCCTCGGCTTCCTGTACAGCCAGGCCCGCATCCTGTTTGCCGGCAAGGGCATCCCCGCCTGGCGGGCTCCGCTGGTACCCTGGCTGCTGATCGCCACCGGCCTGCTGGAAGGCGCCGCCCTGTTGATTCTGGCCTGCGGACTTTTCGACCTGGCAAGGGTAACCCCGTTCATGCTCAGCAGCGCCGCCTCTTTCGCTGTCACTACCGGCCTGATCTGGATACTCTACCGGCGCACAGCCAAAGCCCAGGGTATTCCGCCGCTCGCGCGCCAGGAAATCAACCGGATATCGTCGTATGTCCTGATGATCGGATACGCCCTGCCTACGCTGGCGTTCTCCAGTGAAAACCTGGCGTCATCCCAGTGGATGCTGATGCTTGCTGCCCTGGCAGTTGTGGCCGGCGGTGTACTGATGAAATTCACGCTGATCACACGGGCCTGTTATTTCCAGGGATTTGCCTTGCCGAAGGTGCCCTACAGGGGATCAGGCACACGGGCCGCGCCGGTAAAATACTGACCGGGCCAACAGGACTGTGCCGGACACGCATTCAAACAGGCGATGAATCACGCCAGAAGCCCCCGGGCTTCTGGCCACGAGTCGCAAACGGTTTACTGCGAGAAATCAAATATCGAGCTTTCCCCTGGCCGCTGCATGCCGTCTTCAAAATACTCTTCCCAGATTTTTGCCCAGGGCCTTCCATACATATCAGGAACCCGGAAATCGATAACCTCACCGGGACTGACAGGTCGGCCACGACCTTCCATGGGGAAGATGGTCTGGATACAACGGTTGTAAATAAACGGCGGGACTTCTTCGATCTCTCCTGTTTTTACAAACACCTGCACCAGTCGCAACGGCTCCACGAAAGCATCCGGATCATAGAAGATGATCTCATGCTCAAGACCGGCCAGCTCACCTGCGGGGTCTCGCCGGGGGGTAAATATTTCGATCGTCTGCAGTTTCCCGGAATGTTCAAACACACCATGGGTCGTCCAGGGGATAATGTTGGACGACCAGGTGACCAGCGTTTCCCCCTGCCAGAAAGCCACGCTTTCCCCATACCAGCGCGGGACATCATCACCAAGCCGCGGCACCGCACCTGTCATGTTGAACTGGCGGCCCACATTGAAGTGGCGAATGAAATTTTCTGCGCTGCTTGCCATCAACTGCAATCGTTCAGGCGTCACCACGACATCCATCGCCATATGTGCCTGCCGGGAAAACAGGCGCATGAAGCCATCAGGCCAGCAAAACTGGGCAGGCCACAAAGGTGCATTGTTGACTGACTGGTGATAATGCATCTGCACTGCCCGCTTCTGGTACTCGGGTGTTAGCAGGGACAGGATGGTCGAAGTCTGGTTGATTGAGGTAAAAAACCACTGGGGTGGTTCCTGCAGGTAGGATGGCGTGTCATAGTATCCCCCTTCCCGACTGGCGATGAATTTCAGGGAAATCGCCCGGCTGTAACGTCCGTTCCAGTCCGGTGGCGGGTTAGTTCTGGTATACAACGTCGGGCCGCCATGTTCCTGTGCCTCTTCCAGCAAGGCCAGGTAATGTGCTTCCGCCGTTTTGAATGGATAGGGTGACACTATCCCTGCGCGCGGAAAATCCACCTTGCAATCGCCCCAGGACGCGCTATCCGGAGGTGAAGATCCGATTAACTGCTGTTCATGGGATTCATCAGCGCCCCACATGGCCTGCAAGGTGGACGGGCTGTTACAACGAAAATAGCGGGGATCAGACCACAGCCGGACATCCTGGTAAAAATCGGTGGTCGTGAACAGGTCGACAGACAACGGTTCGATGCCCGCTGGCACGTTGCCCTCTCGGGCTGTCTGTGCTCCCTCACCTTCAATGCCGCCACTGACAAAACCCTGTTCCTGTTCTGTCACCGGCCAGCCATAGCCGATACTTTTGCCGTTTCCCTGTTCAGGGCCCGGGAAAGCACATCCGGCAGGGCCCATGGCCAGCCAGAGGACCAGCGACTTGAACTTCATGACTTCCCCCTGTCCAGTGTTGTCTCAAGTTCTATTTAACAATTTCCCGCCGCACATACTGGGCAACATCACGTACCTGTTGCGCCGAAAAAGTCGGACCAAAAGCCGGCATGCTGTTGCGACCATTGAGAACAGTATTGACGATCAGCTCATAATCCGTCGTTGCAGTAAGATCGATACCACCATGCCCGCTTTTTCCATCCGCCCCATGACACGCCACACAGGCGGTTTCATACAGCTGCTGACCAGCAAGCAGGTCTGCATTATTTCCCAGCCCCATTACAGCACTGACAGACACGGAATCATTACTGCCCGCAACAACCGGGTCAAGTGTTCCATTCAGACTGAAAAGCCACAGGCTGTCCCCATGCTGCGAACCGGCAAGCGCATTGCCCGCGGAATAGGCCAGCACATACTGGACGCCATCCTGCTCAAAAACTGTTACCGGGGCATTCATGCCAAAACCGGTCTGGAATTCCCAGAGTTTGAAACCGGTTTCATTATCAAGCGCCGTGAGGCGACCGTCGTTACGGCCCACGAACACCAGTCCGCCGGCTGTGGCTGTCATGCCGCTCAGGCAAAAGTCCTGCAGGTGCTGCTGCCAGACCAGTTTGTTGGTATGCATATCCACCGCCGCCAGAATGCCCAGATCGTAAACCGTGCCCAGGAAGGCCCCTGCCGTGTAATAGGAGCCTGACTCCGGTTCCTCATCGCTGATTTCCCCCGTCCGGAACAGGAAAGGCCTGTCGGCAGCACAGACATAGGCAATACCCGAAACGGGATCCAGCGCACTGGGCGGCCAGTTGGCACCGCCTCCGGCACCGGGAGACAGGGGAATGGCTTCGTCCCAGTAAGGCGTAAATATTTTGCCGCCATTTACAAGGATCTGCCCTTCCGGAGCAACACGAATCGATTGGGGCACGAAAGCATCGCCCACCGGATAGGGCTGGGTGGGTGATGTTTTCTGGCGGGCATCCTGTGGTACAGGGCGCTCCTCAATGCCAATCAGGGGCTCGCCGGTCACGCGATCCAGGATATAGAACCAGCCTGTCTTGCCAGCCTGGGCAAGCCCCTTGCGCTGCTGGCCGTCGATCTCGATATCAAAGAGCATGACCGGGTTGGTGGCATCGTAATCCCATAAATCATGGTGAACTTGCTGGAAGTGCCAACGGTATTCCCCGGTAGCAATCTCCAAAGCAATAATCGAATCGGTGAAAAGATTGTCACCCTCACGATGGGCCCCGTTATTGTTGGCAGCGGCATTACCGGTAGCGTAATACAACAGGCCCAGTTCGGTATCCACGGCAGGCGTATTCCAGACCGAGGCCCCGCCATGCTTCCACAGCTCGTTGTCAGACTGCCAGGTGTCATGACCCGGTTCGCCGGGACCAGGAATATTATAGAAGGTCCAGACCGGTTTCCCGTCCTTTGCATCAAAGGCGCGAATACGTCCCCGCGTTGCCATTTCTGCCCCGGCAAAACCAATGATCACCAGACCATCCACATACAACGGCGCAGCGGTGATGGTATAGCCTTCCTGCCAACGTTCAGCCTGCACCGACCAGACCTCTTTCCCGCTTTGCCGATCCAGCGCCTTGAGCCTGCCATCCAGCTGCCCCACGTAAATGTGATCTTCACTCATGCCCACACCCCGACTGGTCCAGCCACAACAGACCGATTTCATGGTATCGGGCAAATTGGCCTGGTATTCCCAGAGAATCTCGCCGGTACCGATGCTCACGGCAAAGACATCATCCGCCCCGGTGATTACATAAGCGACGCCGTCATGGACCAGGGGCTGGGCTTCGCCGGAATACCGGGGGCCGGCACCAGAGCCGTTCAGGTGGATATGCCATTGCCCTTTGAGGCCGGATACGTTGTCGCGGTTGATGGCGGTCAGCGGGGAATAGCGCTGGTTGTACAGGTTGCCGCCATTGGTCAGCCAGTGTTCTGTCGGCAGTTGCTCCAGGGAGGCCGGCGCAAACAGGTTTTCCTGGGCCTGCAGAGCCCAGGAGCACAGGACCAGCCCCCACGAAATCAGGGCAGTTCCAGCATGTTTTTCGGACCAACGTATTTTCATAATGCCTTTCTCGAATTTACTTCCTGTGATCACAGCCCACAGGTTTTATGGAAACGGGTTGATTTCATCCAGTTCGAACGTGAGGGTGGCACCGGGAATTTTCAGCAGCGTCATGCTGGCCGGTCCCTGAGCTGTGTCGATACCTGGAATCAGGATTTTTTCAGAACGGTAATAGGCATCGCAACTGCCTGCATCGGGAGCGGGGTCCAGCGGACTGAAGGCTGTCACGGTATACCAGCCATTGTCCTGCCGGCGCAGCTCAACCTGGTAGCGTTCGTTGTTCCTGTAGGCGATGCTGTTCAGGGTGATCAGGCCCCCATCTGCATCCCAGCGATTACCGGCGGGCACAGTGTTGTCACAGATTTGACCCAGTCTGAAATTGAGGGTTTCCGGCGCCAGCTGCCGGGAGAATGCCAGCAACTCGTCGCAATCCGCGCTGACTTCAAAACTGTCATCAAAAGACAGTCCCGCATCAAGCAGCCTGAATCCGTCCTGGATATTTCCGAACAACACCCCCAGGCCAGCATAATCATCGACTTCCGGGTATAGCCTGCGGACTGCGGTGGCAGGAGACAGCAGGAAAAAATTGTATTGCCTGAACTGGTACAGGGAATAGGCCAGGTAGCTCATGTCCACAGGAAAGCTCAGTCCCACCTTGCCTTCCTGGCTTACCAGGGTGATCAGGACATGGGAGTCCCCGATCCGGTCCAGGGACATGGGTCGTCCCTGTTCCGTCAGATTGACTTCCCTGCCCGCCACCCTGAGCGTTGTCCCGCCGGTGAAGCTGTAGAGTGGATCGGCTTCACACAAGCCTGTTTCCAGCTGTGACAGGATGTTGGTATTGATGTAGCGAATCGCAGAAATACGGTCAGGCGTGAAACGTTCATCGTATTGGCCGGCATCGTCATCCACCAGCAGGCTGTTTCCCGCCAGGAAGGACTGCTGGTGGCGGACTCCCATCAGTGACAGCAGGGTGGGCGCCAGGTCCATGTGGGTACCCTGCTTGTCGATGCGACCACTCATTCCTGCATTGAGGATATTCACATACAGCTTGCGCTCGTAATCCGGTGGATAGAAGTCCATGCCTATATTGCGCATGTGCAGGTGGTCGCTCATCATGAAGACCACCGTGTTGTCCCAGGCCGGACTCTGTTTCAGGTGGTCGATAAACCTGCCCAGCATCTGGTCAGTGCAATGCACGGCATGAAAAATCAGGTTCTCGATTTCACTATAGGGCTCACAGCTGGCAGAAGGGTGACCGTCAGGAGGATGGGCATCCACCGTCAGCACGGTGAAGTTGAAGGGCTGGCTGGTATCACTCGCCAGTTCATCAAAGCGTTTCGCTGCCAGTCCGAGCAGGGCGTCATCATACAGGCCCCAGCGATTCAGGTAGTCACGGTCTTCCATGAATGGCCGCAATTCATCCAGCCCCAGCACCTCCTCATAACCATGACTGGCCAGGAATACTCCCTTGCCCGCAAACCGGGTGGGCGCCCCGCCCATGAACACCTGCCTGTAGCCGGCCGCATCCAGAATGTCGCCTACGCAGATGGCGTCCTGCAGAAAGCCATTCCTGAGAATATCATTACCTCCCGGTCCTGGCGGAATAAGCAATGGTGTGCCGCACTGGGATGACACCATGCCGGCCACCGTGAAATTGGTTCCCTGAGTCTGCTGGATATTGTCAAACACCAGACCTTCTTCGGCCAGGGCATTCATGTTCGGAGTGAGGCCAGGGAATACCGACTCATCGGTATACATCTGTTCCATGCTTTCCAGGTAGATCATCACCACGTTCTTGCCAGCCACCACCTCATCCGACATCCGGTACAGGGCATTCTGGTTCAGCCCGGTGGCCTCCCAGTCAATGGAGGCCAGATCCAGGTTACCCCGTGTATTAGCATCGCGCATGAGGTATTCCGCCAGCCTGCCGACATCAGGGTCTGCCACCAGGATCAGCAGGAGCGCCGGCGGTACCAGCAGGGTGCGATTGGCCAGGGAAATAACCGGTGCCCGGTAAATGCTGAAATAACCGGCGGCGGCGACAAGCGTCAAGTAACCCAGAGTCAGGGCGATCAGTCCTGGAAAAGCGGAAATGGCAAACCCGGCGGTCTGGATACTGAAGTGAAAGAAAAACTCTTCGTTGAAACTTTCACCCTGGAAATAGAACGAGGCTACCCGTCCTGCTGAAAGCGCCGCCAGCAACAAAACCCCGACTGCCGCCAGACTGTTGCGCAGAGCCGGCGTGGCAATATGCAGGCAAAGCCGCCACAACAGCACCAGAGAAAAGACCAGAAACGCCCCTGCCCGGAGAAAAAACAGCACCGGATGTGTCAGGTTGTACTGCCAGCTGACAAGCAACGGCACTGTCAGAAGCAGGATGATCAGTCCCATGGACAGTTTCATGATCAGCCCCTGCCGGGAAGGTGTCTGCAGTTCATTCATTATTTAGGGACGGTGTGATATCAGCTGAGTTAGGAAGAGTGTCAGTATAACAGCACCATGAAGGTTCCATTAAGATGAAAGCATGCTGTATGTTCCTGCTCCCCCTCTGCCGGTCCGGCCCCGGCCATGTCCGCCACGGGCAGGTGCGACAATTTGTCTCAGGCCAGCATCCAGCCTCTTCTCTATAATTGTTATTTTTCCATATTGATCCGTATTGAGTTGTTGTTCCGGAGCTTTCCATGTATCGATCCAAACCCGTAGCCTTGGCAGTTTTCGCTGCCTGTACCGCCATAGCCTGCCAGACCAGCGCCCAGACATCTATTGAAGAAATGGTGGTCACCGGTGTGCGCTCCGATGCCCCGCTACAACTGATCACCAATCCGAAAAACCCACGGCAGCCCCTGCCCGCCCATGATGGTGCCGATTACCTGAAAACCATTCCAGGGTTTTCCGTGATACGCAAAGGTGGAACGGCCGGCGACCCCGTACTCAGGGGCATGGCCGGGTCACGCCTGTCCATGCTGATGGACGGTGAAGTCATTCTCGGTGGCTGCAACAACCGGATGGATCCTCCAACGGCTTATGTTTTCCCGGAAACCTACGACAGTATCAGGGTCATAAAGGGTCCGCAGTCCGTTAAGTATGGCCCTGGCAATTCTGCCGGTGTTGTGTTGTTCGAAAAAGACGACAAGCGTCCGGAAAACTCTGGCCTGCAGGTTCACAGCAGCATCCTGGCCGGCAGTTTTGGCCGGCTCGACGAAGTAGTGGACCTTCGCTATGCGACCCCGGAATGGGAACTGCGTACCAGTGCCTCCAATGCCAGTGCTGACAACTATGAAGACGGCGATGGCGTGGAGGTCCATTCACAGTACAAGCGCTGGAACGGACAAGTGGACCTGGCCTGGACACCGGATGACAACACCCGCTTTGAATTGAGCACTGCTCACAGCGATGGCGAGGCCGCCTATGCCGATCGCAGTGTTGATGGCAGCAAGTTTGCCCGGGAAAACTACAGCGCCAAGTTCATCAAAAGCGCGCTGGGTCCGGTGTTCAACAGAATTGAGTTGCAGGCTTATTACAACTATGTCGATCACGTGATGGACAATTACAGTCTGCGCGAACCTGCCGGCATGATGGCAAATCCGGTGGCCATGAATCCTGACCGCACCACCTCGGGTGGCAAGGCCATTGTAGATTTCACTTTCAGTGACAACATGGAACTGACGGCCGGTGTCGATACCCAGACCAACCAGCATTCAAGCCGCAATACCATGAACCAGACCATGATACCCTTTGAGGCCATGACCCGGATCGAGGATTCCCGCTTCGCCCAGACCGGCGTGTTCGGAGAGTTAAACTGGAAACTGGGCTCAGACCAGAATGTCATTGCCGGCCTGCGCCTGGATCGCTGGGAATATCTGGACCAGCGCCAGAATATTGCCCTGAGCATGATGAGCACCCTGCCCAACCCGACAGCCGATATTGAACGCAAAGAAACATTACACAGTGCCTTTGCCCGTTTTGAAGATACTCTCGGAGACAGCGGCCTGACCTGGTATGCAGGGGTAGGCCATAATGAGCGTTTACCGGATTACTGGGAGATCACCAAAGAAAGTGCCACCTCACTGTCTTCTGTCAACAGCCTCAAGGCGGAAAAAAATACCCAGCTGGATACCGGCATCCTGTTCAAGGGTGAAGGTGTGGAAGCCAGCCTGTCAGTTTTCTACAGCGATGTGCAGGACTACATCATGGTCCAAAACAGCTTTAACAAGATGGCCATGGCGATGCCTGCCATGCCCTACATGCCGATGATGGGTGGGATGGACACCATGACATCCACAACGCGCAGCACTACGATTGTAAGAAATATCGATGCCCGCAGCTGGGGCATGGAATTTGACAGCCAGTACTACTTTAGCGAAAACTGGCGCGTTGAACTCACCCTGGCTTCCGTCCGCGGTGCCAACGATACCGATAACACCACCCTGGCACAGCTCCCACCACTGGAAGGTCGCCTGGGCTTTTACTATGACAACAAGACCTGGTCCGCCGGTCTGTTGTGGCGTTCACTGGCAGCCCAGAACCGCGTGGATATTGGCAAGGGCAACATCATTGGTCAGGATTTTGGACCCACCGGTTCTGCCGAAATCCTGTCTCTGAATGCCGGCTGGCGCGCCAACGACAGGGTGCTGGTTACTACCGGCATCGACAACTTGCTGGATGAGACCTACGCCGAACACATCAGCCGCGCCGGAGCCGCAATCCAGGGCTTTGAACAGGTTTCCCGCCTGAACGAGCCAGGTCGCATCCTGTGGATGAAGGCCCAATATTCGTTTTAACGTTCTCTTGTCCCCTCCAAGGGGTTTCCGCCTTTTCTGTCACGTTTGCGAGAACCCCCATTTTTTGCGACAAAACCCGGATACAGGTTCCAGGCACTGTCCGTAGTCTGTATGTCTGACCTGTCCGCAGTCTTTGCTTCAATCTGTTTCATGAAACCTTGCGTATATATGGCAACAGATGGAGTAAAGCATGAGAAATGTACAGACCCTGAAAACCCCGCAAGACGCTGTTAGCCGACACTGGATTCGTGAAGATGCTGTAATACAGATATCTGACTTGCGCCTGCGCACCTATATCGGCTTCAACCCCGAAGAACTCAGCAAACTACAAGACGTCATCATCAACTGCGAATTGCATTATAAGGCTGATTCAGCCTGCAAAACCGATGATGAAGCCACCGCGTTGAATTACAAAATCGTAACCAAGGAGATTATCCGGCTTGTTGAGCAGGGACGATTCAGGCTGCTGGAAAAACTGGCAGAAGATCTGCTGTCCACTCTTATGGACTGCGAGCAGGCCACCCGCGCCAGTGTTCGTGTGGACAAACCCCATGCCCTGCGCTTTGCTGATTCGGTTTCAGTGACCCTGTCTGCGAGACGGGCCTGATGTCAGGCACCGTTCTGATCACCGGGGGTGCGCGGCGTTTTGGCCGCGCGCTGTCACTGGCCCTGGCCGCACAGGGGTATTCGGTGATAATTACCTATCGGCAGAACAGCCATGACCTAGCATCCCTGGAAAATGCCGGTGTGCATTGTATACAGGCCGATTTCAGCAATGCCGAATCCACCAATCACTTTATTGAGACATTTAAGCGGGATTTCACTGACCTGCGCGCTCTCATTCATAATGCCTCGGAATGGTTACCTGAATCCGCAAGTCTGCCTCCAGAAGAGGTCCTTTCCCGCAATCTGGCCATACATGTCCAGACCCCCTACCTGTTGAATCTGGGGCTGGAAGACCTACTGAGAAAAGGGGCTGATAACCACGGTTTAGCTGACATCATCCATATGACGGATTATGTGGCAACCAGGGGTAGCAGCAAGCACATCGCCTATGCAGCCAGTAAGGCCGCCCTGCACAACATGAGCTGTTCGTTTGCCGGCAGACTGGCACCACAGGTCAAGGTCAACAGTATTGCGCCGGCCCTGCTGATATTCCGAGATGAGGATGATGCCCGGTACCGGACAAAGGTTGCTGGAAAATCGTTACTTCCTCCCGGCCCGGGCGCCGAGGAAGGCATCAACACCGTCCTGATGCTGCTGGCCAGCCGTTACATCACTGGCCAGTCCATTGCCCTTGACGGGGGCAGGCATCTTAAACAGGGATGAATCCGTCTGCTCATTTCCTGCGTAGACTCAAGACAAGATAAAAAAATGGTGACACTATGAACCAGCCTCTCAACACTTCGACTTCACCGTCCCTGGCCAGTTTCAGTATGGAAGCCCTGATTGTCAGGGATGCCCTCATAGCACGGGGACTGGAAACGCCAATGGTGCCACACGATACAGACACCAAAAGCAAATACCTTAAAATTCGCCAGGCCATGACCACCATTATGGAAACACTGGGGCTGGATCTGAATGATGACAGCCTCCAGGAGACCCCCCATCGCATTGCCAAGATGTATGTGAATGAAATATTTTCAGGGCTGGATTACCGACATTTCCCCAAGGTCACCGTGATCGAAAACAAGATGCAGGTTGACGAGATGGTAACAGTCAGGGACATCAGCCTGACCAGTACCTGTGAACACCATTTTGTGACCATTGATGGCATTGCCAGGGTCGCTTATATCCCCAGGAACAAAATCATTGGCCTGTCCAAGATCAATCGGATTGTCCGTTTCTTCGCTCAACGTCCACAGGTACAGGAAAGGCTTACCCAGCAGATTCTCCTTGCACTTCAAACCCTGCTGGAGACAGAAGATGTAGCGGTAACTATTGATGCCACCCACTATTGCGTAAAATCCCGTGGAGTCATGGATGCCGGCTCATCAACACAAACCACCGCACTGGGCGGAGCCTTTAAAACCAACAGCCGGACCCGGAACGAATTTCTATCTTGAGGGAAGAAAGACTCAAAGTTCTGCAATGTCTGAACGAACGTTTCACACACAGAAGAGTGTAAGTCAGGTCGTGTTGAAAGCAACGCTTTGAGACGAGTCGAACGGGAACGTTTTATCAGCGCCCTGGATTAATATTCCTGTGTCTTACAACCAGAAATACGCAGAGTAGAAAGATATCTGAAGGACTAACTAGGATATTGGTGCCCAGGAGATCACTTGATACCCTCCGAAGGAACCACTTGCTCTGTTAT
>CAZBBS010000013.1:0-46740 GCA_964490145.1 uncultured Enterobacteriaceae bacterium
GAGGTATGAGGTAGGAGGCAGGAGACAGGAGACAGGAGATAGGAGATAGGGGCACGATTCAGGATTCAGTGATAGCCGGCAAGACCTTACCCTGTAATATATTTACTACGCCGCAACAGTGTATATTCATGCCTTAGGATCTTGCCGGTATTTACGGCGGATATCGGGCTGCGCCCTTCTTCCGCCCTACTTAAATATGCCGACATCCTGTAGGGCAGAAGAAGGCCCAAAGGGCCGATATCCGCCAGAACATCGCTATCAATGGCAGCCCGGTCCAGGATTTCCACTATCCGGAATGCCCCTTGATGCAAATCAAGAGAGCATATTTCCCCGTCCTGTTTGAGAACGGTACGATTGAAAATGACTCGCCAGTCAGGTTTAATCCCCCTGCATTAACCGGAGCAAAACTATGGCACATTATCCCAATACCCGCGCCTTTACAGGCATTCTCAACATGCTTCGCATGGAAGCAGACATTTACGATTGTGAAGTGGAAGGCGAGATTCCGTCCCAGCTGAACGGCACGTTCCATCGTGTACACCCTGACCAGCAGTTTCCCCCGATGTTCGACGACGACCAGTTCTTCAACGGGGACGGCATGATTTCCCTGTTCCGTTTCCGTGGCGGCAAAGTGGACTTCAAACAGCGCTACGCCCAGACCAACAAGTGGAAACTGGAGCGCGAGGCCGGCAAGGCTCTGTTCGGTGCCTACCGTAATCCCCTGACCGACGACCCCTCCGTTAAAGGACAGATCCGCAGCACGGCAAACACCACCCCCATCGTGCATGCCGGCAAGCTTTATGCCCTGAAGGAAGACAGCCCGCCACTGCTGATGGATCCGCTGACCCTGGAAACCTTCGGTTTCACCGATTTCGATGGCAAGCTCACCAGCCAGACCTTTACTGCCCACCCGAAGATCGACCCGACCACCGGCAACATGGTGGCCTTCAGCTACGGCTCCAAGGGACTGTGCACCAAAGAGTGTACCTATATGGAAATCAGCCCCACCGGTGAACTGCTCAAGGAAGTCTGGTTCGATGTGCCCTACACCTGCATGATGCACGACTTCGGGGTGACTGAAGATTACGCCGTGTTCCACATCATCCCCATCATCTGTAAATGGGAGCGACTGGAACAGCGCCTGCCATACTTTGGCTATGACACCACCATGCCCGTTTACCTCGGCGTACTGCCACGCAATGGCGAAGGCAAGGACATGAAGTGGTTCAAGGCCTCCAACCAGTTCTGCTCACACGTGATGAATGCCTTCAATGATGGCTCCAAGGTACACTTTGACGTGCCGGTGGCAAAGAACAACATGTTCCCCTTCTTCCCGGATGTCCACGGGGCACCGTTCAAGCCTGATGAAGCCGCTTCACGCATGACCCGCTGGACCGTGGACTTCAACAGCAAGGGCGAGGATTTCGAGAGCATGGAAGTCATGACCGACATGGTCGGGGAATTCCCGCGTATTGATGATCGCTATGCCACACAACAGCACGACTACGGCTGGTTGCTGGTTACCGACCCCACCCTGCAGTTCAATGGCCCGGGCGGTCGTGCTTCCGGCCTGATGATCAACAAGCTGGGATACATGGACTTCAAGACTGGCAAGCAAAGCTCCTGGTGGGCAGGTCCTGACAGCGTGATTCAGGAACCGTGTTTCGTGCCACGTTCCGCGGACTCTCCGCAGGGTGACGGCTACATCATTGCCCTGGTGGACGACATCATCAACAACTTCTCCAGCCTGGCCATCTTCGATGCCCAGCGTATCGAGGAAGGTCCTATCGGCCGGGTAAAACTGCCCTTCCGCCTGCGCCAGGGTTTGCACGGCAACTGGGCTGACGAGAGCAAGCTCTCTATCGCCTGAGTTTCCGCTCGTAGTGACTGACAGTGCCGGACAAGGCTGGACGATTACCTATCGTCCAGCCGTCAGGGAAGATGCCCGGCGTATTGCCGAGCTGTATTCCATCGCCTCCGATGGTGTGTCTGATTACATCTGGTCCAAACGGGCCAAGCCCGGTGACAACCTGCTGGATGTCGGCCAGAAACGCTACGAACGCCGCCACGTTCCCTTCAGTTATGAAAACTGCCTGGTGGCCGAAGCCGAAGGCATTGTCGTGGCCGTTCTGCTGGCTTATGAAATGCAGGATGATGACGACTATGTCGAAAACGACCCCATACTCAAACCATTCTGGTTGCTGGAAGAACCCGACAGTTTCTATGTAGCGGGCGTCGCTGTGGACCCGCTTTGGCGTCAGCGGGGCATGGCACGGATTCTCATGCAGATGGCAGAGGAACGCGCCCGTGAAAAAGGTTTGCGCAAACTGTCACTGATTGTGTTCGAGGCCAATACCATTGCCTACCCGTTTTACCTGCGCCAGGGTTACCGGGAACGCATGCGCAAGACCATCATTCCCCACCCGCTTATCCACTATACCGGCGATGCCCTGCTGCTGGTGAAAACCCTGCCCTGAGCGTTCTTTAGCAATTCATATTGATTCCGTATTTGCGGCACGTTTGGCGATAATAGTTGCAACTGTGCCGGGGCATGCCTGGTTCACACCCATAATCTTCTCTGGAGGGATACACCATGAAGTTGCCAACACCGCTGGTATTGCTTGCATCACTTGGGGCCATGTCTGGCCTGCATGCACAAACGGACCTTGATGTTGCACGGTATGAAAACGACAACCGCCTGACGTTTCCTGCCAGAACGGATGAGTGGATTCATCTGGGCAGTTCCGTTGGAGGTGAATATGGTGATGAGCCTTTTGATCCGAAAAATCCTGGCACTCTGGGCGTGGTCCAGATGGAACCCTCCGCCTACCGCTATTTCCAGGATCATGGGGAATATGCCGACGGTTCCATGTTCCTGCTGTCTTTCTATACCAGCGAGGCAGAATCAGATCCGCAACTGCCCGGCTTTGTTCAGGGAGAGATGGAAGCCCAGGAAATTCATGTCATTGACCGTAACCGCTTCGGAGAAGGCCGCGCCTTTTATCTGTATCCCGGCAATGCCGAGCCCGGGACAGCATCCAACAAAATTCCGGACAACAGCCGGTGTGTGCAATGCCATATCCCGGAAGGGGATTTTGACGGGACGTTCAGCCAGTTTTACCCGCCAATTCGGAAGAGGTTGCAGGACTGATAGCCAAAGAACAACCATTCTCTTGCTTTAATAGAAATTTACTATTAGAGGCAGGAGGCAGGAGGCAGGAGGCAGGAGGCAGGAGGCAGGAGGCAGGAGGCAGGGACGATGATCGTTTTTCCGGGATAACCGTCAAGACCTTTTATCTACCTGAAGTAAAAATAACGCCCTGAAACCCAACATCTTCCAGAAACAACCCTGCATCCTGTCTCCTGCCTCCTGTCTCCGCAAATAAAGGGGACCTTTATTTGCAGATATCCACCACGCAGATCGAATCCAGCGTCCGGCCTTCCGGGGGGACGTCCAGGCCGCGTTCCAGCATGAGTTTGCGGATCAGGGCTGAGGTTTCGGGGTGGGACTCGGCTGATTGAACGCCGACACGAACCAGGCCTTCGGCATAATCAATGGCCTGCCAGGTGGTGCCGGCCAGCTGGTAGACCGAATCACGGCTGCCGATGTCGCGCAGGCTGAAGTCGGCACCGGCATCTGCCAGTAACTGAACCGCATAGTTGCGGCCCTTGTGGGCAGCGCCCATGAGGGCAGTACGACCATCCTCACGATCCTGGGCATTCACATCGTTGCCCAGTTCAATCAGCATCCGTATGGCTTCCTCGTTGGCCTCTTCAGACCATTCAAAGGTCACCCCTTCCACCCAGGCAATCCCGGCGGCCACCATTAACGGGGTGACACCCACGGAGGTATTGATGTTGGGATCTGCCCCGTGTTCCAGAAGCAGCTTCATCAGGGTCAGATCACTGGATTGGGCCGCCCGCAGGAAGGGTGTTGCGCCTTCTTCACGCAGCCACTGATGGGTGAAGATGGTGCGGGTTTCGGTGCTGGAGGCCATCCGCAGGTTCGGGTCAGCCCCGTGTTCCAGCAGCAGTTTGATAAAGGACAGGTGGTCCATGTCAGGTTTACGGGTGGGGTAGTCACCGCCTTCGATGTTGCGGTTGTCGGTGGCGATGTACAGCGGGTTCCAGCCGCCTTCATTGGCGATATTCGGGTTCGCACCATGTTCGAGTAAGTACTTGCCAACCTGGTAGAACCTGTTCTGCGTGGCTGTCAGCAGAGGTGTCCAGCCAAACTCGCTAACCTGGTTAACATCCGCTCCGGCTTCAACCAGCACTTTAACGGTCGCCATATCCCCTTCCCGGACGGCAAAATGCAGGGCATTCAGGCCGCCCCATTTCTTGGCAGGGGCCGGGTCGATGGTTTCACCAAAGTCGCCTACGCGAACGTCCTCGCTTTCAAAGTCTTTCACCAGTTGTTCCGGCAGGCGGGCAACGAGCTCTTCCCGGGAGACTTTCAGCTGCAGGTTCTGGTCCTGCAGTTCGTCCGAACCACCGAAGTCCCCGCCCTGGCCTACACCTTTGTAGAACCCGCGAATACGATTGCGCGCCGTGGGGGCCAGGTAAGGACTGCGACCGGGCTCCGCCATCCCCGAGCGGGTGGCCAGTGACGCCCCGTTATCCAGCAGGAGCTGTACAGCATCAGCATTCCTGTTGGCTGCCGCCCACATCAGGGCAGTGGTCCCGCGCAGGGAATCCGTGGCTTCAAGACTGGCACCGCGATCCAGGAGCAGCTGAATGGTGTCCAGATCACCGGTTCGGGCGGCCATCATCAGGGGTGTTTCCCCATTGAGCATGGTGTTGTTCACGCCGGCACCGGCATCCAGCAGAATTTCCACAATGTCGGCATTGCCGGCCATAGCGGCCAGCAGCAGCGGTGTCATGCCTTCCCGATTGGGCGCATCCACATCAGCCCCTGCCCTGACCAGGCTTCTCACCATGACCGGGTTTTCCTGGTAAACCGCCCACTGTAGTGCGTGAGTACCGTCACGTTCGACGAAATTAACATCAACATCGCGTCTGATCAGTGCATTTACGGCATTCAAGTCGCCATCCATGACAGCGACGGTCAACTCACTTTGCGCCTGTACCGGGCCTGACAAGGCGCCGGATACCAGGGCCGCCAGAAGCCATTTATTGAATCTCATGAGCACCCCCCAGAATGACTTTACCGTTTACGCCAGCCCCGGCAGTCTGCCAGTGGAGTCACCAAAACTGTCGTTTTCCAGGCCAAACATATCAAGCACACTGAGCAGCATGTTGCTGGTGGGCACTGTCCTGCTTTCAAACGACAGGTGCTTGCCGCCTTTCAGGTTGCCGTTGGCACCGCCCATCAGGATCATCGGCACGTCGTAGTGCAAGTGCTGGTTGGAGTTGCCCATGTTGGAGCCGTACAGCGTGACAGAGTGATCCAGCAGGTTGCCTTCACCTTCTTCTATGGATTTCAGCTTGTCGCCAAAGTAGGCCACCATGCTGGCATGGTAGCGGTTGAGAATTGCATACTGGGCAACGCGACCCGGATCTTCCGCATGATGCGAGCCCCCATGGAAACTGACATCGGTGCCGGAATCCGGATAGACACGGCCGGTCAAGTCACGAGCCATCAAGAGGGTGGCCACGCGGGTAATATCTGCCTGGAAGGCCAGGGCCAGCAGGTCGAATTGCAGCTTGATGTGCTCATCAAAGGATTCCGGTACGCCATAGGGCACGGCCATTGATGGCACGGCATCAGATTTCTGCATGGCGATCTGCAGGCGACGCTCGATTTCCCGCACGTCGGTCAGGTACTGGTCCAGGCGCAGACGATCGGGCGCGGCCACTTCCACTTTCAGTTTTGCCAGGTCTTCGGTGACCGAATCCAGGATGCTGCGCTGCTGGGCCCGGCGCAGGGCACGCTCTTCCGGTGTGCCGCCACTGCCGAACATTCTTTCGAATACGACCTGCGGGTTGATTTCCATGGGCAGCGGGCGCGTCGGTGTCGACCAGGAGATGGTATTGGTATACACACAGCTGTAACCCTCACCACAGTTGGTGGAGTTGGAACCGGGATCTTCCACCGCCAGTTGCAGGGAAGGCAGCAGGTTGGTCTGGCCAATCTTTTGCGCCAGGATCTGGTCGATGGTGGTGCCCACTTCCACATCCGCACCGGTGGTTTTCTTGGGCTTCACCCCAGCCAGGAAGGCCGAGGCCACAAAATGGTCGGCACCGGTCACACCGGGCGGGTTTTCCGCCGAGCTGGACCACATGCCTGTAGTCAGCACCATCTGGTCACGCAGGTGTTCCAGTGGCTGCCAGATATAGGGGTAGTCAAAGCCGGGCGCCGTACTGGAGGGTTCCCAGTAACCGGGGGCAGCTCCGTGGGGAATGAAAATACCGGTGAAGCGGGTTGGACGAAGGTCCTGGGCCTGGGCCTGCGTGGCAAAGGCCGGCAGCATTGATTCGAGCACCGGCAAAGCCAGGGCTGAACCCACACCTCGGAGGAATGTTCGTCGTGGTAAGGCTTTTTTGCTAATAAACATGTCTCTAACCCTTTTTAACCCTTCTGGTCTTCCAAATTTTTACAGCACATCCCGGCACGTTTAGCTGCATGTTATACACCCGGGAATTTTCAGTGCAGTTGATCTCCAACAAGTGCTACATCCACTTTCACAACTTTTGCATTTTTCAGGAAGGCATCACTGCTCACCACCGCCTTTACCAGGGCGTGGAAACGGTAATCACCCTCTTCTGCCTGCCGCTGAACCTGTCTGACCAGCGGCATATCCTCGAACTCCATGCCGCGGCCCAGGGCATAGGTCAGCATTTTCTGGGTCACATTGCGGTAGAAGCTCGACTGGTAGCTGACCAGGAAGTCCACCAGGTCACTGGTTTCACGAATCTCGAAACCGTCATACATGTTGCCGGTGGGATCAATAACGGCGCCGTTATCCAGCTCGCGATAGCGGCCAATGGCATCGAAGGATTCCAGGGCAAAGCCGATGGGATCCATCAGACGATGGCAACCCTGGCAGGCCGGATTGGTTCGATGCTCTTCCATCAATTCACGCATGGAGGGCTGAATGGCATTTCCAGCGGCATCAGCATCACGCGGCGGCAGTTCCGGTACATTTGGCGGTGGTGGCGGTGGCTCGACCCCCAGGATATTGGACAGGGTCCAGTAGCCGCGAATCACGGGAGAGGTTCTGCCCGGCTGGGAGGCCACGGTCAGTACACTGCCCTTGCCCAGGATGCCCTGGCGTACGGCAAGATCACCGGTCAGTTCAACTTTTCTGAAACGTTCACCCTTGATTCCGGGGATGCCGTAGTGCAGTGCCAACCTTTCGTTGACGAAGGTGTAGTCAGCCGTGAGTAATTCCATCAACGGACGGTTGTCACGGATCAGGGTGTCGAACAGCAGTTCGGTTTCTGTCCTGAAGGATTCACGCAGGCGGTTATCGAAGTCCGGAAACTCATCCACCACCGGCACATGGGATGCCAGGTTGCGCAGCGCCAGCCACTGACCGGCAAAGTTTTCGGTCATGGCCCGGGACCTTGGGTCTTCCAGCATGCGGGTCACCTGGGCATCGAGTACTGATGGATCACTCAGGCGGCCTGCCTTGGCAAGGTCCAGCAACTCACGGTCAGGAATACTGCTCCACAGGAAGAATGACAATCGTGAGGCCAGGTCCACATCACTGACCTGGTAGCTTTCACCCGGTGCCAGATCGGCAGGTTCACGTTCGATACGATAAATGAATTTTGGCGAGGCCAGCACCCGTTGCAGCACCATCTCGATCCCGGCATCAAAGCCGCCCTGCTCAACACCCAGCGTATAAAAATCGCTCAGGGTGGCCAGGTCTTCATCGGTACTGTGGCCGCGGAAGGCCATGTCCGCCAGATTGGCGATGATGCGTTGTGCACAAGCCGCTTCCTCGGACTGTGCCCGGGGCTCGCAAACCAGAATGCGCTCACGGCTTGGCGTGTTACCCACACCACTGGTGTTGTAGGGACCATCCACACGAACTGAGCCCACATGGGGATACCAGGTGTAGCCCGGAATACCGCCGGTCTCAATGGTGCTGCGTTCGAAGTCGTTGTTCATGTCCAGGCCGGGCGCGAAATTGGTGGCGACGAACGTGATGCCGATTTCATGGGCGCCGGCGCTAACCGGCAAGGTGACGTCCAGCGTGGGCAGGTTTTCACCCGTGAATTCCTCGTCCTCATTGAAGAAAACGTTGCTGCCGATTCCGAAGGCCTTGTCCCAGTCGAACACCTTGACCAGTTCGCCGTCCACCAGCACCTGCAGCTTTTCCCCGCGCACGGAACCGAAAGGCCGGTCATTACCCATGTTGCCCAGGGTGATGGCGAAAGTCTTGAAAGTGTAGTCCCCATCCACCGGGAAATTGTGGCTGAACTTGATGCCCCCGCGTGTCCCGAAAGGCAGGCCTTCTATACGCAGATTCTGGTTTTCATCTTCCGCTACACGATAGAGGGTCTGGGTTGGCGCCGTGGCAGAGCCCATGGCCAGTTGGCTGATCTTGCCGGCAGCTGTCAAATAGGCTTCCAATAATGCCGGTGACAAAACCAGGGTGCCGGCCTGGTTATCAAAGCCGCGGCTGGAATCATCGGCCGGGAAATAATCCGCCGGATTGATCTCAACGCCCAACAGGTCGCGAATGGCATTGCCATATTCACTACGGTTCATGCGGTGCAGTCCCGGGCGGCCAGGATCAATGTCAGCATTCGCATCAATATTGTTTTCCAGCGCCGATGCCAGTGCCTGCATGGTCTCATTGTCCGGGCGTGGCTCGCCAACGGGTGGCATCATGCCGGCTCGCAGCCGACGAATGACTTTTTCGCCCACTTCGGCGTCGACATGAATGTTGTGGGTGTCGAGTCCTTCCAGGTCAATGCCGCCGGCATAGTCCTCGAAGTTATGGCACTTGGTGCAATATTCATCGAGCAGCCCGCTCAGGCTGTCATCCTGACGGGACGCGCTTGCAAGATCCGGCATGGTGCCGCTCTCTGACAAGGTTGCAGTATCTGATGCTCCCTCGCGCTCTTCTGGCGTCGGGGCTGTGCACGCCTGCAACAGCAGGGCACCGGCTACCAGTACGGCAGCTTCTTTGGCTTTGAACCAGGACATGCAGTTCTCCTCTCACATTCCTGTTTGTCACTCTCTCTTCTCGTGGTACTGCTTGCTTTACTTATTACAACTATACGAAGCCTCTCATCTGTTTAGACCTGTTCAGGTGAATGGATATTCCTATCGCCTGCTTCACACTGCAGTGAGCGGTGGATAATCGGGTTGCTTCGACGTGCAAAAGGCCCTGCCTGAAACGCCTCAACCGCCTGGAACAGTCCTGTTTCAGCGAGGATCGACAAGGAGTATATGAAGTGTGATTACAGGTGTGTACGCACCCTTTCGGTATTTTACAATAGATTCACATTATTTGCCTGAAACCCTGTAAATACAGGGGTTTCAGCGATATTTGCTGCGCTTTTCGACCCGCGCTACCAGGGAATTTCACTGCCGTCGTAATTGAAGAAATGTCCGCTCCCGGCGCTTGTCAGCTGGTCGATGACAGCCAGCATGCCTGCCACACTGGTCTCCGCATCGATCAGCCCGTTGGGACCGCCCATATCTGTCCTCACCCAACCCGGATGAAGCGCAGCCACACTCTGCTGCTGACCTGCCAGATCGATGGCCAGGCTTTTCACCACCTGGTTAAGCGCGGTTTTGGAAGAGCGATAAATATATGTTGAGCCCCCGCTGTTGTCCGTGATGGAGCCCATTTTGGAGCTCAGGAAGGCCAGCTTGCCTGGCCGGGTCATGAACGGCAGTACGGTTCGCGTGAGTATCAATGGCATGATGGTGTTGACCCTGAAAACACGCATCCATTCATCAGGGTCTGCATCTTCCAGTGACTGGCCCGAACCATAGACACCGGCATTGTTGATATACAGGGAAAGCTGTCGTCCTGTCAGGAAATCTCCCAGGGCATTGACTGATGCGATGTCGCTGACATCAAGCCCCAGGATAGTTAGTGAACGACTGGCCAGCAATTGCAGGCTTTCTGCCTGGTCGGGATGACGACAACCTGCAATTACCTGCTCACCACGCTCAAGCAACTGCCTGACAAATTCAAGTCCAAGACCCCGATTGGCCCCTGTTATCAATACTTCTGCCATGGTGAAACTCCTGTTCTGCTTTTACTGATCTTGTTGTAGGGGGAATACAGCACTGCTTTTTGTCTGCCTCAGGTGTAACATCTGGGCCTGTAAACTTCAGTGTGCTGACCGGAATTAAGACTGGATTCAGCTGGTTCCCGTCATCATGGTACCCTGCTTGGTGCGGCGGTTGGTGAAGCGATTGGTGACACGTTTGGTGAAGCCCTTTTTACAGACCTGACGCTGAAACCCCTTAAAGGCCAGATATTAAACCATCATCCTATCCGGGAAGATAATGACAGGATTTACCCCGACAAGTACCCGCTGGATTTCCCGCTGCATGAGCAGGTCGGCCCTGTGGCTTGCCGTGTTATTGCCCGGCCCGGTATTTGCCCAGAACAGCAACATGGTTCTGGGAACCCTGATTTTTGAATCAACCCCGATTCCTGTTGACGCAGCACCTGCCACGCAGGACCAGGGTCGTGCGGAACCCGCCCGAAGTGCAACCACGAATAATGTTTCAGTCCCCTCACCTGGCAGCAACGCCGGACCTGAAGCGTTTGAAGAGGCAATCCAGGTCACGCTCGAAGAACAGGGAATGTATTCCCCACTGCTGGCAGAACAATACGAAACCCTTGCCGGTCTTTACTTCAATGCTGGCCGCTATCCTGAAGCCATCGCTTCGTATGAAGATGCCATGCACATCCACAAGGTGAACAAGGGGCTGTTCAACCTGGACCAGGCCGACCTGGTCAGAAAGCTGATCCGCGTACACACCAGCCTGGGTGATTTTGAGGCCGTGGACAATCATCGCCACTATCTTTATTACCTGCACAGTAAATCACTGCCCGAGACTGATCCTCGGCTGGTGGCTGAAAAGCTGGACTGGGCCGACTGGAATATCGAAGCCTATGTGAAAGGTTACCGGGACTCGTATAACAACCCCATTCTTTTGAGCGACAGTGTGGATCCGGCCCGCGGGGTGAGAACCATGAATTTTGAAGTCCCTGCCAGGCCGCCGGGTGTCGATACCTCTGGCGCTGTATCCAATAACAGTCCCAGCACAATTCCGGTATCAATCAATGTGCCCCAGCTGAACTCGAATTCCGTGATCACCAATGCAGCTGTTACTGATTACAACCTGCGCAGCATCCCCTATGCGTTGAGCAATGAAATCACCATCAACCAGCGTCTGCGTGATGCCGAGGATATCTATGAAGAGGTGCTGGAGGATCTGGAGCGTCAGAACAGTGCTATTCAGGATCAGATGGCCATGCACGAAAAGCTGGCAAACATTGCCTACCTCCTGAAGATGGAATACCAAAAGTTTGAACGGGTACAGGACCAGGGTTCCATTGCCTATAACCGCGTCAACCAGGAGTTCACCAGCGATTCGGAAATGATGACCAACAGGCTTTACGTCCGTACCCGCAATGCCCTGGAAGACATTGCCAGCGAATTTGAAGGCAATGTCCAGGTGGGGGCACAGGAGAAAGCCGCTGCCTACACCACGCTGGGTGACCTGCACCTGAGCTTCAACCGGCCCAAACGGGCATTCGCAGCCTACGAGCATGCATATGATCTGCTGGTGGCAGCCGGTGACAGTGCCGACGTTGCCATTACCCGTTTGAACCCTGCACCGGACACCGCGGTACCTTCTTATGGTATTCACCCTTACAGCCGGAATTTTTTCAATATTCCGGCATCCACGCAGATTCCCTACAAGGGTTACATTGATGTGTCTTACGACAAGGATGCCTTTGGCCAGCTAAACGCTGTGAAAGTATTGCAGGAATCACCCGGCACACCGGCCTTGGTCAGGTCCGCCCTGCTGGACCATTTGAGACAGCAAACTTTTCGGCCAAAATTTGATGGTGACAGCGGCATCGACCAAACGGGTATCAACCTGCGATACTACTATTTCCACCAGTAACGGCTTACGCAGTCATGACTTGCCCAAACCATTACACCGCTATCAGACCAAACTGCCTGCCTGTCCCGGGAATGGCCCCAAGTGCTGTAATTCTGGTTACCCTGCTTTTTTCGCTGCCGGTGTTTTCACAATCTGGCAGTGACATTGAAAACCTGTTTTTTGATGCCGTATATTTTGATGATCAGGAGCAGATCCTGTTGTCTTCCGGTGACCGTTTTGACGGTGACAGCAAACCCGCTGACAACGCAAAAAGCACGACTACGCAGGACCCTGTCCGTCCCCTGCCCGAACTGCTGCAGGATATCGAAAACTACCAGGCAAACATCAATCGCCAGATTGAGGAAAAAGGTGCATTTGACCCTGGGCTGGCCCAGGAATATATCGCGTTGGGAAACATTCAGGCTCTCACTGGTGACCAGGAAAGTGCTGTAGCGTCCTATGAAAGCGCCATGCATATCGATCGTATCAATGAAGGCCTTTACACCCTGTCGCAGGAAACTGCAGTTCGGAAACTTATTGAAATCAACAAGAACGCCCTGGATTACCCGGAAGCTGACAAGTATCACCAGTATCTGTACTACCTGTTATCCCGGAACCTGGAGGACAGCAGCAAGGAATTGCAGGACGCCGGCCTGGAATGGGCGAACTGGAATGTAAACATTTTCAGGCGAATGGCATTCAAGCGTGAAGAGGGCTTCAGCTTTGCCGCTGGCACATCCACCATCCCTTCCACCATGCTGCGCCGGGGCGAGATGATTGCCATGGTTAATGACCTGACCAGTGAGGTCAGGTTTGTATCCCGGTCAGATATGTTTGCCGGCAACTCAATGTCCTATACGCCTGACCAGTTGCTCGACCCACGGCTTGAGCAGGCCAGGGATGTGTATGACAAACTCCTGGAGCATGACAGCCTCAATCGTGACATTCTGACGCGCAAGGCCAATATCATTTACCTGTTCAAATACCAGCTGGAAGAGTATCTCGATGTGGATATCCTGAGTTCACCGCTGGCCAGTAACAGGAGCAATATTTCCCGCTCAATACCGTTTGTCCGCCGCGGTTATTCGGAAATTCGTGATTCACTGACCCGGATAGCAGAAAGCCTGGACGATGACCCTGTCTCTGCCGCTCGCGCCTATCTTGATCTTGGTGACTGGGAACTGATGTTTGATCGTCTCCAGCGGGCTGAAGCTGCCTACCAGCAAGCCTACACCCTGTTGACTGAACATGGCATTGGCGAAGAAGAGACTGCCCAAATCCTGAATCCTGAGCCTGCCTATTTCATTCCGGAAAACATTACCTATGAATACACCCGTGCATTCCTTGGCATTGAGGATTCCATCGACATCCCCTATATCGGCTATCTTGATGTCACCATGGATAAACGCGAAAACGGGTCGTTAAGAAATGTCGACATAGTAAGTACTTCTGAAAATACCGGTCAGCTGGTACGTAACAGGCTTCTTGAATTGTTGCGGGAAGTCATCACGCGCCCTACCCTGGTTGGTGGTGAAAGACAGGAACTACGTGATATAAAGGTCAGGTTCTACTACGCGTATTAAGGCAGATTGGAGCCTGCAGGCACTGATCTGCCAGACAACATGAAACGTACAGCCAATAGTTCAACGTGAGGAGTTCTGTACCTGGGTCAATGACCCAGGTGAAACCAGACTGAGTCCCGATGATGTCCAGACTGTATAGCAGTACAAGACGCTTTTCCGGGCTGGCCATGCCGGCATTGCGGCCACATCGTTGGTTGTGCAGTCCGGGGTTTGCTCCCCTGCTGCTTGTTTTGACCTGCCTGCCCTCCTTCACTGCCCGTGCCCAGGATAATCAGGAACTGTTAACCCTGGTATTTGATCCCGTTCCCATTACGCTGGAACTTGATGCAGGCTCTCCCTCTACCACTGTGTCACGTGAATTGGTCACGTTGCCTGACCATGATGAAAAACTGACCGTCAGTGAGTTTCTCGCCAGCACCCTGGAGTATCCGGAAGTCACCCTTGAGCCTGCCATCAATGCCACTATCGAGGAATACAAAAAACGCATTACTGAACTGGAGCTGCAAGGTGGCGCCTATGCCCAGCAGCTGAGCCAGGAATATTCCACGCTCGGAGCCCTTTATGAATCACTGGGAGATTACGATTCAGCACTCGATTACCTCGAAAAAGCCATGCATAACAACCGGGTTAACCTGGGGCTGTACAATCTCGAGCAGGAAAACATCATCAAGGAAAAAATAAAAAATCATGTGGCCAAGGGCGATCTCCACGCCGCAGACCTGGAACAGGAATACCTGTTTTTCATCCGGCAGCGTGCCTATGGCAACACGAGTGTCGATCTGCTGCCGGCCCTCACGGAATATGCCGAGTGGAGCATTTTTGCCTTCGATTCCAACCTCATTCTGAGCCCTACATTTCCCTACGCTGCACAGAGCCGTGCCTTTACGGAAAACGGCGTGAGCAATTCCATAGGTGAAGAAGACTTCAAAACCAGCCGCCTGGTTCATGCCCAGAATATCTACAGGACCATCATTGAGATTCTTCTCAATAATTACGGGATAACAGACAAACGTCTTCTGGACATGGAACAAAACCTGGCCCTGACCAACTATTTCTTTGCCACCAACCTGGGTATCAGCAGCTCTTCCTTCGCAAACGAGAGCAATTCTGCATTAAGTATGAGCTCATCCCAGAGTTATTTTGATATGTCACGTGTATCAACCAACTCCATGGGTTACCGCCATGGGCGCGAAGCGCTGGAAAGGCGCCTTAAGTACATGCTCAATATGGAAGATATCTCGCCGGAGGACATTGCCAAAGCCCGCCTTGAACTGGGTGACTGGCTGATGATTTTCAAGAAACGGGTTGCTGCCATGGCCCAATATGAAGAAGCGTATCGGGAATTTGCGGCAGCAGAGGCAGAGGTTCCAGCACAAGCCCTGGATGCGCTTTTCAACCCGCTCATGCCTGTAACCATTCCCACCTTTGTTGATTATCGATTCACCAGGGCTGCACTGGGCATTCCGCAAGACCAGCCATTGGCCTATCGTGGCTGGTTTGACGTTAAAGTGGATATCACCCGTTACGGAAAGACCCGGGATGTTGAAATTCTTGCGCGAAGTGACGAGGCATCCGACGCCATCGAAAATACCCTGCTTCGCCAGCTTCGCAATTCAACCTCATTCCGTCCCCGCATGCCAAATGGGACAGCCATGGAAAATGACCAACTGCTGGCTCGCTACTACTACAGTTACTAGACAACAATCACTGAACAACGATGCTGGCAGTGACTTGATGGCACATGCTTCCCGTTGTCCTGCTGTCTTCTGGCAAAAATCATTAGGCAAAAAAAAGGCCAGATAAACATCTGGCCTTTTTCGTGTGGCGTCTGGAACACGCCTGGCAATTACACCAGTTTGTATCCCAGTTCATACAATGGCATTTTCCGGATACGGTCACCTGTTGCATTAAAGATTGCATTGGTGACAGCGGCCAGCAGTGGCGGCATGGAAGGCTCACCAGCACCTGTTGGTGAGAACTCTTCAGGTTCCAGGAAGCTGATTTCCAGTGCCGGTGCCTGCGGCATACGCAGAAGCGGGTACTGGTGGAAGTTCTGCTGCTGGATAACACCATTTTCAAAGGTGATCTTGCCATTGAACAACTGGCTCAGACCGTCAATGATGCCACCTTCCATCTGGTTTTCAGCAGAGCTCAGGTTATGGATGAAACCGAAGTCGGCAACAGCCCATACCTTGTGAACCTTCACTTCCTTGTTGGCACTGACAGAAACATCAGCAACCTGGGCTACATAGCCGCTGTGACAGAAGTAGAAAGACAGACCCTTGGCACGACCAGGCTCGTTTGAATCCTGCTCGTAATTGGAGAGTCGGGCAACTTCCTTGATCACGTTGGCGGCACGGCCGGTGTGCATGGAACCCGGATTCTCGGCATTGGCCAGACGTGGCTCACCAAGTGTATCCAGCAGGAAGTTCACATGGCCTTTACCTGAGGCCATGGCCAGCTCATGCATGAAGCCCTGGAACGAGAACGCAAAGGCGTTTGAAGAAGGTGCACGCATTGGACCGGTAGGGATCGCATTCTGGAACATGGTCTGGGTAAGTTTCAGGTTATCCAGCACATCACCAGGGAATACGTTCGGGTTCAGGTCAGCGCTGGTCATTGGCGCTTCACCATTGCCGGTAGACGTCATGAAGTGATCCTGCCAGGCAATCAGGTTGCCTGCGCCATCCAGAGCACCCTTGTAGGAGTGGAATCCACCTGGACGGAAATAGTCACCGCTCATGTCATCTTCACGAGTCCACTGCAGTTTGATTGGCGTGCCTTCCATGCGTCGGGCAATGGCTGCCACTTCAAAGGCATAGTCAGAGGCCAGTTTACGGCCGAAGCCGCCACCGATACGGGTCTGGTGCAGGATGGAGTTTTCTGCTTCAACACCGGCCACAATGGCAGCACCGGTTTCGGCTGACTGTGGAATCTGGGCAGGTGCCCACAATTCGATGATGCCATTTTCAAATTTGGCGACACAGTTTTCAGGTTCCAGCTGGGCGTGGCTGACATAGGGATATTCATAGAAACCACTGAGCACCTGGGCAGCATTGGACATGACAGATTCGGCATCCCCTTTGCTCGCAGCGACGGTGGTTCTGTTATTCGGTGGGCCAACCTGCATCATCAGGGGCTCACCATCCTGATCTTTCAGGGCATAGGCACGATCAACCAGATCCTGCCATGAAGCGGTTTCCGCTTCGCTCAGGTCCCAATCGATTTCCAGCTCGCGCTTGGCCTTGATGGCAGCCCAGGTGGAACGCGCAACAACGGCAACACCGCTGAAGATATCGCCACCGCCAGGGTTGAACATTTTTGGATTGCCGAACTGATCAATGATGAAGGCATCAACCACGCCAGGCATGGACTTGATGTGACTTTCATTGAAGGACAGTGCCTTACCGCCGATCTGTGGACACTTGGTGTAGGTGGCATACAGCATGCCGTCCATACGGGTGTCAGCACCAAACAGGGGCTGGCCGGTGACGATCTGGACGTTATCCACACCGGTATAGCGACGGCCCAGGAGTTTGAAATCTTCGCGATTTTTCAGGGTCAGTGTTGCTGCATCCGGTACCGGCATGGTGGCGGCCAATTCAGCAAATTCACCGTAGCCCCACTCGCGGCCGGAAGCTGTATGCACAACTTTGGTCTCGGATGTGGAAAGCTCTGATACTGGAATGTTCAGTTGCTGGGCAGCCGCGGCAAGAATCATGGCACGGGCAGTGGCACCGGCCTGACGCATGGCCATCCAGTTCATGGGGGTGGACAGTGAGCCACCGGCAAACTGGGCACCGTATTTGGACGCATCAATATCGGCCTGGACGACGTCAACGTCTTCCCAGGCGCAATCCAGTTCTTCGGCGATAATCAGAGGAAGGCCGGTCTTGATGCCCTGGCCGCATTCCGGATTCTTGGAGAACAGGTTGATCCTGCCATTCGGCTGAATCTGTACGTAAGGGCTCAGCGTGGCATCACCTGAAGACTGGGCTTTGGCTTTGGAGCTGCCACCCATGGCCAGGCCAATAGCCAGACCACCACCGGCTACACCGGTGATTTTGAAAAACTGGCGACGGGATACGTTAGGCATGCCTACACTGGCTTCCCTGGATTCACGCAGCTGCTGGAAAAAATCAGGCAGTTCGGGAGATATCAGATCGTTGTTTATCAGTTTCATGCGATCTCTCCTGTCCGGGATGCATCATAAAAAGCTGTACCGTTCATTTTGGCAGCAGCATTTTTGATGGCTCCACGAATACGGGTGTAGGTGGCGCAGCGACAGATGTTGCCAGACATGGCCGCATCGATTTCTGCATCACTCGGGTTTGAGTTGTTCCGCAGCAGTGCTGTGGCGCTCATGATCTGGCCAGCCTGGCAGTAACCACACTGGGGAACGTCAAGTTCGATCCAGGCTTCCTGGACTGGAGTCAATGTACCATCAGCAGCCGCGAGACCTTCGATAGTGGTGATCTCCTCGTTGCTCAGATTGCCAACCGGAATCTGGCACGAGCGTACCGGGGCGCCATTGAGATGCACGGTACAGGCGCCGCACTGGGCGATGCCGCAGCCGTATTTGGTGCCCACCAGACCCAGCTCATCACGCAGCACCCAAAGCAGCGGCGTGGAGGGATCGATCTCACCAATGTCCATTGCCTGACCATTTATACGTAAAGTTGCCATAACAATTCCCTATAGTCTGAATTCTTGCTTCCGAAACAGGTTCGTAAGCTGTTAAAAATAATGTGAAAAAGTGGTTCAAATTAAACCACTCACCTTTAAGAATCAAGCAGTATCTTGCGGGTGTCCCGGTCATCCACCTTCACATATACTCTTTTCGAAATGAGGGCAGAATCAGGGTTTTCGGATTCAGGTGCCGTGGATCTTTACTGACTGGCTCAGCAACTGTACCCGCGATGTCCGGAGTATAAACCCAGGGCGACCATGATGACACCCTCTGGAAGCATTCCGGGCTGACCGGTGAACCGGACCAGCATGAAAGGGTGGGACCTGAAAGGATTGTGAAAATTTCAATGGCAGGGCCAGAACCCGTCAGGCAGTGCCAGTATTTAACGACTCCTGCATAAATACCAGCTGTCTGGTGAGGAGCCACACGGGCACCTGCCCGCTCAGGCACGGGTATTGGCCGGGCAACCTGAAATTTCAGTAAAGTGAGTACTAACATTTGATTAATCGCCTTATTTACCTGGCCTATTCGAAACCTGACAATCCGGATACCCATGGCTAAATCTGTCTTTTCAACCCCTGTCATCACCCCGGTTTTCCGGTTTCTGGCCAATATTTGCCTGAAGATGCTGGGCTGGCGTGTGGAACCGGGAACCCTGCCGCCGCCGCCCTACATCGTGATTGGCGCACCACATACCAGCAACTGGGATTTTCTGTTTCTCATGTGCGCGATCTTTCACCTGCGCCTGGATGTGAAATGGATGGGTAAACACACGCTTTTCCCCCGGGGTCTGGGCTGGTTGATGCGCTGGCTGGGCGGCATCCCGGTGAACCGGACCCGGGCGCACAATATGGTGGGGAAGATGGCAGAACTTATCAGATCCCATCCTGACACCATCTTATGTATTCCACCGGAAGGTACCCGAAGCGCCGTCAAGGAATGGAAAACCGGGTTTTACCACATTGCCAGCCAGTCAGGGGTGCCGGTGGTCATGGCTGCCATCGATGCGGAGCAAAAGTCGCTGAGGGTGCTGGGGCATGTCGAGCCCAGCGGGGATGTTGACACAGACCTGCCGCAAATCAAGAAAATGTACATTAATATCAAAGGGATACGCAGATAGGCCTTTCCGTGCTGTCAGCCTTCAGACAGTTTCCTGACGGCCTGGTAACGAAAACAGTCAGTGGTATGGTCATTCACCATGCCAGTGGCCTGCATGAAGGCGTAAATGATGGTCGGCCCCACAAAACTGAAGCCGCGCTTCTTCAGATCCTTTGATAGGGTCTCCGCCAGGGCTGTTTTGGCCGGAATGTCCTTGTGGCGTTTCAGGGCATTCTGGATCGGCTGGTGATCCACAAACCCCCAGAGGTACTTGTTGAAAGTACCGAATTCTTCCCGAATCCTGATGAAGGCCCGGGCATTGGTCACCGCAGCATGGACCTTGAGCCGGTTCCGCACAATGCCTTCATTGGCCAGCAACGCCTGGATCTTGTCGTCACCATAGGCCGCCACCTTGTTGTAATCAAAGCGGTCGAAGGCCTCCCGAAAGGCTTCACGTTTTCTCAGAATGGTGATCCAGCTAAGGCCTGCCTGCATGCCCTCCAGAATCAGAAACTCGAAGAGTTTCTTGTCCCCATGGAGCGGGACTCCCCATTCTTCATCATGGTATTTGTGGTACAGCGGGTCATCCCCGGCCCAGACACAGCGTTTCATTGATGGACAGCCTTTGAAAATCGGCGGTTCAGGGGTCGACCCGCAACTGCCCCATCATACCAACTTCAGCGTGATCCAGAATATGGCAGTGGTACATCCAGGTACCCGGCCTTTCATCAAATCGCACCGCCAGTTTCACTTCGGAATGCACGGGAATGTCCACGGAGTCCTTCCATTCCGGTGTGCGGTTTTCATCCAGGACCTGGAAAAAATATCCGTGCAGATGGAAGGGATGGTTGAAATCGGTATCGTTGCGCACCGTCCAGATATGGGTATCCCCCACACTGGCCTCGATAGGTTTTACTTTCCAGTAGGGAATCCCGTTGATACCCATGATCACACTGTCATCCCCGGGAAACTCGATGGTCAGGTCAACCAGCAGCTCCCTGGCATTGCTGACGTCTATCTTCTCTATGGTTCGCAATGCATAGGGGATGGGTTCCGGGGTAACAGCGGGTTCATCGACCGTGACGATTCTCAGCATTTCCTCGGAAAACCGGTTGAAGGTACTGCCGTACCCGCGATCGGTGGGGTACCAGTCCAGCCAGTCCTCGGTGCCCGGTGCGTCAGTGGGGGTGAACACCATATCGACACGCTCGGAAGGAACGATACGAATCTGGTCCACGGTTTCGGTATGTGCTGCCAGACCATTGTCCCCGCCCAGACGGATCAGGGGCTGGCGATGGTAACGCAGGGTGTAATAGCGGGTGCGGGCCGCATTGATTACCCGCCAGCGCTGTTGTTTGCCCTGCCTGACCTTGAGGGTGGGCCGTACCTTGCCATTCACCAACAGCACTTCTCCCTCCCGACCAAACAGGTCGCTGAAAGCACCGCCCTGGTTTGCGGGCAGGAACTGGCCATCCTCATCCAGGCTCATATCCGAGAGCATCACCACCAGGTCGTCACCAAACTCATCCGGGTCATCCGGGTCCTCAACCACCAGCGGCCCGTACATCCCCCAGCCCACCTGGGCAGCTGAGTTGATATGCGGGTGATACCAGTAGGTGCCGGCATCACGCAGAATAAAGTCATAGGTGAAGCTGCCTCCGGCTGCTACAGGATCCTGGGTCACATTCGGCACGCCGTCCATGTTGTTGGCCACACGCAGCCCATGCCAGTGAATACTGGTGGATTCCGGCAACCTGTTGGTGAAATGCACAATGAGCCGATCACCCACCTTGGCCCGGATCAATGGACCGGGCAGGGAGCCGCCATAGGTCCACACAGGTGTTTTGGTGCCCGGAATAATTTCCATTTCCACGATTCGCGCATCCAGTTCGATCTCCAGAATATTGGGGTCAGGATTAATGTCTTCCGGAACCAGCAAGGCCAGATCATCATCCCAGCCTTCTGGCTGGGACACCTGACCCGCCCTGAGCGGCGTTATGGTGTCAGCAGGCGCCGACACGTCTTCCGGCGAATTGGCACAGGCCGCAAGGAGGAGGGCAGGCAGTAATCTGCCTGCTAACCTGGAAAGCTGGTCAAGAAACGGTGTCATCAATATTCCCCCGTGTTGGCAGTCAGAGTGTCAGAACCTGCGCAACGTAATAATGTACTTATGGCACATCATTCTATGCCAGTCACAGAATAGTGCTAATTGATTTATCACAAACAGGGGAGGGAGATCAGACCGGCTCGATCTGTCTCAGGTGCCGAAGGACTGACAGCCAGGCACCTGCCAGGCCCAGGCCGCCGGCAACCACCAGTATTAACAGCACCTCACTGATGGACAGGCCAACCAGGGAAAAATCACTGTCATAAAGTGTCACCAGTCGGCCAACGGGTCCGGAAAGCAGCAACAGCGTCAACAACACAAGCACCAGGGCAATCAAACCGCCGCCAACACCAAACCACAAGCCGGTATACAGGAAGGGGCGTGAAACATAGGCATCTGTCCCTCCCACCAGCTTGACCACCAGAATTTCGTCACGCCGGTTTTCAATGGCCAGTCGAACCGTGTTGCCCACAGCCAGAACAACCCCCAGGCACAACAACAGGGCCAGGCCAAGGGTGAATCGCTGTGCCAGGTCGAGCATGCTGTCCAGGCGTCGTACCCATTCCAGATCCACCTGGACAGTATCCACACCGGAAAAGGATTCCAGTTCACGAGCAAGCAGCCGGATGCTGTCCGGGTCCTGGCTGACCGGTGTCACTTCGATCACGGCAGGCAGCGGATTTTCGTCAAGGTCTTCAAGAATATCGCCAAACCCCGACAAGGTTTCAAACTCTCCAAGCGCCTGGCTTGCTGAAATCAGACGAGTAGCTGCCACTGACGCCAATGTATTAACGTTATCAGTGACCGAGGCAAGGGCCTGATCATCCAACCCCAAATTCATATACAGGGATATATTTCCTGCCTCGTCCAGACCACTGCTGAACTGGCGAAAATTCAACAACACCAGCAACAGGCAAAGCGGCAGGGACAGGGCAATGCCGATGACCGCCCAGGTCAGCAGGCTGGAACCTGGCTCCTTCAACAACCGGTCCAGACTGTCCACGGCCACGGCCTGATGCTGGGCAAACAGGGAGTGACCGGTTTTGCGCTTGCCAGACTGCCCGTTATTACCTTTTGATCTGGGTTTGGCAGTAGCTGGTTTGCTCGCCCCTTTCCCGGGTTGACGCAACTTAACCATCACGCACCATCCTGCCCTTGTCCAGGGTCAGCACCCGATGTTTGGCAGGATCAATCAGGGCCAGGTCATGGGTGGCAATTAGCACACTGGTTCCCACCTGATTGAACTGTTCAAACAACTGCATGATTTCAGCCGATAACGCCGGATCGAGATTTCCCGTGGGTTCGTCAGCCAACAACAGGGCCGGCTTGTTGACCACTGCCCGGGCAATGCCTACCCGTTGCTGTTCACCGCCCGACAACGCCACCGGGTTCAGGTTTTCCTTGCTCAGCAGACCGACCTTGTCCAAGGCTGCACGCACCCGCCTGCCCGCCTCACGGGTGTCATAACCTGCTACCTGCAAAGGCAGGGCCACGTTGTCATAGACACTGCGATCGAACAGCAACTGGTGATCCTGAAATACCACGCCAATGTGGCGGCGAAAGAAGGGGAGCTGACGCCGGGACAGACGGTTCAGGTTCTGCCCATGGACAAACACCTGCCCGGCACTGGCCTTTTCCATCTGCATGATGAGTTTGAGCAGGGTGCTTTTTCCGGCACCGGAGTGACCCGTCAGAAAGGAAAATTCTCCAGCTTCGAGATGAAAGGAAATATTCAGTAGGGCTTCGTGACCGCCGGGATAACGCTTGCTGACCCCATCGAACTTGATCATGGTCTATCCAAAACCACCATCAATCCTGTTCCTGATCAAACAGGGCGTGGACAAAATCCCCGGCATTGAAGGGCCGCAGATCCTCGGCTTTTTCACCGATGCCGATGTAGCGTATGGGCAAACCGAAATGACGGGCGATGGCAAAGATCATGCCGCCCTTGGCCGTACCATCCAGCTTGGTCAGGGTAATACCGGAGATATCCACGGCCTTGCCAAACTTTTCGGCCTGGCTGAGTCCGTTCTGGCCGGTACCGGCATCGAGCACGAGCATGATTTCCTGTGGAACATCTTCATCCAGTTTTTTCAGCACCCTGATGACCTTTTCCAGCTCCTGCATCAGGTTATCCTTGTTGTGCAGGCGGCCAGCGGTATCAGCGATCAGTATTTCAATATTCCTGGCCCTGGCGGATTCATAGGCATCGAAGATTACCGACGCACTGTCGGCACCGGTATGCTGGGCCACCACAGGAACATTATGACGCTCACCCCAGTGCTGCAGCTGTTCCACGGCAGCGGCACGAAATGTATCACCGGCTGCCAGCATCACTGAACGGTTCTCATCCTGGAATTTGCGCGCCAGCTTGCCAATAGTGGTGGTCTTGCCCACGCCATTCACGCCAACCATGAGTATCACAAAGGGTTTGCCTGAATAAGGCGGGACAACGAGGGGTTGCTCAGCGGGTTTCAGAATCTTGAGCAGTTCATCCTGAAGGGCCTGGTACAGTGCGCCGGAATCCTTCAACTGGTTGCGCTTCAGGCTGGCTGTCAGGTCATCGATGATGGTGGTAGTGGCCTCGATACCCACATCGGCAATCAGGAGCTGGCTTTCCAGTTCTTCAAGCAGGTCCGCATCAATGGCTTTCTTGCCCGCAAGCACAGAGGCCAGGCCTTCGCCCAGATTGCTGCGGGTTTTCTGCAGGCCAGCCCTTAACCGATTAAAAAAGGATTCCTTGGGGGCGTCCTGCTGATCGCCGGTTTCGGGCGTGGAGGCCTGATCGCGGTTCTTTTTTCCAAATCCAAACATGGGGGGAATTGCTGATAAATGATGCTCTTGCCAAGGCCGGGTATCCTATCAGCACTGTCCCTGCTATGCCACTCAAAATCTGGCACAATGGCGCGCAAATCCGCGATCCTGCAGCCATCGGCGAACAACAGCCAACAACGACATATCACCCATGAGCAAAGCCCCAGGCAAGGTAAAAAACCCGAACAGCTTCCGCATCATTGCAGGCAAATGGCGTTCACGCCGCCTGTCTTTTCCGGAAGATGTCGACTCCCTGCGCCCCACCACTGACCGCGTCAGGGAAACCCTCTTTAACTGGCTCCAGCAAAAAATCATTGGGGCCAGATGCCTGGACCTGTTTGCCGGCAGTGGGGCACTGGCTTTTGAAGCGGCCTCCCGGGGAGCCGCGCTGGTGACGGCCATTGACGCCTCTCCCAAAGCAACTGATGCCATTCGCCGCAATAGCCGCCTGCTGGACAGCAATCAAATTGCCATTCATACCGCAGATGCCCTTCAGTGGCTTGACCGGCACCAGACAGACAAGCCCTTTGATGTCATTTTTCTCGACCCCCCATACAACCTCCAATTACTGCCGGACTGTATTGCCCGCTTGCAAAAGGATGGTTTTACGCGGCCCGGAACGACCATCTACGTGGAAGCTGATACGTCCCTCGAAGCCCTGGAAAAACCGGCTCACTGGACACTGACGCGATCAAAGAAAGCCGGGCAGGTGCGTTATGGTGTTTATGAGGTGGGAATCGTTTAACATAGCGGTTTTTCAGGAGCCGAAGGACCCGGCATGCTTGTTTCCCACCGCATCGACAATGAGAACAAGGTCATTATCACGACCTTTGCTCCGGAAGAAGCCACACTGAAGCTTTTTATCCAGGCATTCTCGAATTACCAGGAAGAATTACAGTTTCTGCCCGAGTACCAGGAATATCATGAACTGGTGGATTTCAGGCCTATCCTCAGTATCAACGTCACTGCCGCGGAACTTAAAGAATTCAGCAACCTGACGCTGGCCACTGACCATCGACAATCAGTCACCAAACTGGCCCTGCTAGTGGATTCCAAACCGGCCTATACATTGGCCCGGGTTTACCAGATGCTCAGAAATTTCAGCCCGGGCTCCAAAAAGCAGGTCAAGGTGTTTCGCGGCATGGATGAAGCCTACGAATGGCTATGCCAGGACGATACGGCACAAACCGATCGGCCCGCCTGAATCCGCCTCAGGGTTTGTAAAACGTAAATTCGATTTCAATACTCGCCCCCAGAGGCAGGGCATTGACACCCACAGAGCTGCGGGCAGGCGGCGGGGTGTCAAGGGTATTGAACAGGGCCTCCCAGGCTTCATTGAATTCCCCGAACCGGGCAAAGTCTGAAGTGAACACCCTGGCAAAGGCCAGGTGCTGCCAACCAAGGGCAAATTCGTCCATCAGCAGCTGCAGGTTTTCCAGGATCCTGACCGTTTCCGGCCCTACTCCACCATCGACCAGCTGACCGCTGTCATTATCCAGCGCAATCAGGCCGCTCAGGTAAATATGGGGGCCCGCTTTAACCAGCTGGCTGTATTTGAATTTGGGTTGAATCAGTTTTGTGGATACCAGGGCTTCGACCATGACGTATTCGCCTCAAACATTCAGAACACAAGATTGTAGAACACCAGCAGCAAAACCAGCGGCACCACCGTGCGCAGGATAAACAACCAGATTTTGAACCAGTGGTGATCCCGCAGTATCTGCAACTCATCACAGGAAACGGATTCAGGCACGACATAACCGATAAACAGGGCTGTCAGGATGCCGGTTATCGGCAGCATGATGTTGCTGGTCAGGTAATCAAACAGGTCAAAGAAGGTGCCGCTGACACCTGCCCAGTCCAGGGGCTGGAAACCCGAGAGCTGATTCAGGGAAAGCACCGACAGCAATCCGATAACCCAGATCACCCCGCCACTGACCAGCGCTGCCTTTCGGCGCGTCCAGTTGTCTTTTTCAGCCAGCCACGCCACGGGGACTTCCAGCATCGAAATGGAGGAGGTGATCGCCGCAAATGCCAGCAGGACAAAAAACCCGGTGCCGATAAGCAGTCCCCCGGGCATGCTGCCAAACGCCAGAGGCACGGAGACAAACACCAGGCCAGGACCGCCGGTTGGGTCCAGGTTATGCACAAAGACCAGGGGAAAAATCGCCAGTCCTGCCAACAGGGCCACCAGGGTGTCTGCCGAGACGATCATCGTGGCGGCATCGGCAATGGATTCCTCACGCCTCAGGTAACTGCCATAGGCCATCAGCGTGGTGGCGCCTACGCTGACAGAGAAAAACGCCTGTCCAAAGGCATCGATGGCTACCGCATAGAGTTCTTGCTGCACATCGTGCCCTGCACGCTGGGCATTGGCGGAAATCTCCTGCATGTCCGGCGTAAAGAGATATTTCAGCGATGTAATAAAATCACCTGTAACGGCGGCATACCCCACCATGATAATCAGGATCAGGAACAACAATGGCATCATGTATTTCACCGCTTTTTCCAGACCGCCGGAGATGCCGTTTGCTGAAATATAGATGGTGATTCCCATGAATAAGGTATGACCACCCAAAACGGTCAACCAGCTGGCATTGAACTCATCGGCGATACCGGCAGCACCCTGCGCATCAATGTTGCTGAATTTCCCTGTCAGGGTATGGAAGGCATAGATGATCGTTTCGCCACCAATCATGCTGTAGAAAGAGAGAATCAGGCTGGCAGAAAATATACCCATGAAACCGATCAGCACCCAGGCGGGTCTGGCACCGGATTCGGCCGCAATTTTTTTCAGGGATTCGGTGGGGCAGGTCTGACCGCGCCGGCCCAGCATAAACTCGCCTATGACCAGGGGCAGGGCCAGGAAAAAAACCGATGCCAGGTAAATCAGGACAAAAATGCCGCCGCCGTTTTCGCCGGCGGTATAGGGAAAGCGCCAGATATTGGCCAGCCCCACAGAAGAGCCGACCGCCGCCAGAATGAATAGCCATTTTGACGACCAGTGTTCGTGTTTCCCTGCCTGCTGCATGGGTTTATCCCCCTGATGTTTTTCAGGCGAACCATAACAGATTCCCCGCCGACTTCCACCTGCCGGAACGGAAGGCTTGCGGCTTCACACCAGCCGTTCATGAACGCCTGTGTGCTGTAATTGTTGTATAATCGCCGCCACTTTCCTTCAGGAGCCGTCATGAAAACTGTTGTCTATCCAGGCACCTTCAATCCCATCACCAATGGTCACACCGATCTGGTGGAACGGGCCGCCGGTATATTTGACAAGGTCATCGTGGCCGTCGGTACCAGCGCCCAGAAATCCACGGGCACAGCACTGGATCACCGCGTGACGGTAACCCGCGAAGTGCTCTCTCATATCGAAAATGTTGAGGTCATCGGGTTTGATGGCTTGTTAACGGATTTCGTCAAAGCCCAGGGGGCCAACCTCATTCTGAGGGGGCTGCGCACCGTGGCGGATTTCGAATACGAATTCCAGCTGGTAGGGATGAACCGTATTCTGGCGCCGGAGATAGAAACCATTTTCCTCGCCCCGGCAGAGCAGTATTCCTATATCTCATCCACCCTGGTCCGGGAAATTGCCGCTCTGGGCGGGGATATCTCGGAATTTGTCTCACCGATTGTTGTCAAGGCCATGAAGGAGTTTGCCTGATGGCACTGATGATCACGGATGAATGCATCAACTGCGATGTCTGTGAACCTGAATGTCCCAATGATGCCATCTCACTGGGTCCCCTGACCTATGTCATTGATCCAGCCAGGTGCACGGAATGTGTCGGGCACTTTGAAACATCACAGTGTGTGGCCGTTTGCCCGGTGGACTGCATTCCGCTTGATCCTGATCACCAGGAAAGCCGGGATGAATTGATGGCCAAATATAAAAAACTCACCGGCCAGGACTAGCCAGATTCAGTTTTACAGGGCAAATGAGGGATCGCAGTCGTAGGGATAGACATGCTCACCTTCGATTTTGCGCCAGGCCATGTAGCGTGAAGCGCGACCTTCAAACACTTCAGGATCATCATAGACCTGTGTGAGCCACAGGGTCTGACCATCGCCACTCATCTTGAAACGCTCCACCATGTGAATGTTGTCACTATGGTTGAAACCGTTGTTCATAAAAGTGGCAGAAGCCAGGTGAGTGGTATCGACCACCAGTTCATCACCTTCCCAGTGGCCAATGGAGTGGCCGTTCTTGCTGTGCGGGTAATCTTCACCGGGATGTCCACGACCATCCATATAGATGATGCGGACCATGTCGAAATACTCCATGCGCAGCACGATCATGTCGCGGCCCTGGTCAATCTCCATGGGGAAGGGTGCCTGCATATAAAACGCCGCTGACGGGGGCATGCAGGTATAGGACATGCTGAACTCTTCGCTGAAGTCATAGTTGCGCACTTCTTCCAGGGCTTTTTCGGACAGCTTCAGACCGCCGAAATCCCCTTCTTCCAGTTCGCCGCCGCCGGCATCATCGATAAAAACAGCATCCTTTGGCAGCTTGTCGAACAGGGCCTGCCCGGACGGGGTTTTCTCAAATTTCACTGACCAGAAACCGGAAATATCAGGCGCATCAGCAGCCAACGCCAAGGTGGACAGCATACTCAGGAGCAACAAGGGCAGAATTCTGGTCATGGTCTTTTCCGTTCAGTAGAGTTTTAAAAACGCTGGTTCAAAAATGCAGCTGCACCAGGCACAGGAAATACAAGCCGCTGTTTTCCAGGCATGTTAACGCTGGCATCTGGCACAGTAAACTGTCGCCCGCTGGCCCAGCCTCACTTCCTGCAGGGTGCTGCCGCATGTCACACACGGCTCCCCACCCCGCCCGTAAACCGCCAGCGACTGTTTGAAATAACCCGGCTTGCCATCACCACCGATAAAATCCCGAAGCGTGGTGCCACCCACAGTAATGGCCTCGGCAAGAACCCCTTTGATTGCCGCCACCAGCAGTTCGTATTTTTTCAGGCTGATACTGCCAGCCTCACGGGTGGGTCTGATCCCGGCCCGGAACAAGGCTTCGTTCGCATAGATATTGCCAACGCCCACCACGATATGCCCATCCATGATGAAGGTTTTTACGGGCGCTTTTCGCTTGCGGGAACGGGAAAACAGCAGCTCTGCATTGAAATCCTCACTCAGTGGTTCCGGCCCCAGGCGCGCCAGCAGGGGGTGAGCATCACGTTCACCGCTTATCCAGAGAATGCAGCCAAACTTGCGGGGGTCGTGGAAACGCAAAGCCTTGCCGTTCTCAAACACGATATCCACGTGATCATGTTTGCGAACAGCCTCTGATGGATCGACGATGCGCAGGCTCCCTGACATGCCCAGATGGATCATCACCGTGCCGTCCCCGACGTCGAGCAACAGGTATTTGGCCCGCCGCTCGACAGCCTGGACGGTTTTCCCGGTCAGTAGTTTTGGCAGTGTCGCTGGCACCGGCCAGCGCAGTTTTTTTTCCCGCACAATAACCTTGCTGACTTTCTGGTGAAGAATATGGGGGGCAACCCCGCGACGGGTCGTCTCGACTTCTGGTAGCTCGGGCATGGTGTTTTCCACGTATAATGCTGGGCTTTCAATCTGGCAGTATGACAGGGGCAGCAACATGATTCTGGGTGTGGATACCGGTGGCACGTTCACCGATTTTGTCTTGCTCTCAGAAACCGGGCCACTGGGTGCCAGCCTGCAAACCCATAAAGTGCTGTCGACACCGGATGCGCCAGAGCGGGCCATTCTACAGGGCATCTCGGAAATGGGTCTAGCGGATGCGGTCGCCGCCGGCCAGGTCAGCATCATCCATGGCAGCACTGTGGCAACCAATGCCGCTCTGGAAGGAAAGGGTGTTGCCACCGCCTTTATTACCAATCGTGGATTCCGGGACATCCTCACCATCGCCCGGCAGACCAGACCGGCGCTCTACCAACTGGAAACGCCACCTATTGTCCCGCCTGTTCCCCGGAAACTCTGCCTGGAAGCCGACGGCCGTATCGATGCCCGGGGACAGGAACTGGTAGGACTGAATGCTGCAAACCTGCAGGAATTGGTTGAAACCCTGAACCAGGAGCGCCCCGCCTCGGTGGCGATATCCCTGCTGTTTTGCTTTCTCGATCCCCGTCACGAACAAGGCCTGGCAGAGTATCTGGAAGCCAATCTGGACTACGCGCCATTCATCACCGCCTCCCATGACGTGCTCCCGGAATACCGGGAATATGAGCGGGGTATTGCCACCTGGCTGAACGCCACCCTGGGGCCTCTGGTCAGGGACTACATCCTCAGGTTGCAGGCTGGTACGGCACCGTCCTCCCTTTCTGTCATGCAGTCCTCAGGCGGCACCATTGATGCGCAGCAGGCGTCGCGCAAATCAGTCAATCTGCTGTTGTCCGGCCCGGCCGGCGGTCTGGCTGCTGTCAGGTACCTGTCAGAGATTACCGGTGAAAAACAATTAATGACTTTTGATATGGGCGGCACGTCCACCGATGTCGCCCTGGTCGATGGCGAGCTTACCCTGACCACTGAAGGCCGGATCGGTGATTATCCGGTGGCCGTGCCCATGGTGGACATGCATACCATTGGAGCCGGAGGCGGCTCCATCGCGCAGGTGGATGCCGGCGGCCTGCTGCAGGTGGGCCCCCGGTCCGCAGGCGCAAACCCCGGGCCGGCCTGCTATGGGCAGGGCGGCCAGTTGGCCACGGTTACCGATGCCAACCTGGTGCTGGGCCGCCTTCAGGCCGATGCCTTTCTGGGCGGCACCATGACCCTGGATATCGAGGCCTCGCGGCAGGCACTGGCACCCATTGCAAGCGCCCTGTCCCTGACAATCGAGGAAGCCGCCCTGGGGATTATCCGTGTGGCCAATGAACATATGGCCCGGGCCTTGCGGGTGATATCGGTTGCCCGGGGACATGCGCCTGGCAACTTCAGACTGTGCTGCTTCGGGGGCGCCGGTGGCCTGCATATCTGCGCTCTGGCTGATGCCATGGGCATGAACGCCGCCATGGTCCCGGTGAACGCTGGCGTGCTTTCTGCCAAGGGCATGTTCCTGGCACCCGTCGAACGACAACTTTCACGGACACATCAGACCCTGCTGAAGGATGTTGATGAGGCTGAGCTTGATCAGCTTTATACCGATCTGGAAACCGCTGGTGTGGCGCAATTGCAGGCAGAAGGTATCACCCGGGCTGACATCCGGATGCAGCGCAGTGCAGATTGCCGCTACGCCGGGCAGTCCTCAACCCTGACGATTCCCTGGCAGGACAGGGACAGCACCGAAGAAACCTTCCATCAGCGCCATCAGCAACGCTATGGACACCGCCTGGACACAGAGGTGGAGCTCGTCAACCTGCGCCTGGCAGCCAGACATGACAAGCCCGCACCGGTGCTGGCCAGCTTCAAGGCTGATCCCGTGAAGGATGAACCCCGTTTCGCCACATTGGTCGGGATCGACCAGCCGGTCCCTCTCGTGTTGCGCAGCGCCTTGCCTGCCGGTCAGACACTTGCCGGACCCGCCCTGATTACCGAGCACAATGCCACCACCTGGCTGGCGCCAGGCTGGACCGCCACGCCGGACACCTGGGGCAACCTGATGCTGCACAGGGTCTGAAAGGGGAATTTTCACCGCATCACACGGTCCTGTTTCCACACACCTGCTGTCAAAAGTATTCAGGGCGTATTCAGCAAGGTTTTGCCAGAATCAGGCCCCTGACAAGGCAGGGAATATTTGCCTCAAAACGGTTGACCTTAAGACCTCGAAGGCGGAGGATAGACGGTTCATTTACCGCCTCAAAACCGCGAAAACAGGCACTTTCAGCCGATTTGAAAGCGCGTTTCACATCAGACCGGGCGAAGAGTGAGCGGAGGAAGTACGACAGATGAAACACACAATCAAATGGCATGAATTCAGGGCTCAAATAGCCCCGGTACTGGTCGGTGCCACCATCACGGCCCTGGTGGGTTGCCAGTCTTCTTCCAGTTCGTCATCGTCCTCAAGCATGCCCAGTATGCCGAGCTCGTCCAGCTCGTCCAGTTCATCGGCACCGAGCATGCCAAGCACCTCGTCCAGCAGCATGCCCAGCTCTTCGCCCAGTATGCCAAGTTCCTCATCAAGTATGCCCACCGCAAGCAGCAGTTCTAGCTCTTCGAGCAGCTCCAGCCAGTCCAGCAGCTCGAGCTCCTCAAGCAGTTCAAGCCAGTCAAGCAGTTCGTCCAGTTCATCCACTGCCAGTCAGTCTGACAGTGGCTCATCAAGTCCCGCTGGCAGCACAGCTTCCAGCAGTGGCGGTTTTGAATCATCACCGCAGGTGGCTGGCAGCCAGGGGCAGACCGGCACCAGCAGCCAGAATTCGGGCATGGACAACGGCCAGCAGAGCAGCCAGCAAAGTGGCGGGATGCAAAACGGGTCGCAGAACGGCAGTACCGGAACATCGGGATCCCAGGCCGGCGGCTTTGAAACAGCCGGCAGCGGTTCAGAATCAGGCGGCGGCTTTGATACCCAGGGCGGCAATGGCAATGAAGGCGATGATCCCTTTGCCGACCTCTCAGCCGGCAATGGTCAGGTAATGACTGCTGCCGAACGCCGTGCGGCGCTCGATGCCCGGCTCAACGAAGGCTTTGCCGAATTCGACGGCATGATTCTTGGCGAACGTGAGCGGGTACAGGCTGACGCCGATGAGGCCGGTAGCGGGGTGATGTCTGGCACGGGTGGTGGCGGTGGTGGTGACCGGGATGGATCCGGTAACGCGGGCAATGGGCCCTTGATTATCGCCTCTGCTCCACAGGGCTCAACTGGCGGTGGCATCATGCCGGCAGGCAACGTCAGCCGGGAAGGGGAGTTTTCCAATACCCAGCAGGAAACCTTTCCGATTCCGGATGATATCCCGCCGGGAGCCAACGATGACGTTGTGGCCAGGCAGCTCCGTGAAGCCGCGATGAACGAACCCGATCCCGAACTGCGGGAAAAACTCTGGGATGAATACCGCGCCTATACAGGCATCGGACAGTAGCATGATTACGTATAACAATATTCATTAACACCAAACACTGAACATTGCAGAGAGAATGAAAGGTATCCTAACCATGAACAGGTTATTTCAACCGCTAATCATTGCCATCATGCTGGCGGGTGTGACCGGTTGTGCAACGCAGACTGTCAAAAGCACCACCTTTACACCGGTCGTTACCGACAGCAGCCCGATCGTCGAGGATGAACTGCTGGATGTAGGCATCGCCATCTTCCAGCCCGGTCTTGATGACATTCCCAGCAACCGTGAAGAGCTGACCTTTTCCGACGTACGCATGGCCGAAACCTATTTCACCTCGTACCACCTGGCCGAGGCCATGCAGAACAGCGGCAACTGGGGTGTTGTTCGCGTGGTCCCCGGCGACCTGTCCAGTTCCGATGTCGCCGTGAGCGGCACCATCCTGCAATCCGATGGGGAAACCATGAAGGTGGAAGTCAACGTCAAGGATTCCACCGGCAAGACCTGGATCAACAAGGAATACGAGGAGGTGGTCAGCAAGTACAGTTATGACCCCCGTATGCGCCGCAGTGAAGATGCCTTCCAGGGCCTGTTCAACAAGATTGCCAATGACATCCTGGCGTACAAAAAACGCAACATCGACCGGGAGGACATTCTGAATATCCGTACCGTGTCCGAATTACAGTTTGCCCGTGACTTTGCACCACAGGTATTTGATGAATACCTGGCGGAAGGCCGCAACGGCCTCATTGATGTCAAACGCCTGCCAGCAGACAACGATCCCATCCTGGCCCGCATCGACAATATCCGCGAGCGTGACTACCAGTACGTGGATGCCCTGCAGGATTACTACTCGAACTTTGTTCGCCAGATGGACACGCCCTACACCGAATTCCGCCGCCTCAGTTACGATGAGGTCATGAAACTGGATAGACTGCAGGCCGATTCCCGCCGCAACATGATCATGGGCGTGGCCGCCATCATCGGCGGCATTGCAGCGACTCAAAGCAACAATGCCGCGACCTATTATTCGTCTCCGGTCATCATTGCCAGCGGCGGCTGGCTGATCAAGGATGCTTTTGACAAGGGCGATGAGCGCCAGATGCATGTTGAGGCCCTGGCCGAGCTGGGCAACTCCCTGGAAATGGAAATTGCTCCCCAGACTATCGAGCTGGAAGAACGCACTATTACCCTGACCGGTTCCGTGGAAGCCCAGTACGACCAGTGGCGTGAAATCCTGGCTGATATCTATGCCAATGAAACCGGGGAGGTCAGCAGCTCTTCCGTCCAGTGAACCCTGAATCAGGATTTTCACCACATGAGAGCAGCACGTCATGGCCGATTCAGATTTTGACAAGATCACGCCTGCCGACCTGAACCTGTCCGGCAAGCCGTCCCCGGACCAGCCCCCGCCATTTACGCCGTCACCCACGCTGGGGGTTGAAGAAATCCAGCGCAGCGACGCGGAGAAAAAGAAGCAGTCAGCCATCCTGGCGGGCATTTTTGCCCTGTTGCTGGTGCTCGTGCTCGGCGTGATTTTTGTCCTGCCAAAATTCATCTCTCCCCCGGACCCGGCGACAGCCAGCGTGGTGGTGGTCACAGCACCCTCTGACACGGCTGCCCCTGTAAACCAGGTATCGCCCTTCGAGGAAGCTCAGAAACTGCGCCAGCGTGAGACTGCCCAGAATATCCTGGCTCAATTGCTCGACCTGCAGGAAAGCCTGGAAAAACAGGAGGCCAACAAATGGGCTGCCGCCGATTTTGAACGGGTTTTCGGGTTTGCCGCTGATGGTGACGAAGCCTATCGCAACCAGGCCTTTATCGATGCCGCCGCGTTTTATCAGCAGGGGCTCGATATCCTCACCCGTCTTGATAACGGCCTGCCGGAAACCTTTGCCCGTTTTGTCGAGACCGGCCAGCAAGCCATCCTTGATGGACATCCGGAAGCCGCCGAAGCAGCCTTCAGTACAGCTGTACTGATCAATCCTGCGAGCGAGGAAGCCGTCACCGGCTACGACCGTGCGCAGAAACTGGCCGAAGTGCTGGGCATCATCGCCCAGGGTGAAGCCCTGCATCAGCAAAACCTGTTCGAGGAGGCCAGAACCTTCTATCAACAGGCCCTGGCGGAAGATCCGGATCATGCCGGTGCCCAGGCCCTGCTGCGCCAGGCCAATACCGACATCCTCAACCGGGATTTTTCTGCTGCCATGTCACGGGGCTTCAATGCCTTGTCTGAGGACAATCCCGACGCAGCAGAGGCAGCCTTTCGTGATGCCCTGGCGCTTAAACCTGATTCTCCCGAGGCCACGGCAGCCCTGGAGCAGACTGTCAGTGCCATGACCATGAGCGCTATCAATGTCCACCTGGATGCGGCGCGTACCTTTGCTGCACAGGAGCAATGGACCAGTGCCCTGGACTCCTATGACCAGGCGCTGGCCATAGACCCCAACCTGGTTTCAGCCCGTGAAGGACGCAGTGATGCCAACAGCCGCAACAACCTTGACCGCTATCTGGAAACCATCAACAACAATCCACTACGCCTGGCAGAGAACACGGTCTACCAGCAGGCACTTGGCGTCTATAACGAAGCGGTGAAAATTCCAGGCAACTGGCCTCGCCTTGATGGCCAGCTCACCACCATGCGGCAGTTTCTGGAACGTGCCACCGAACCGGTGACAGTAAGATTGCAATCCGATGGCCTGACCCGGGTCACTGTCTACCAGGTTGGTGAGCTTGGACAGTTCACTGCCCAGGAACTCTCACTGACACCCGGGGCCTATGTGGCTGTTGGCATTCGCGAAGGTTACCGTGATGTCCGGGAAGAATTTGTCGTGGGCTTTGATGGCCAGTCTCCTGTCGTTACCGTACAGTGTGTCGAAGAAGTGCTGTAATCGAGAGGCAGTGACTCCAGATGTCTGAAGACAAACACAATGCGCCGGTAACCGGCCCCGACGGAGCGAACGGGCCGATCACGCCCATAGATTTCACGCCGGTTGATCATTCCGCCAGCTCGTTTTCCTTCAGACCCAGCCCTGCCAAAATCCTGCTGGGCAGCATCCTGATGGTTTTCGCTGTAGCGGCCTGGTTTGTGCTTTCAGCCCGGTCGGTCTTTCTGGATGTATCGCCTGTCACCAGTATCGTCAACGTCAACAGCCCCCTGGCCGTCAGGATCGGTCCCCGCTATCTGGTCCTGGAAGGCGGACTGCCCATCACGGTCACTGCCGAAGGGTATTACGACCTCGACACGACACTGACAGTGACAGATCAACAGGCCCAGACCTTTATTATCGACATGCAGCCCCTGCCCGGTTTTCTGACCGTGACCGCCGGCGAGCTCGCAGGCGCAACCGTGACTGTGGATGGCAATGACTTGGGGCAGACCCCTCTGGTTGATCTGGAACTGGCAGCAGGCAACCACCTGGTGAGTGTCTCCATGGACCGCTACGAAAACTTCCAGACCGAAGTGGTCATTGAGGGTCGTCAGACCCGCCAGGATCTCTCCGTAAGCCTGTTGCCTGCCTGGGCCGATGTCAGTTTCAGCACCAGCCCGGCCGGCGCCATGGTCACTGTCGATGGCGTCGATATCGGACAGACTCCACTGGTTGCCGAAATACTGGAGGGCCAGCATGAAGTCCTGGTCAAACTGCCAGCCCACAAAGCCTGGACAGATACCATTGATGTCATCGCCCGGGAAGAGTTTCTCATACCTTCCATCACGCTTGAACAGGCGGATGGACTGGTACTTCTGCAGTCAACACCAAGCAGGGCCAATGTCACTCTCGATGGTGTTTTTCAGGGCCAGACACCGATAGAGCTTACAGTGCCTCCTGGCACCTCTCATAACCTGCGCTTCTTCCTGAACGGCTATGAAGCAGCCAATCGCAGTATCACCACACGGCCTGAAGAAGAAGCGTCACTGCATGTCACCCTGGACCCCATTCTCAGCTCGGTGGAAATCACTGTCGTGCCCGAGGATGCCGAACTCTTTGTCAATGGCGAGTCCCGCGGTACAGGCAATCGCACCATTGAACTGCTGGCTGCCAGTCAGACACTGGAATTCCGTCGCGAAGGCTATGTTACGTACACCACTGAATTCGTCTCCAGGCCAGGTCTTGCCCAGAAGCTGGATGTCAGAATGAAGTCCCTGGAACAGCAGCGCCTGGAATCCATCAAGCCGATGATCACCAATGCCAGCGGCCAATCCATGAAGCTGATCTATCCCGGCAACTTCCAGATGGGCGCTTCCCGCCGCGAGCCCGGACGTCAGGCCAACGAAATCCTGCGCAATGTCAGCCTGAACCGGCCTTACTATTTATCCCTGATGGAAGTGACCAATGCCGAGTTTGCCAAATTCGACAGTGAGCATTCCTCGGGGGTCGTCGAAGGCAGGACGCTAAGCAACAACAACCAGCCCGTGGTCAGGATTACCTGGGAACAGGCCGCCCTGTTCTGCAACTGGCTCAGTGACCAGGAAGGACTGCCACATTTTTACAACACTGAAGGTGACAAGGTCACCGGCTTCAATGCCAGCAGCATCGGCTACCGCCTGCCCACCGAAGCCGAATGGGCCTGGGTGGCCAGGGTGGAAAGCGATCCCAACAGCCTGCTGAAATTTCCCTGGGGGCCGGAACTGCCACCGCCTGCCAATCACGGTAACTATGCCGACATCGCCGCCGGCGTTTACCTGGGCAGAATCATTGCCAATTACAATGACGGCTATCTGGGCTCCGCGCCCGTGGGCAGCTTCCCGCCCAACGCCAACGGCTTCTTTGATATTGGCGGCAACGTGGCGGAATGGGTTCACGATTTTTACGGCTCCACCGGACAGATTGGCAACAGCGTGGAACTGAATCCGATGGGTCCTGCGAGCGGTACCTATCATGTCATTCGGGGCTCCAGCTGGGCCCACGGTACACTGACAGAACTGCGCCTGTCCTACCGCGATTACAATAACGAGCCCCGTGATGATGTGGGCTTTCGTGTCGCCAGGTTCCTGGAGCAGCCCTGATGAGGTCCCTGCTTTATACTGTCCTGTCAGCACTATGCCTGGCCCAGGTCCTGCTGGCGGCAGAGCCGCAACAGGCGCAGGATGATACTGAATCAATCCCGGCCGAGGCGTCCTCCAACCAGGATGACGGCCCGGAGGGGAACGACACAGACACTGAAGATAACGGCCTGACGCCGCCGGAGGATGAAAACTTTGTCCCCAGCGTCAGGATAACCGAAGACCTGCCGGTAGCATTTCCGGTGGATATCTGAGCACAGGCTTTAACCAGGGCAATTGCGTATGAAACAACAGGGCATCATCTCCGATTTCATTTACCAGGTTTTCGCACTGATCATTTCGGTGATCGTGGTGCATGCCGTTTATGTTGCGGTCATCCGGCCCAACGCTGATGCCGTGCAGGCCCAGCAGGCTGCCCAGCAGGCCATAGATCCCGAATATGTCGGTGAACGCTCCCTGTATGTGGTCATGCGGGATTTTGAGCAGGAGACCTGTATCATCCTGATGCTCTGGGCCATGTCGATCATGGGCCTGAAAATTGCGCGCAATCGCCATGAAAACAAACTGCTGCAACGCCCGCTACTGAACCTCTCGGAAGGCATGAGCATCCTGCCCGAGGATACCCGGGATTTTGCCCGCCCCGTTCAGGCCCTGCCAGCAAATGAACGTGAGTTCCTGCTGCCCCGGGCCCTGCTCGCCGCACTCCAGCGCTTTGGCTCCACCCGCAACATTCCCGATGTCGCGGGGGTGGTGAAGGATATCTGCAACACCGAGGCTGAACGCCTGGAAAGTGAACTGACCATTGTCCGTTACATTGCCTGGGCCATCCCGTCCATCGGCTTCTTGGGCACCGTGCGTGGTATCGGCGACGCCCTGGGCCAGGCCCATCGCGCGGTCAGTGGTGACATCGAAGGTGTCACCATCAGCCTGGGTGTGGCATTCAACTCGACCTTTATAGCCCTGGTGGTCAGTATCCTGCTCATGTTTCTTTTATATCAGCTGCAGCTGATGCAGGACCGCCTGGTGCTGGACACGCAAAACTACTGCGACAACAACCTGCTGCGTCACCTGCAGGTTCCCAGCAAAGGTGACCACGAGTGAGTGTGCATGTCATCGAACTGAATGACCGCAAGGTCATCCTGCGCAATGAGGGCGGCGTACTCGTGGAAAGCCCGGGTTATGCCAACACGGCCAGCAAGCAGCCCCTGTTCGGCGAACAGGCCAGGCAAATTGCCCGGCTGCATCCGCGCCAGACCTATACCCAGTTCTGGTCCCAGTTAAGCCTGGACCCGCTGGCCAACAGCAGCAGCTTTCGCCACCAGGCGGACCTGGCGTTTGCCCATCTCAATGACATTGCCGGCCAGCATGATCTGAACAATGGTGTGGTGTTTGCTGTCCCCAGCAACTACAACCGCAACCAGCTTTCCATCCTGCTGGGTCTGGTGCAGTCCTGCAGTTTCAATGCCACCGGTCTTGTGGACATACCCCTGCTGGCTGCAGCCAACGCTGATGCACCTGACCAGATGGTGTATCTGGACATCCAGCTGCACCAGTCGGTACTCACCAGCTTTACCCTGTCCAATGACCGGGTTGAGCGCGGCAAGGTTGTGCAGATCCCCGGCACCGGACTGCTGGCCCTGCATGACGCCTGGGCCAATATGGTCACCGATGAATTCATCAAGCAAAGCCGTTTCGACCCGCAGCACAATGCTGAAACTGAACAGTACGTTTACAACCAGCTGGAAGACTGGATCAACCGCGCCCTCAAGGACAACGAGATCCTCATGGAGATCAACAACAAGGGTGCTGTCTACCAGGCCAGGATCAACCAGGGTCATTTTGAACAACGGGTCCGGAATATCTACGCCAAGATCAGGACCGAGCTGGACAACCTGGCAGGCGCTGCCTTTGATCTGCATGTGCCTGCGGCGTTTGCCTCCTTGCCCGGGCTCGGCCTGTATCTGAAAAATATCACGGCGGTACAGGATGCTCTCCTGCTCGAAAGCTGCCTGAAGCATCTTGATCAGATCAGGGGGGAGCCTGGGTCACTGAATTTCATTACCAGCCTGCCGGTTACTGGCAAAACAAATCCAGCAAACAGGCCCGCTGCCAACTCGACCCTGGCGAGCCACGTTTTACTCCGGCATCGCGCCTATGCCCTGCCTACAACAATCGCCTATGGCAGCGGCTCGACGTCAGGCCCCTGCCTGAAGACAACGGATACCAACGGTACGTTATCCCTGACCCTGGCTGACAAGGGCATCATGGTCAGTGCCCAGGGAAATGGAGAACTGCTCATCAATGGCAGTCCTGCATCAACCGGTACGATACTGAATGCCGGTGACGCCCTCTCCATAAAAGGGGCTGGCGATGAGCTGCGGATGATCCAGGTGGAATAGGCCATGGCCGAGAGCAAGGCATCCAAGCGCGAGTTCAATCCCATCAGCCTGTCCTTTCTGGACGTCATGTCCTGTGGCTTTGGTGCCGTGGTCCTCATTTTCCTGATTCTCGACCATTCCATCAGTGTCAATTCCCAGACCACGTCTCCCGAACTCAGCGCGGAGATCAACCTGCTGAACGAGGAAATCAATGACGGCGAGGAAAACCTGGTGCGCATCCGCAACACCATTTCCGATGTGGATCTGCAAATGGTTCAGGCCCAGGGGCTGGCTCGATCCATACAGGAGGAAATCGATTCTTTCCTGGAAGAGCTGGCCCAGCTGGAAAATACCACCCTGGCACGGGAAGACAGCGTTGAACAGCTCAAGGCTGACATCCAGAGCCTGGAAGAGGAGCTGGAACGACTTCGGGCGGCTGACAGCACCTTCAGCGGCAACTTCATTCGCCCCTATGTCGGCAATGGCAACCGGCAGTATCTGACCGGGCTGATCCTGGGCGGCAGCCGCATCCTGGTGTTGGTGGACAAATCCGCCAGCATGCTCGATAACACCATAGTGAATATCCTGCGTCGCCGTAACATGTCCGAGGAGGCCAGGCTCAATTCGGAGAAATGGGTGGGTGTCAGGACAATCGTCGACTGGCTTACCACCCAGCTGCCCCCGCCCAGCCAGTATCAGCTTTATACCTTTAATGATGATGTCTATCCGCTCGTCCCGGGCACCCTGGGGCAATGGCTGGAAGTGGCGGATGAAGCCCAGCTTTCCGGTGCTATCGAGACCCTGGGCAAAACCCTCCCCGAGCGCGGCACCAACCTGGACCCGGTCTTTGAAGCCGTTGCGGCCATGAGCCCGCCCCCGGATAACATCTATATCATCACGGACGGCCTGCCCACCATGGGCTCCAGGGAAGGCGGTTTTTTCACCCGTCGGGACAGTGATGGCAATCGCAACACGGTATCTGGCCGTGAACGGGAAGAATTGTTCAAGAATGCTATCCAGAAATTACCCTCGGGGATTCCGGTCAACGTCATTATGGCGCCACTGGAAGGAGATCCGATGGCGGCATCCCTGTACTGGAAACTGACTGTGGCCACTGGCGGCTCGTTCCTGAGCCCATCCAGGGACTGGCCCTGAGGCAACACCCGTATGCTGGAGACCGCCAGTGTGGTTGTCCGGCATGAGGAATAGTGAACGTGGCAAGACGCACAAGTGAAACATTCAACGTATCCTTCCTGGATGTAATGTCCTGCGGCTTCGGGGCGATCATCCTGTTGTTGATGATCACAAAATCCTCCACACCAACGCCGCTCGAGATTTCGGATACGCCGAGAGAAGGCAGTGTGCTGGAACTTCAGCGCCAGTTGTTTGATATCCGGGGGGAAACCACCATCCTTAATCGTGACCTCAATGCCAAGCATGAACAGTTATCCCAGTATGAGGAACGTATTGCCCGTCTGCGGCGGGAGCTGTCCACACTCAATGGCCAGTTCAATGCCACCAATCAGCAATCCACCGTGAACGATATTCTGGAAGGCCAGCTGGCCATTGCCCGTCAGCAACTTACCGAGGAAATGCAACGCCTGCAGGCCAACATGGACAAGGTCCAGCTGGATAATTCCGTGGGCGGGGTTCCTGTTGACAGTGAATACATCATCTTTTTGATCGACACCTCGGGAAGTATGTTCAACTACAGCTGGTCTCGTATGCTGGAAGTGATGGTTGATACGCTGGATATCTATCCGGAGGTCAAGGGCATCCAGGTGATGAATGATATGGGTGAGTACCTGTTTTCCAGTTTCCGGGGAGACTGGATACCGGATACCCCGGCCAGGCGCCAGGCTATACTACAGCGTCTGCGCACCTGGAACCCCTTCAGTAATTCCAGTCCGGTGGAGGGCATTACCGCCGCCATCCAGACCTATTACGATCCGGGCAAAAAAATTAGCCTGTATGTACTGGGTGATGAGTTTCCACCGGCCAGCGGTTCCATCAAGAGTGTTATCGACACCGTGGACCGCATAAATGTGGCAGACCGGGACGGCAACCGGCTGGTACGAATCCATGGCATCGGTTTCCCCGTATACTTTTCACAGCCGGACCGCTATCAGTCCACGGCGGAACGCTTTGCCACATTAATGAGAGAGCTGTCCCGGAAAAATGGCGGTACTTTCGTGGGATTGAACCAGGCCTATTGAGCATGGGCGGCATATTGCTGAATGCCAAAACTGGAGTAATATAGGTACCCCCTGAGTCAAAAGGGGAAGGTTGGAGCGACGTATTGACGTATTAAGATAATGACCAAGATCAATCGCAAAATCAGTATCCGCAACCTCTGTCAGATCCTGGCCAGGCCAGCCCTGCTGCTGCCTGTCCTGTTACTGACCGCGTGTTCAGTTGCCACGATCAATATTTCCGGGACCTATCCGGCTCCGCTGGTCAGGAAGTTGCCCCTGACTGTGGGTGTTTACTATGATCCGGCATTCACCACCCACAGCTATATCGAAATCAATGACAACACCGGCGATGATCAGTACATCATCAATTCCGGTGCCTCCCAGGTAGCCCTGTTTGACACCATGCTGCCAGCCGTGTTTGAGGAAGTCATTCACCTGGAGGATATGGACAGTGCGGGCAATTACAGCAATCTGGATGCCGTGTTTGTCCCTGCCATCGAGGAGTTCCAGGTAGGCCTGCCGCAGAAAACCCGCCTGAATGTTTACGAAATCTGGGTCAAGTACAACATGCGTCTTGCCCATGCCAACGGCGACTATATTGCCGACTGGGTGATGACGGCGTACGGCAAGTCGCCGGAAGAATCCTTTCAGTCGGTGGATGATGGCGTGAATGACGCCGCCAATGTGGCCCTGCGCGACCTGGCCGCCAGTTTCTCACTAAGTTTCAGTAATATCCCTGAAGTCAAAGACTGGCTCAGGTCAGAAAATGTTTTGGACGACTAACATCATGTGACTATCGGTATTTTTTGCTGGACCCATATCATGAACCCGCTGAACCCGAATACTGTGTTTTCCCGCCTGCTGCCGCTTCTGGCGGTTGCTGTCTGTCTGAGCAGTTGTACCATCACCGAAATTGATGAGTTCCGACAAAGCGCCACGTCCATTGGTGAGGATGAAAGCATCGTCATTCTGGGCCGTCGCCAGAGCAACAACTACGAAACCGAAGAAAGCTTTGTGGGCTGTGTCGCCAATGTGGTGTCCAGCGGCCAGAATGCCATTAACGTAGTCGACGAACGGGAATTCCTCGATGCCATGTTTCCCTTTTTCGAACCACGCACAGCTCCGATGCGTACCGGCCATCTGGAGCAGTTGATGGCGGTGGATGTCGCTGCTGAAAAAATGGAAGAGTTTGGTATCGAATACATTGTCTGGCTGGATGGCATCACCCAGCGTACCGACCAGTCCGGTTCCATTTCCTGCGCTGTCGGCCCTGCCGGCGGCGGCTGTTTTGGTTTCGGCACCTGGCAGGATGATTCCACCTTTGAAGCTGAAATCTGGGATCTGGATACCCTCACATCAGTCGGCTCGATCAGCACCGAGGCCAACGGCCAGTCCTATATGCCGGCTGTTGTCGTACCCATTCCCCTGATCGCCCGGGTTGAAGCCAGTGCCTGCAGCGGCCTGGGAAACCAGCTCAAACAATTCATCAATGGCACCTGATACCTGTTCAGCGACCATGATGAAGTTCATGCCTGATTCAGCTTTTCTTCGTTAGGATGTTGTCATGGTAAGCCTGCGCTCACTTCTGAATTCCTCTGCCAAACACCACATCCTCGGTGCGGGTTTGGCTGCGTTGCTTCTGGGCAGCTGTGCCAGCAATCCCACGGGTGGTGCCAATTTTGTCCTGATGTCCGAAAGTGCAGAGATCGAAAAGGGCAAGGAACTGCATGCGGAAATGATCAAGCAAAATCCTGTCTATAACGATCCTGAGCTGCAGGCTTATGTGGAGCGGGTCGGACAGAAAATGGCTGCCATATCCCATCGTCCGGAACTGGATTATGTCTTCACCATTATCGACAGCCCTGATATCAATGCCTTTGCCCTGCCTGGCGGCTTTGTTTATGTCAATCGCGGCCTGTTGACCTACCTGAATTCCGAGGCCCAGCTGGCTGCGGTTCTGGGGCATGAAATTGGCCATATCACCGCTCGTCACGCGGTGCGTCAGCAGACGGCAGCGCGTTCGGCCAATGCCGCATCCATTGCCCTGATGATCATCACCATGGTCGACATCCGGGAAACCACCAACCTGATCAGCGGCGCCCTGATCAGCGGCTATGGCCGGGATATGGAACTCGAGGCTGACAGCCTTGGTGCTGAATACCTGTCAAAAGCCGGTTACAACCCCAATGCCATGGTTGAGGTCATTGAAGTGCTGAAAAACCATGAAGACTTCATGAAACGCACCTCCAACCGCACCGCCGTGGCCTACCACGGCCTGTTTGCCTCGCATCCACGCAATGACACCCGTCTGCAGGAAGTCGTGGGCAAGGCCGCCACCCTGGGTGAAGGGGCTTTCGACGACGAAGATCCCGCTGTGTTCCGAAACGAAATGACCGGGCTGATCGTTGGACCCAGCCCGCAGAATGTCGCCGGTGCTGAACAACGCAACCGCTATTACCAGAACCTGCTGGGCTATACCATGATCTTCCCGGATGGCTGGGCCAAAAATGAAACGACAACGACTGTTACAGGCATCAGTATGGATGAGGGCAGTTCACTGAAAGTGGAAGCACAGCGGTTACAGCAACCGGTCAAGGAACCCCGCCTGTTCCTGACAGAGTCCATGGGCATCGCCGACCTGCAGCAGTCTGAGGCCCTGTCCCAGTTCGGGCTTGTTGGCCATACAGGCATCAATCCTGCTTCAGGTGAGCGCCTGGCAGTTATTTACTATGGCCCGAGAGCCTTTATTTTCACGGCTGAAGCAGGTGATGGCTACAGTGACGAGCAGCTGGTGGAGTCCATCAAAAGCTTCCGTCCGATTCAGCGCAATGAAACCCTGTTTGCCAATCCCGTGCAGCTGACGTATGTACAGGTGCCATCCGATGTCACTTATGCCCAGTTGGCCACACAAACGCGCCTGACCGAACACCAGGAAGATATGTTAAGGCTGTTAAACGGCGATTATCCCTTCGGTGAACCCAAGGCCGGCGACTGGATCAAGATTCCCAACTAGTCCGTTCTTCAGTACCACAGCCAGAGGCACGCCAACTTCTGAAGGCTTCTGCTGCATTACCCGCAAGTACCTACTTACGTTCGAACAAATGATAGAGGTAGTCGTAATCCGGCTGGTGCAGGATGCCTTCCGTTGGCAGGGTTGGCTTGAACGCTTCATGGCAGCCTTCGCAGCTGTCCACCAGATCATCACCAGCAAGCCCAAGCTTCAGCTTGTCTTTTTCTCCTGCTGCTTCAAGCGCTTTCATTGCGGCATTGGTCATATCACGGGAAAGCGCTGTCCACACCGGAGAGGTTACCCAGGCGTTGTCCATATCCCCGGCACCCCCCAGGGTGATGAGAGGACCTGACCCGGCCAGCTGAATGGCGTAATACTCGACCGTCTGCCATTCCTCATCCGTGATCCGCCTGTTCATGGCAGAGTAGTCCCAGATGTAATGCGCGGAATGATCAATGAGGGTCACCATCAGGGCATTGATGCTGACCGGTACGGCGACAGCCTGCTCATCCTCATGGGCAAGAACAGCAGCAATCGCCATCGGCCATAGCAGGGACAGGGCCAGTATCCGCTGCGGGATAGTATGCAGGAAGTGGGTCACGGGTTTTTCTCCAAGGGAATGAGGTTTCAGTATTTCAGTTCAGCAAATACCGGTATTGACCTGCGTCAACGGGTTGCCGGATTTAAAAACACAGGCAAGCCATGATACCTTTGCCAGTCTATCCTGCACGATTAGGCCAAGCCAGATGTCTCGCCAGCTCCATGAATGCCCGTACTGTCATGAGAAGGAGATCTCCAGTTTTCAGAAACTGTTT
>CAZBBS010000014.1:0-45110 GCA_964490145.1 uncultured Enterobacteriaceae bacterium
AGCGGGGTTTTCTTGGTTACTTCTTTTCAAAAAGAAGTAACGCCCGCCCGGCAGGCGATTACACTCCGTCAGGAGAGACCCGCCTGTAGGCGAATGTTCTCCGAGAGAAGAGAAACCGCTTGCCGGCAGTCCCGAAAAATATAAATGAATAGTAACGACATTTCTTTGAGCACTTTCTTTAAAAGAAAGTGAGGACTATCGTCCACCATCAACATGCAACACCTGCCCGGTCATATAAGTTGCCTGTTGTGCCAGAAACAATACGGCATTGGCGATGTCTAGGGGGTCGCCCAGGCGTCCCAGGGCAGTTTTACTGATGATGGCGTCTTTCATTTCCTCGGCCATGTTTTCATCGGCCGGCCAGAGGATGGCGCCGGGGGCGATGCCGTTGACCCTCACCTCGGGAGCCAGTTCACGGGCCAGGGTGCGGGTCATGCCTTCCAATGCTGCCTTGGCCATGGTGTAGATGCTGTGGTGACGAAGGCCCTGGCGGGCGTAGAGGTCGGTGATGTTGATGATGCTGCCCTGCTGCTTTTTCAGGGCCGCGGCAGTAGCGCTGGCTAGGAACAACGGTCCCTTGGCATTGCTGGCAAACAGGGTGTCCCAGTCGTCAAGAGTGATATCGGCCAGTGGTGTCGGGTAGAACGCTGACGCATTGTTGACCAGCAGGTCAAGGCGTTGCCAGGTGTCAGTTGCCGCTTCACCGAGATGCCTGACGGCGGTCATGTCAGCCAGATCGGCTTGCAGGACCACAGCGGAATTCTGCCTCTGACCATTGAGTGCTTCTGCCAGGGCATTGGCAGCTGTGACCGAATGGTTGCAGTGAATGACCAGGTTGTAACCATGCTGGTGCAGCAGCGTTGCCGTGGTGGCGCCAAGCCGGACAGCAGCACCGGTGATCAGGGCGACAGGTGCTTCGGCATGAGCTGTCATGTTGTCCCCAATGCCTCTCGGATCAACTCAAGACGTTTCAACCTGACTTGCTCCCCTATTTCGGCATGCCTGAACCCTGCCTCGACAAACGCGCTGGCTTTAACGTCTGTGGTAGCGTCCAGCATACGGATCATCAGGTCGGTCTGGGGGTAGGGGCGATCCTCAAGTCCAAGACGTCCACGGGCGTCGGCTTCGCAGGCCAGCAGGAACTGTCTGAACCGCTCGGGTTTGCGCCAGGCATCCAGTGCTTCCAGGGTTTCAAGGATGTGTTCTGCCGTCTCGCCAAGGCTGCGGTGACAGTGGGTGTGCCAGGTACTGGCCAGGATAGCCAGGTCACGATAATCATTGGGCACCTTGAGGCGTGAACACAGCAGTTTAAGCAGGCCGGCACCCAGTTGCTCGTGCCCCTTGAGGTTGGGCCATTGTTTTCTGGGCACAGCGCCCTTGCCCAGGTCATGCATGAGCGCAGCGAAACGGACCACCGGTTCATCACTCAATCTGGCAGCCTGCTCCAGTACCATCAGGGTATGAATACCCGTGTCGATCTCAGGGTGGTATTTGGCAGGCTGGGGAATGCCAAACAGGTTGTCGAGTTCCGGCAGCAGGACGGCAAGGGCACCGCAGTCCCGCATAACCTGGAAAAACACTTGGGGTGATTTTTCCCTTAAGGCAATGGCGATTTCAGACCATATGCGTTCCGGAACCAGGGCCTCCAGTTCGCCACTGGCCGTGATGGTCTGCATAAGTGTCAGGGTTTCGTCGGCAATGACAAAGCCCAGGTGATGAAACCGGGCGGCAAACCGGGCAACCCGCAGGACGCGCAACGGATCTTCAATGAACGCCGGTGAAACATGACGCAGAATTCTATTCTCGACATCCTGTTGGCCCCCGAAGGGGTCGACAAGCTTGCCTTCATCGTCCTGGGCAATCGCATTGATGGTCAGGTCCCGCCTGAGCAGATCCTCTTCCAGTGTGACGGTTTTGTCTGCATGCACGACGAATCCGGTGTATCCCTGACCGGATTTTCGCTCTGTCCTGGCAAGCGCGTATTCTTCATGGGTGTCAGGATGCAGGAATACCGGAAAGTCACGGCCCACCTGCTGGTATCCGGCATCCAGCATCTGCTGTGAGGAAGCACCCACGACAACCCAGTCCCGGTCCTTGACCGGAATACCAAGCAGCTTGTCGCGGACGGCACCGCCGACCAGGTAGGTTTTCATTTTTGAAGACGTTTATTTACCGGCAGAAAAAGGGACACTGTAGCGCTGCTTGTCTTCCAGGCGCAAGACAGTGAGTTCCCGGCCCCACACGCAGCCGGTATCCAGTGCATGAATATTGGGCCAGTTGGTTTTGCCCTCCAGGGTAGCCCAATGGCCGAAGACAATCACTTTGTTGTCTTTCAGTTTCTGGTATTCATACCAGGGACGATATCCGGATGGTGCGGTTTTTGGTCCGGTTTTTATCGCAAGGTTGAGCTGGGTATCTGCATTGCAGAAGCGTACCCGGGTCAGGTAATTGGTGATAACGCGCAGACGTTCCATGCCTGAAAGACCATCGTGCCAGATGTCCGGTTCATCCCCGTACATGCGGTTGAGAAATTTAAGATACTTGTCGCTTTTCAGAATGCTTTCCACTTCACTGGCAAAATGCCTGGCCATCTTGAAGCTCCAGCCGGGGGCGATGCCTGCATGAACCATCAGAAAGGTCTGCAGGCCAGTTTCGGTTTCCAGTTTTTCATGATGAATCAGCGGACGCTGCCGCAGCCAGTCACAGAAGGTTTCGCAATCTGGGTCGTCCAGGATGTCCCTGAGCGTATCTTTTTTGCCATGTTTTTGTGCGCCCGTGGCCATGGCAATGAAATGCAGGTCATGATTGCCCAGGACCATGGTGAATGACTTGCCCAGTAGTTTTGCCAGGCGGAGAGTTTCCAGTGATTTGGGGCCACGGTTGATCAGGTCGCCCACGCTCCAGAGCCGGTCGCAGGTCGGATCAAAATTGACCTTGTCCAGAAGACGCATGAGCTGATCAAAGCATCCCTGAATATCGCCGACTGCATATGTAGCCATATTATTTTTCCAAACGTCGGGTCGGGCACTGCCAGGTGGGCGGCAGCCGGTTAATGAATCATGTCGGGAATGGCAAGCACGAACAGGGGGATCGGGGCTTCAAACAATTCCCCGTCTTCGGTTTCCATCGTATAGGTGCCGCTCATGTCACCGATTTCACTGCTGATAATGGTGCCGCTTGAATATTCAAATGAGGCACCGGGCTGAATCAAGGGCTGTTGGCCCACAACACCCTTGCCGTTCACTTCATCCACTTTATTCTGATCGGTGATGACCCAGTGTCGACTCAACAGGCGGACAGGTTCCTCACGGTGGTTGGTGATCGTGATGGTGTAGGAAAATGCATAGGAATTGCGGCCGGGGTCGGATTGTATGGCCAGGTATTTTGCCCTGGCGCGAATGTCGATGCCGCAATCATTGTCAGCCGCACTGTTCACAATAGAATCCTGTTAAGACGTGGCAGGTAAAATATAAACGTTTGGTTTAGAGGTGCCTGGATTGCCGCCCCTGGCCGATTGATTTACCGGCTCAACGCGTTGCTGATAGTAACATATTCCGCCAGGGATAGTGTTTCCGGACGGCGGCTGCCATCAATGCCAAGGGCTTCCAGACCGGCCCTGTCGATCAGGTTTTTCAGGGTGTTTTGCAGGGTTTTGCGGCGCTGGGAAAAGGCGCTGCGAACGACCTGCTCCAGAACGGCGGGATCGGTGGCAGGAAAGGGCGGGCTTGCCCATGGCTTCAGCCGCACGATGGCGGAATCCACTTTCGGCTGCGGCCAGAAAGCTGTAGGTGGAACGCGGAACAGTTTTTCCACCTCACAGTGGTACTGGGTCATGATCCCCAGGCGGCCATATTCCTTGCTGCCGGGCTCTGCGCACATCCGTTCCACCACTTCCAGCTGCAGCATGAATACCATATCCCGGAATTGCTGCTTGCTGGCAAACAGGTGAAACAGCAGCGGGGTGGAAATGTTGTAGGGCAGGTTGCCGATAACCCGATAGCCGCCAGGGACGGGGGGCAACATAGAAAAATCGAACTTCAGGACATCGCTGTTATGCAGGGTAAAGTTGTCTTTGCTGCTGTAGCGCCATTGAAATTCTGCGGCCAGGTCGCGATCGATTTCAATTACATCCAGATGAGCGCAGTGATCAACCAGCAGGTCGGTAAGCGCTCCCTGGCCGGGTCCGATCTCGATCAGGTGGTCTGATGAGCCGCTGGCTATGGCGCGGATAATCTTGTCGATTATGCCCTGGTCCTGCAGGAAGTTCTGGCCGAAGCGTTTTCTGGCGCGATGTTCAGTGACCATGTCGGCTCCAGTGTCCGGCCATCTCGCGAGCTGAGGCTATGGCATAGTGCAGGCTGCCGGTGTCCGCCTTGCCGGAGCCGGCAAGAGCCAGTGCAGTCCCGTGATCCACCGATGTGCGGATGATGGGCAGGCCAAGCGTTATGTTCACGGCATTGCCGAACCCCTTGTATTTCAGTACGGGCAAGCCCTGGTCGTGGTACATGGCCAGTACTGCATCGGTGTGATCCAGATACTGTTGTGTGAAGAGCGTATCGGCGGGCAGGGGACCCTGCAGTTGCAGGCCGTTCTGTCGGAAGGCATCCAGAACCGGAATGATGGTATCCAGCTCCTCCCGGCCCAGGTGCCCGCTTTCGCCGGCATGGGGATTGAGACCGGCTACTATAATGTGCGGGTTGGCTATGCCGAATTTGGTTTGCAGATCCTCATGCAGGATGCTGATGATCGACGTCAGCAGCGGCCGGGTAATGGCGGCAGGGACGTCCATGAGCGGCAGGTGAGTGGTTGCCAGGGCAACTCGCAATCCTGGCGTGGCCAGCATCATGACCACATGTTCCCTGTTACAGCGCTCTGCCAGGAATTCGGTATGGCCTGAAAAGGGGATGCCGGCTTCATTGATTACGCTTTTTTGAACCGGTCCTGTTACCAGGCCGGCAAATATGCCACTCAGACTGCCATCCACGGCGGCGGCCAGGGTATCCAGTACATACTGGCTGTTTTCCGGGTTCAGCTGACCAGGCTGCTCTTCAGTTTTCAGTGTGACAGGAAGAACATTCAGTACGTTGGGACAGGTATCAGTCCCATTGAATTCACGGATCGGGAGAGCCACCCCCAGCATCCGGGCACGGCGTTCCAACATATCAGGGTCGGCAATGATGACCAGCTCAGCGCAGGTTTCAGGGTGCAGGCTCAGGTATTGCAGGCAGAGATCAGGACCGATCCCTGCCGGTTCTCCGGGTGTGACGGCAAGTGGTGTGTTATTCAAAGTCGACTTTGATATCCACGTAGGCGGTGTCGCGAAGTTCGGTTAGCCAGTTTTCCAGTTCATTTTCAAACTTGCGCTGGCGCAGGATCTGTTCCGCCTGGTAGCGCATGTTTTCATCGGTCATATCCTCAACCCGCTCTTCCAGCAATTCGATGATATGCCAGCCGGACTGAAGGTGTACCGGTTCCGACATTTCACCGGGCTCCAGACGCTGGACTACGGCCAGAAAGTCAGGCGGGAACTGGCCAAAGGTGATCCAGTCCACGTCGCCGCCGGCAACGATAGATGATTCGTCATCGGTATGCTGGCGGGCGATATCGCTTAAGTCTTCACCGTCCTGAATACGCTGGTACAGCTCGTTGATCAGGTTTTCCGCCTGGGCTTCAGTCCGGATTTCATTGGGCTCAATCAGGATATGACGAACATGGAACTGCTGGATTTCCAGACTCGCGCCGCCACGCAGGTCGGTGACCTGCACGATGTGCCAGCCATTGGGACTGCTGAAAGGTTCACTGATCTGACCAAGGGTAAGCGTGGGTACGACATCCTGGAAGAAGGAAGGCAGGTTTTCGGTTTTCCTGAAACCCAGGTCGCTGCCGCCAACGGGTATGCCGCTGACCTGTCCGGCTTCGATGAATTGCGCCATGGAGGCGCCTTCCATCAGACGGTCATGGATAAAGTGAGCCAGTTCCTCGCGACGAGCCTGCTGCTCTCCTTCGGCATGTTCGATCAGGATGTGGCTGACCCGGTACTCGGGAGCGATGTCCTGCTGGCCGGCTTCGGAACGCAGGTAGTTTTCAATTTCCTGGCGGGTGATGTCAATGCGTTGGTTTACAGCACCGTTCTGTAACTGCTGGAGTACGATGTCCTTTCGCAGCTGTTCACGGGTCTGCAGGTAAAGTCCCTGGCTGTCCAGAACCTGCTGGAATTGTTCAAAGGTCATGTTGTTTTGAGCGGCGATGTTGCTCATGGCCTGGTTGAGCTGGTTGTCATCAATGCGCACACTGGCCCGGTTGGCCATCTGCAGCTGCAGGTTTTCAATGATCAGCTGGTCCAGCAGCTGCTTTTTCACGTCTGCCTCATCGGGGCGGGGGCCCTGAATCCCGGCCAGCTGGGCCTCGATCTGTGCCCAGCGCATGTCGAATTCGCTTTGCAGGACCACGTCGTCGTCAACGATGGCAATGACCTTCTCCAGGGATATGACATCCTGGGCGAAAAGCGGCAGGGAGCCTATACCCAGCAGGGCAGCCAGCAGGATGTTTGTCTTGAAATATTTACTGTATGTACTCACGTTCTCTGTAACCACTGATACCGTTGTTCAAAATTCCGCTCACGCTATTGCCTAAGACGCTGCCGAAGCCCTTTAGTTCAAACTGCAGGAAAATACCGGTGTTGTTGTCCACGTTGCCGAAGAACAGGGCGTCATTGTCTATCCATCGGCGGGCCAGCAGTCTTACGCTGTAGCAGCAATTGTCATATTCGACACCGGCAATGGTTTCCAGGCTGCGCTTGTTGGCGTGATCATAGTTCCAGCGACCGATCAGACCCCAGGAGTCGTTCAGCGGCCAGATACCGGATATATCTGTCTGCTTGATTCGGCGATCAATACCGGCGGCGTTGATGGCGTTGTCGACATCCCGGTACCGGTAGCTGAAATTGAGGATGTGATTTATATCAGATTGATATCTGAATTGAAAATTACCGACGTCCAGGTTGTTCTCGTCACTGTCCCACTCCACATAGGAATTCACCCGCCAGTTATCGTTGAACTGGTAGGTCATTTCCGAGGCAATGGCAGAATCGTTGGTCATCTGTGCATCACCGATACGGTTGTTGAGAGTGACACGGCGATCCTTAAAGTAGCGAATCTGTCCTATGCTGGCACTGGCCTTTTCCTGTCCGCGACTGTTCAGAAAACGGGTGCTCACCGCCAGGGTCAGCTGGTTGGCATCACCCACCCGGTCCTTGCCGCTGAAGCGGTCTTCACGAAACAGCTGATTGAAGCTGAAGGTCATATTGGTGGAGTCAAACACGGGAATGTCGCTTTGATCCTCGTATTCGCTGTACAGATAGAACAGACGGGGTTCCAGGGTCTGGGTCAGGCCGCTGGATTCCAGGTCGCGGTCAAAGATGAGCCCGCTGTCCAGGCTGCCCACCATCACGCCGCGACTGGGGTTGTCGGTAAACACGTTGGAAGGGTCGTCCAACTGGTAAGAGGCATATTTGTACTTCGCTTTGGGCGTAAAGAAGGCGCCGGGGTTGGACCAGGTGTAGCTGAGTTCCGGAATCAGTGACAGGCGCTGGCCGGTGACCAGCACACCACTGGCCAGTTGGGCCGCCGTGAGCCTGTCCTCATTCAGATCGCGGTCAAAATTGACGTATTCTGCAGAGACGCCGTATTCAAGGCCGTTGAGGGTCATGAAATTCCCGTCCAGATTGATGCGGGGCAGGCGTTTGTAGGGTTCGCGGCTTTCAGGAATGGTCGGGTCCAGTAATTGGTAGCTCAGTGCCTGGGCACGCAGGCGCCAGTTATCACTCTGATAACGTACTGCTCCCTGGCGAAAAAGATAGCTGCGGGTAGTAGTGTAAAGACCGGCATTACTGAAATCCTGAAAATAATCCTGATCACTGACCGCTGCATAATCCACCATGGCGCTCCACTGGCGGGAGAGACGGCTGCGATGATCCAGGGCTATTTGCCAGCGGTCCGGTGTAGGCGGTGATTCAGGATCAGACAGCAGGAGCGACGAGGGGTCATACTTGTCATCATCCGGCAGATAGTTCATCTGCAAAATGTTCTGTGACTGCCTGCCGCGATAGCGGCCTTCCAGCCCGAGCATGATGCCGCGGTCTGACATCAGCCGCGGGGTGAACGTCGCATCATAATTGGGGGCCAGATTCAGATAGTAAGGCGTGGAGACATCCAGTCCGCCGGTGCGGGTGGACCCAATTGTGGGAATCAGGAAGCCGGTGGCCCGTTCATCATTGATGGGAAAACTGATGACAGGCAGGTACATGATGGGCACATCGTTGACCCGCAGCTTGACGTTTTTTGCCAGTCCTCGGCCCGAGTTCTTGTCCAGACGGATGGAAGACCCTTCCACAGCCCAGGAATTGTCACCTGGTTCGCAGCGGGTGTAGTGGCCGTTGTCGATGGTGATTACGCCGTCAGCATCAGTATAGACAATCACATCGGCGCTGCCGCGAATGCTTTCGTTATGCAGGACATAGCTGGCATTGTTGAGCCGGCTGACTTCACCGGAGTTTTCAATCTCACCATCGCTGCCCACGAGCAGCATGCCAGGCTGGCGCACCTGAATATTGCCTTCAAGATCAATATTACCGGAGCGGTTGTCATAGACGCCGCGATCAGCACGCAGGTGGATGTCCTGGTAGCGGATTTCGATATCGCCTTCCAGTACCACGGTGTCTTCATCCAGCGTATCCATGGTGTTGGCGCTCAGGTTGGCGGCTTCAGGGTCACCCTCAATCGGAGGAAGTGCCGGTTCCACATACATGCCGCAGCAGACATCCTCGATGAGTGCCTGCTGGGCCGGGCTGAGCTGTTCGCGGCTGACCCAGTCGATGTCGCTGGCCTGCTGGTACATGGACGGCTGTGCCATGGCGGCGGAGCTGGCAGCCAGGCCCATGAATATTAGGAGTTTTTTCTGTCGGAAAGGCGAGGTGAAACGGGGGATCACTTCTCAATTACCCCATGTATAGGCATAATGCGGAACATCGAAAGATTCTAGTTTTTATGGCTCTGTGAGACAAGGTGCATCGTCTCCGGTTGATGATTTTATGGCCGAATCCAAATCAGAAAAAAACAGGTTGGAGAAGCGTCAGGCAGAGTTACAGGACTGGTTCTTTGACATCCTGCCTTCTCTGGATGACAGCGCGGCTCCTGCGCCCTTGCAGGCACTGAGTGGCGACGCCAGCTTCCGCCGCTATTTTACCAGCACTTGTGGTGATCGTATCTATGTCCTGGTGGATGCTCCTCCGGAAAAAGAGGACGCACATACCTTTGTCCAGATTGCCGGAAACTTCCTGACAGCCGGCATCAATGTACCCGAGGTGTTTGCCAGTGATTTCAGTCGTGGCTTTCTGTGCCTGTCCTTTCTGGGCGAGACGCTGCTCTGGGAACACCTGGATCAGCTCAGGCAGGATAATCGCCTGGTGGATGTCAATCAGGCTTACCATCATGCCTTCGACATACTGCTGAAAATTCAGGGTATCCGCGAAGGCAGCGAGATTCTGCTTCCTCCTTATGACTCGGTGCTGCTTGGTGCAGAGGTCGACCTTTTTCGTGACTGGTTCTGCGGCGGCATCATGAAACTGGAGCTGACTTCCGGGGACCATGAGCTGCTTGATGGTTTTTTTGAACATTTGATTGACTCGGCCCTGGGCCAGACCCAGGTCTGCGTCCATCGGGATTACCATTCCCGCAACCTGCTGTACGCAGCGGACGGTAATTTTGGTGTGCTGGATTTTCAGGATGCCGTTATCGGGCCGGTGACCTATGACCTGGTTTCCCTGATCAAGGATTGCTACATCAGCTGGCCAAAGGCCATGATCAAGGAGTGGGCGCTGAATTACGCCAACATGGCCCAAACTGCCGGCATCATTCCCGGCTATGAGGCGGACCAGTTTCTCTATGCCTTTGACATGATGGGGGTGCAGCGCCACCTCAAGGCTATCGGCATTTTCTCACGCCTGTATCTGCGCGATGGCAAGGCGGGCTATCTTGCCGATATTCCGCGCACCATGGCCTATATCAAAGAGGTGCTGGCTGACTATCCCCAGCATTTCCAGTTTGCCATGTGGCTGGAAAAACATATTTACCCCATGCTCTGGACCCGGCTTCGGGCTGTCACTGGCAGGAATGCCGGCCAGTGAAGGCGATGATCCTGGCGGCGGGCAAAGGGGAGCGTATGCGCCCCCTGACCCTGGATACTCCAAAACCCTTGCTGGAAGCCGGTGGCAAGTCACTTATTGCTCATCATCTGGAGCGTCTGGCAGCTGCAGGGTTCACCAACCTGGTCATTAACCATGCCTGGCTCGGTGAAAAAATTGAATCCGCCCTGGGAAGCGGTCAACAGTACGGGGTGAATATCACCTGGTCCCGGGAAGGTGAGCCACTTGAGACCGCTGGCGGAATAATCAAGGCGCTGCCGCTGTTATCGGATGATTGCTTTCTTTGTGTGAATAGCGATATCTGGACTGATTATCCCTTCAGCAACCTGCCGCCTGTCGATGGTCAGGATTTGCTGGCCAGGCTGGTTCTGGTGAACAACCCGCCGCAGCATCCGGAAGGTGATTTCGTGCTGGATCAGGGGCTGGTGCGTGAGCCCCGGGCAGGAGAGAGAGCATACACGTATAGCGGCATTGCTGTTTATCATCCGGCTCTTTTTGCCGGGGTGATCCCGGGGAAGCAATCCATTGTTCCCCTGCTCAAGGCTGCCATGGCACGTGGGCAGGTTGGTGGTGAAATTTATACCGGCCAGTGGTTTGATATTGGTACACCGGAACGGCTCGCTGCCCTGGATGCCCTGCTGCAGCAGTGAACTGACCAGGGTGAAATTCGGAGTGTCGTTTTCACTCTGTGTGCCTTTTCTTAATTCATCTTCTTAATTCAACAACAGCAGGAAGCAGTCATGTCCAATCGTAAATTACCCGGTCACCTTTTTTACTCTGCGGCAGATGATCGCCAGTATGCCCGCAATGAAAAGTCAGAAGTAGCCAGGCAGCAGGTCGAGTCGCCAGCCTATCGCCTCGCTTTTGATGACGAGGATTTCCTGCTGAGTGACGAAATGCGTCCGGTGAGACTGCTGCTGGAACTGTCAAAACCGGAATTGCGTTTGCAGGCTCATGGGGTACACCACACTGTAGTGATATTCGGTACAGCACGATCTGCTGACTTGGAGGCGGCTGAAGCCCGGAGGTCCGGTATTCAGGAGGCGTTGGCCAGTTGTCCTGGTGATGAGACCCTGAAAGCGCAGTTGACCTCCGCTGATGCTGCCATCAGGCATGCCCGGTATTACGAGCAGGCCAGGGCGCTGGCGGCCTTGATCAGTCAGCGTTCCGGTTGTGAGGAATGTCCGACCCTGCACGTGGTGACCGGGGGTGGTCCGGGCATCATGGAGGCTGCCAATCGCGGGGCCAGCGAGGCAGGCGCGGAATCAGTTGGCCTGAATATAGTCCTGCCCCATGAGCAGTATCCCAACCCCTACATTACCCCTGAACTGTGTTTCCAGTTTCATTACTTTGCCATGCGTAAAATGCATTTCCTGCTGCGGGCCAGGGCGCTGGTGGCCTTTCCGGGAGGCTTTGGCACCCTTGATGAGTTGTTTGAAACCCTGACCCTGATCCAGACTGGCAAGATCAAACCCCTGCCTGTGCTGCTGTTTGGCCGGGAATACTGGCAGAGGCTGATCAATTTTGACCTGCTGGTGGAGGAGGGCATGATCAGTCAGGCAGATCTGGATATATTCAGGTTTGTCGATGATGAAGAGGAGGCCTGGGAGATTATCCGGGATAGCCTGAATACCTGAGGTTGCTGACCAGGCAGAGGGACAGTTGATTTATCCAAAGTTTCTGCCCTCTGGCCTCGTCAAGGCGGGTCTTTTGACAACGACATGGGTCCGGAAAATCGGTACAATGCGCGTCTTGAAATGAACCGGCAAAGGCCTGACACCCTCAGGACTGATTAACATGGCTCAAACCGATTACCTGATTGCTCCGTCCATACTGTCCGCTGACTTCGCCCGTCTTGGAGAAGAGGTTGAAACTGTCCTCGCCGCCGGTGCTGACGTGGTGCATTTTGACGTGATGGACAACCATTATGTCCCGAACCTGACCATTGGCCCTGGCGTCTGTAAATCCCTTGCGGCTCATATGGCCAGGAAGGGTATGGACGCCCCCATTGATGTCCATCTGATGGTCTCTCCGGTGGATAGCCTGATTACCGAGTTTGCCAGGGCCGGGGCAACCTACATTACCTTTCACCCTGAGGCGAGTAACCATATTGATCGTTCCCTGCAGCTGATTCGTGACAATGGCTGCAAGGCCGGTCTGGTGCTTAATCCCGCGACACCGGTGCATTGTCTCGAATACGTGATGGACAAGCTGGATCTGATTCTGCTGATGTCCGTGAACCCGGGGTTCGGTGGGCAGGCCTTTATTCCTTCCACTCTGGACAAGCTGAAAGTGGTCAGAAAACTGATTGATGCGTCGGGTCGGGATATACGCCTGGAAGTGGATGGCGGTGTTGGTGTCCAGAATATTGCCCAGATTGCTTCGGCTGGCGCGGATATGTTTGTCGCAGGTTCGGCGATTTTTGGTACAGATGATTATGCGGCGACAATTGCGGCCATGCGCAAGGAATTGGGCAACTGATGCATTCCCAGCAGTTTGAAGAATTTGCCGGTCAGGGCTTCAACCGGATTCCGGTTTACCGGGAAATCCTGGCAGACCTGGAAACCCCGCTGAGCACCTACCTGAAGCTGGCGAAAGGGCCGTACAGCTACTTCCTGGAGTCAGTGCAGGGCGGTGAAAAATGGGGGCGCTATTCCATTATCGGGCTGCCATGCCGCACCCTCCTCAAGGTTAGTGGTCATACCCTGACACTGGAAACCGATGGCCAAACGCTTGAGACCATCCAGACCGACGACCCCTTTGTTTATATCGAACAATACCAGCAGCGTTTTCGCGTGCCGGAGCTGGACGAATTACCCAGATTCAGCGGCGGCCTGGTAGGGTATTTCGCCTACGATACGGTTCGTTTTGTTGAACGCCGGGTGGCAGATTCGGCACCGCCGGATAATGTGAACACCCCGGACATCATTCTGATGCTGTCTGAGGAAGTGGTGGTGTTTGATAACCTGCGCGGCAAGCTCATGATCATGGTCTATCAGGACCCCCTGGCTGAAGATGCCTATGCCAGTGCTGTTGCCCGCCTAGATGAACTGGAGCAAAAACTCAACAATCAGCTTTCCCTGAAGGTTCAGGTCACAGACCGTGATGTCGGGGAAGAGGATTTCGTATCCAGCTTTGGCCAGGAGGCCTTTGAACAGGCTGTCGACAAGATCAAGGACTATATCGTCGCCGGGGACGTAATGCAGGTGGTGCTGGCCCAGCGCATGAGCCTGCCGTATGCCGGTGAAGCCATCAATGTCTACCGGGCTTTGCGCCAGCTCAATCCCTCGCCATACATGGTGTTTATGGATATGGGGGATTTTCATATCGTCAGTGCATCACCGGAAATTCTGGCCCGCGTGGAAGACGGCAGGATCACGGTAAGACCCCTGGCAGGCACCCGCCGGCGTGGACGTACCGAGGAAGAGGATCTGACGCTGGAAAAAGAATTGCTGGCTGATGAAAAGGAAATTGCCGAGCATCTGATGCTGATCGACCTGTCGCGCAATGATTCGGGACGGGTATCGAAAGTCGGCAGCGTGGAAGTCACACGGCAGATGTTTGTTGAGCGCTATTCCCACGTTATGCATATCGCCTCGAATGTGGAGAGCCAGTTGGCGGACAACATGACAGCGCTGGATGTACTTAAAGCGACACTGCCCGTGGGAACCCTGAGCGGGGCGCCCAAGGTCCGCGCCATGGAAATTATTGATGAGTTTGAACCGGTTAAACGTGGTGTATATGGTGGCGCCATGGGCTACCTGTCCTGGAATGGCAACATGGATATGGCGATTGCCATCCGGACTGCGGTAATCAAGGACCAGACACTCTATATTCAGGCAGGTGCCGGCATTGTTGCCGATTCTGTCCCGAGCCTGGAGTGGCAGGAAACCATGAATAAAGCCAGGGCGATGTTCCATGCGGTCAGGCTGGCTGAGGACGGTCTCTGAATCCGGATCTTCAGGCATGCAGTGACGGTTTTCCGGAACAAATCGTGTAATGACACAAGTAGCTATTAACCCAGAAACAGACGCAGTAACTTCTGACAGGTCAGACCCATGTTATTAATGATCGATAACTATGATTCTTTCACCTACAACCTCGTGCAGTACTTCGGGGAACTGGGTGCCGATATCCGGGTGTATCGGAATGACGAGATCAGCCTGGAGGAAATCGAGACTCTGGCTCCCGATCATATTGTGGTATCACCCGGGCCCTGTACGCCTACAGAAGCCGGGATATCCGTTCCACTGATCAAGCATTTTGCCGGTGCCATTCCCATCCTCGGCGTCTGTCTGGGACACCAGAGTATTGGTGAGGCCTTCGGTGGAAAAGTCATCAGGGCCAAGCGTGTCATGCATGGAAAAATCTCAGCCATCCACCACGAAGGGCAGGGTGTCTTCAGGGGGTTGGCAAATCCCTTCAATGCCACACGCTACCACTCCCTGGTCATTGAGAAAGACAGTCTTCCTGATTGCCTTGAAATCACCGCCTGGACAGAAAATCCCGATGGCTCCTTTGAGGAAATTATGGGAGTGCGTCACAAAACCCTGGACGTGGAAGGCGTACAGTTTCATCCGGAATCCATACTCAGTGAACACGGCCACCAGATGCTCCGGAATTTCCTGGAATCTGCCATTTAATGCAGTAGTTGAATGTCATTATGACCCAGCCCACGATCCTCAAAAAAATTCTGGAACGCAAAGCAGAGGAAATCTCTGAGCGACAGAAGCAGTTTTCCCTGGCCGATCTGGAGTCGCGTATCCGTGACCAGGATGCCTGTCGTGGATTCACCGCGGCATTGATGGAGCGGATTGGTCATAAACGTCCCGCCGTGATCGCTGAAATCAAGAAGGCCTCTCCAAGTAAGGGATTGATCAGGGAGCATTTTGAGCCAGCGGAAATAGCAGTCAGCTACGCTGAGAATGGTGCCGCCTGCCTGTCAGTACTGACCGACCATGATTTTTTTCAGGGGCATGAAGACTACATGGTAGAGGCCAGGCAGTCCTGTAAATTACCGGTAATACGCAAGGATTTCATGATTGATCCCTGGCAGATAGCCGAATCCCGGGCAATTGGCGCCGATTGTGTCCTGCTGATTGTTGCAGCCCTGTCAGAAGAACAGTTGCGCTCCCTGGCCGATGCCGCCAGGCACTATGATCTGGATTTTCTGGTGGAAGTGCACAACCGGGAAGAGCTGGATCTGGCCTTGTCTCTGGATGCTTCACTTGTTGGTATCAACAATCGCGACCTGCATACGTTCAAAACCAGTTTGAACGTGACTTATGATCTGTTGCCGCATATTCCTGATGACGTTGCTGTCGTCACTGAAAGCGGCATCCACATTCGTGAGGATGTTGAGGAAATGCTGTCACATGGTGTTTACGGGTTTCTGGTCGGCGAGTCCTTCATGCGCGCCCAGGAGCCGGGTGAAAAACTCAAGGAACTTTTCTTCAATGGCTAAGCCAGGGGAGACAGGTTTCAAACGTATCATCTCGGCCTGTATCTATTCCTGGCGAGGGCTGAAAGCCTGCTGGCAAAACGAGGCGGCCTTCAGGCAGGAAGTCATTTGCAGCATCATCCTGATCCCTCTGGGTCTTTATCTTGGTGAAAGTGCAGCTGAGAAAGTGCTGCTGGCTGGCGTGTGCTTTCTGGTGATGATCGTTGAGCTGCTTAATTCGGGAATCGAAGCCATAGTTGATAAGGCTTCACCTGAGCATCACCATCTGGCGGGTCGGGCCAAGGATTTGGGGTCGGCGGCGGTGTTTATGGGCAACATATTCGTCGCCCTCACCTGGATTACCATTTTATTCTTTTAACTTTAGTCTGTAGTAGCCACTGCAGACTATCTTGTACCGTATACAACAGTGGTTTTGCCGTGGACTTCGATGAGGCCCTGCTCTTCCAGGTCCTTGAGTACACGACCAGCCATTTCGCGGGAACAGTTTACAATGCGGCCCAGTTCCTGGCGGGTGATCTTGATTTGCATGCCATCGGGATGGGTCATGGCATCGGGTTCCTTGCTCAGTTCCAGCAGGGTGCTGGCGATGCGGCCGGTGACATCCAGAAAACTCAGGTCGGCAACACGCTTGGTGGTGCTGCGCAGACGATGGGCCATCTGTTCGCCGATGGTATAGAGGATTTCCGGATGCTGACGGGTATAGTCGGAGAAATTGGCGTAAGAGATTTCAGCCAGCTCGCATTCTGATTTGGTCCGTACGCAGGCGCTGCGGGCTTCGTTGTTTTCGAACAGACCCATTTCGCCAAAAAAATCGCCAGGATTGAGATAGGCAATAACAGCTTCCTTGCCTTCCTCGTCTTCAAGTACCACTGACACGGAACCCGAAACGATATAGTAAAGCGTTTCGCACCTGTCCCCTTCGTGAATAATTGTCGTTTTATTGGGGTATTTCCGGCGATGAGAATGACTGAGAAAATTCTCCAGATCCCGGATGTGAGGCGTGATTGCCATAAGTACCATCTACTTAACCTCGAAACGGTTCAGAATTTACAATTGTCTACCACACTTTGCAAAGTCGTTCTATTTTTTGCACATTTTTTGGGGGGCGGAAATGGCTGTTTTTAGCTGATTAATCAATAACATCTTCAAGACGTCCTATAAGCTCCTGTGGGATAATGGGCGGCAAATGGTTTGCCTGTAAACAAAGAGGTTTTAATGAAAGCGAAAATCACCTGGCTGGAGGAAGCCATGTTCGAAGGGGAGTCCGGCAGTGGGCACAAAGTCATCATGGATGGCCCCGAACATGCCGGTGGCAGAAATCGAGGCTGTCGGCCGATGGAAATGCTGCTGCTGGGCGTTGGCGCCTGTTCGGCCTTTGATGTTGTCAGCATCCTGAAAAAATCCCGCCAGGATGTGACAGATTGTGTGACGGATGTGGATGCTGTCAGGGCTGATGCGGTTCCGGCTGTCTTTGAAAAAATTCACTTGATCTTCAATGTCTCTGGTCGAGGACTGGATCCGGCAAAAGTGAAGCGTGCGGTAGAACTTTCTGCGGAAAAATACTGCTCGGCGTCCATCATGCTGGGCAAAGGGGGGGTTGAAATGACCCATGACTTCACGATCACTGAAGTCGATTGATCAGTCAGGGGAAGGGGGGGGTGACTTTTTCGGTCACTGTCCCCTTTGGTCATTCAAATCCGGTAAGTGGTCTTCTTCATCACCTGGGCCATCAGGCTCATGGCGGATTTGATCGGTAAGGGCAGTTCGGCTGCACCGGCCGACTCTGCTGCTACAGCATGCCTGCCTTCATCGACCAGCATTTGGGATAGTATCGCTTCACTCTTCTGATCCTGGGGAGGCAGTTTGTTCAGGTGGTCTTCAAGATGTGCGCAAACCTGCTTTTCGGTTTCAGCCACAAAGCCCAGACTCCACCGGTCACCCGCCAGACCAGCGACTGCCCCGATGCCGAATGACAATCCATACCAGACAGGATTGAACAGGCTGGGTCGGGAGTCCAGTTCATTCAGTCTGTCTTCACACCAGCTAAGATGATCAATTTCTTCTTCTGCCGCCTGGTTCATACTTTCCCTGACTTCGGGGAGACGCGCAGTTAGCGCCTGCCCCTGGTATAGCGCCTGGGCACAAACTTCACCAGTGTGATTGATGCGCATGAGGCCGGCAGTATGAATCCGTTCTTCATTGTTGAGTTCAGTACAGGAAGCCTCATCAGCCGGATTGGTGCGATGGGCATGAACACTGCCAGGCACCAGGGTCTTGAGGGCCTGGTCGAAGTTTACTATCAGGTTGTCCAGAATGTTCATCATGTCGAGATTTTATCAGACCCTGTCTCTTAATGTTTCTCTCTCGCCACGGCCCTGTACCCGATATCCTTGCGGTAGTACATCTCTTCCCAGTTGACCTGCTTCACCAACTGGTAGGCACGAGCCTGGGCCTGGGTAACACTGTCGCCCAATGCGGTCGCACACAGAACGCGGCCACCATTTGTGACAACCTGTCCATCAACAAGTTTCGTGCCGGCATGAAAGATCTTGGCAGTGGGTAAATCGGAATTATCGCTAAGTCCGCTGATCACCTTGCCTTTGGCATAGTCTGCAGGATAACCGCCGGCGGCCAGTACCACGCCCAGGGCAGCGCGGGTATCGAACTCGATGTCGGTTTGGTCCAGCGTACCTGACAGGGCGGCCTGGCAAAGGGCTACAAGGTCGGATTTCAGTCTCATCATGATGGGCTGGGCCTCGGGATCACCAAAACGGCAGTTGTACTCGACGACCTTGGGGTTGCCATCAGCACCGATCATGAGGCCAGCATACAGGAATCCGGTATAGGTATTGCCTTCAGCTGCCATGCCCCTGACGGTTGGCATGATGACTTCTTTCATGACCCGTTCGTGAATGTCAGTGCTGACTACCGGAGCCGGGGAATAAGCGCCCATGCCGCCGGTGTTAGGCCCAAGATCGCCATCGTCGCGAGCCTTGTGATCCTGTGATGTGGCAAAGGGCAGGGCATGGGTGCCGTCCACCAGGGCAATAAAGCTTGCTTCTTCACCCTGCATGAATTCTTCAATGACTACCCGGTGGCCCGCATCACCGAAACTGTTGCCGGAGAGCATGTCGCGAATGGTTTCTTCGGCTTCTTCCCGGGTCTGCGCAATGATCACGCCTTTCCCTGCTGCAAGGCCGTCAGCCTTGATGACTATCGGGGTGCCCTGTTCGCGGACATAGGCGATTGCGGGTTCTATTTCGGTAAAGTTCTGATAGGCCGCTGTCGGAATGTTGTGGCGGGCCAGGAAATCCTTGGTGAAGGCCTTGGAGCCTTCCAGCTGGGCGGCACCTTTGCTCGGGCCGAAACAGGCCAGGCCGCGGCTCTGGAAATAATCCACAATGCCGTCCACCAGCGGTGCTTCCGGTCCGATGATGGTCAGACCCACGCCGTTGTTTTCGGCGAAGTCTGCCAGCGCCTCAAAGTCGGCAACATCCAGCGCCACATTGCTGATGCCCGGTTCAGTGGCTGTGCCGGCATTGCCGGGCGCCACGAAGACTTCCTGTACCTGATTGGATTGGGAGGCTTTCCATGCCAGGGCATGTTCACGTCCACCGGAGCCTATGATCAAAATGTTCATATACTTTCTGCTTTCCTGAATAAATGGTGCGTTTCAATAATAAGCCATTATCAATCGGAGGCAGGGTTGATTCTGGAAGTCATTGGGTTTCGAGACTTTCTTGTTTCTTCAAGTAGGAAAATGTACTTGACGTTAACCACAGAAAATCGAGTTTCGTCCCCGCCTCCTGCCTCCGCCCTAGTGTCTGAAATGCCTCATCCCGGTAAACACCATCGCCATGCCGGCATCGTCTGCGGCCTTGATGACGTCTTCGTCACGCATGGCGCCACCGGGCTGAATCACGGCGGTGATGCCAGCTTCGGCTGCAGCCTCGATACCATCCGCAAACGGGAAGAAGGCATCCGAGGCCATCACGGAACCCTTCACCACCAGACCTTCGTCGGCGGCCTTGATGCCGGCGATTCTGGCGCTGTAAACACGGCTCATCTGGCCGGCACCGATACCGATAGTCTGGTTGTTCTTCACATAGACGATGGCATTTGATTTGACGAACTTCACCACTTTCCAGGCAAACAGCAGGTCACGGATTTCATCTGCAGTAGGCTGGCGCCGGGTGACGATTTTAAGGTCAGCTTCGGTTATCACGCCCATGTCGCGATTCTGCACCAGCAGGCCGCCATTGACCCGTTTCAGGTCATAACCCGGAACCGGGTCTGTCGGCCATTGGCCGCAAACCAGCAGGCGCAGGTTTTCCTTGGTGCCTAGAACGCTGGCAGATTCCTGAGAGGCAGAGGGCGCAATCACCACTTCGGCAAACTGGCGCCCCACGATAGCCTGCGCTGTTTCAGCATCCAGGGGGCGGTTAAAGGCAATGATGCCGCCAAAGGCCGAGGTTGGGTCGGTCTGGTAGGCCTTTTCATAGGCTTCCAGGATGGTGGCACCGGTTGCCACGCCACAGGGGTTGGCATGCTTGACGATGACGCAGGCGGGCTCCATGTAGGCTTTTACGCATTCCAGAGCGGCGTCTGTATCGTTGATGTTGTTAAAAGACAGTTCCTTGCCCTGGAGTTGTGTGGCTGTAGAGATTGAATTTTCCTTGTCACCTGCTTCCACGTAGAACGCCGCTTTTTGATGCGGGTTTTCGCCGTAGCGCATTTCCTGTTTCTTGATGTATTGGCTGTTCCAGGTGCGGGGGAACTCGTTGACCTTGTCCTCGGTGCGTGCACCCAGATAGTTGGCAATGGCCCCGTCATACTGGGCCGTGTGTTCGAAGGTGGCGACGGCCAGGTCAAACCGGGTGGCACCGCTGATCTGGCCATCATTATCTGCCAGTTCGCCGAGTACACGGGCGTAATCTTCGGGATTGACCACAACAGTGACGTGGGCATGGTTCTTGGCAGCGGCGCGCAGCATGGTCGGACCGCCAATGTCGATGTTTTCAATGGCGGTGGGCAGGTCGCAATCAGGCTTGGCCACGGTGGCCTGGAAGGGATACAGATTCACCACCACCATGTCGATGGGGGGGATGTCATGCTCAGCCATAACCGCATCATCCTGTCCTCGCCGTCCCAGGATACCGCCGTGGACTTTGGGGTGCAGGGTTTTCACCCGGCCGTCCATCATTTCCGGAAAGCCGGTATAGGCGGAGATTTCTGTGACCGGAATGCCTTCCCCGTGCAAAAGCTTGTAGGTGCCGCCTGTGGAGAGCAGTTCCACACCAAGATCATGCAGGGAGCGGGCAAAATCACTGATGCCGGTTTTATCAGAAACACTGATCAGAGCGCGGCGGACGGGGGCAGGGTTCAGGGCATTCATCGGGTTTCTCAGGGTCTCCTTGATAGGGTGCTTGTGCCGGTTAACAAATGATTGGAATCAGTTTGGCTCAGTTGAGCATGCCGTATTTTTTCAGTTTTTTGCGCAGCGTTCCCCGGTTCAGGCCGAGCATACTCGAGGCCTTGCTCTGGTTGCTGCGGGTATGCTGCAGTACTGTTTCCAGCAGTGGGGCTTCCACTTCCGAGAGCACCAGGTCATAGAGGTTGCTGATATTTTCATGGTCCACCTTGTCCAGGTAGGCGGCGAGTGAGGACTTCACGCACTCGCGGATGGTCTGTTGCCTGGTTTCCCGATTCCCTTCGCTGTTGTTCTCACTGTCCCTGTCATGTTTTTCCGGTGTCAATGATTGAAGGTCGTTCTGGAAATTACTCATGCTGCCAATTCCTCGGGTGACAATAAGGCCAGTTGGTCCAGTTGTTGAAAAATATTCTCCAGTGCCTCGAGCTGTTCCTCGACGTGGTTCAATTGGTTGAAGTGCTGACGCAAGGGCCGGGTGATGGATGTGCGCATGGCTTCTTCGCAGCCCAGATTCAAACGTGCAATATTATCCAGATACCAGGCCAGGTGCTTGCGGGCAAAACCGATGCCTTTTTCAGGCCCATAAAAATCATAAAGACTCTGCAGGTGGCGGACAATGATGCTACGGATTGCTGGCAGGGGTTTCGGTGGTGCCTTGTGGCCCTTGGCCAGGAAATGGTCGATCTCACTGAAAATCCACGGCCGACCCTGGGCCCCGCGGCCAATCATCAGTCCATCAACGCCGGTTTTTTCCAGGATCAGGGCAGCCTGGGCAGGATCATTGATATCGCCGTTGGCAAATACCGGGATGGACACCTGCGTCTTGATGCTGGCGATGGTGTCGTATTCTGCATTGCCCTTGAAGCCACAGGCGCGGGTACGGCCATGAACCGCCAGGGCCTGGATGCCGCAGTCCTCTGCCAGTTGGGCAATCTGAACCCCGTTACGATTCTCGATGTCCCAGCCAGTACGAATCTTGAGGGTTACCGGGACATCCACGGCATTGACCACTGAGGTCAGTATGTCCTCCACCAGAGCCGGGTATTGCATGAGTGCCGAGCCAGCGCTGCGTTTGAGCACTTTCTTGGCCGGACAACCCATATTGATATCGATGATCTGTGCACCCTGCTCAACATTGAGGGCCGCAGCCTCGGCCATCATGGCGGGATCGGCGCCCGCTATCTGCACCACCCGGGGGGATTCTTCGCCATCATGACTGCGGCGCAGGCGGCATTTTTCCCGATTCCACAGTTTCACATTGGAGGTGATCATTTCGGAAGGGGTCAGTGCCGCACCGTACTGTCTGCAAAGTTTGCGAAAGGGCTGATCAGTCACCCCTGCCATGGGGGCAAGCACCAATCTGGACTCCAGAGTATGGGGGCCTATTCTAATCACTGACCAGGTTTCCGGGGGCGTCGAAAAGGGGCTAATGGTACTCGATTTTGGCCGGGGTTTCTAAGGTTAGCAGGCTTTTGTTGCCGGCAAGGGGTAAATATTGCCGGGCTGTTTTCAGGGACTGCGAAAGACCAGTGCGTACCCGGTTGCTTCCGGACCTGGATCCACCAGGGAAAGGCTGATCTGGATGGATGAATGGGCTGGCATCCGGTTGAACAGGATCATTTCCTGCGGCAGGTATTCCCGCGAGGTGAAGGCCCGGCTGGCCATGATGCTGCCGCTGTTGTCCGTGAAATTCAGCTCGACCAGCGGGAAGGGCTGCTCCCGGGGAGCATCATTACGGAAAATAAAGTCCACCTGCAGGGCATTGTCAGCTTCCGGATGGCTGCGAACCACCAGTTCCTCTGTCACCAGGGCAGACAAATCCAGGGCGTCGGGATCCGGACAGGATAGGAACTGGCACAACTGGCGGGTTAATAGCGGCCATTGCCTGGCCATGACCAGTTGGTCAAGGTTGTACCATGCATATTGGCCAGCCAGAGTGGCAAGCAACAAGGCGCTGGTTATCAGCAGGGCTGCAGTCTTCAATCCTTTGCGGGATTCATGGAAGCTCACCAGTTCCACCAGTTCCTCGCGAATGGATTGAAGGCTGTCCGGTGCCACGGGATCCAGAGACTGCTCATCCCTGAGGGCAGAAAGATTGGCCAGCAAGTGGCTTTTGTCAGTGTTTACGGCATCTGCCTCAGGATCCGGTTCGCTCCTGTTCCACCCACCTTCAACCACCGGGCTGTCTTCAGATGGTGTTTGCAGTCGTGTCGGAATGGGGGAGCTGTCCTGGCGCACAGGGATGGCTTCCATGGCTACCTGGTCGGGTATTAACGTGGGAATGTTCTCGGGATTCGGGAAGGAGACCTCCGGCAGGGCCGGGTCTTCATCCTCCTCCGACATTGATGTGTCTTCCACTGTGTCAGGGATGGTGAAAGGTGTCTCGTCGTCAGCGTCTGCCAGGTACTGATCTTCGGACAGGTTGCCCAAGATAGCGTCCGGGTCGGGATCATTTGTGTCCTTGATGTCGTTGGCTGCCTCGTCAGTGGGCAATGCGGTAAGCATGTTGCCGGACTCGATCACATCAATAAAAACAGGTTCACCCGTATTGTCGTTTTCATCATCAATGGTCGTTGAGTTGTCTGAAAAGAATATTTCCTCCCCGGTGCCGTCAGCCAGGACGGTGTTGCCCGTTTCATCTTCTGCGGTTGGGTAATGATGTTCCTCTTCAATGACCTCCTCTTCAACGACTGGCTGAGTTTCTTCATTGCCTGCCTCGCCATTTTCGTCGGCAGGTGCAAAGACGGGGTCATCCGGATTCTCGTGACTGTTGGCTATTTCGGTGTCCGGCGCCTCTTCCGGAGTTTCCTGGTCTTCCTCTAACCATTCAGGGTCTTCAGATTCAGGCATCTGATGCTCCGAATCGGTCGTTTCCGGTGTGTCGATGACAGTTTCCATGTCGATGTAATCTTCGGCATCAATTATCCGGGATGGCATGCTATCGGCTTGCGACTCTTCATCCGATGGCAGGTCGTCGAAACTGGTGAAAATCGGGGAGGATTCCTGGGCGGTTTCCTCGTCCTCAAACACCCAGCTGTCCTGTGACGATTCGGAACCGGTGTCTGCAGAGGGTGGTTGCCGCAGGGCTGAAATGTCTGCAGTGACAGGTTCGTTGACCTCCTCACTGGCAGGCTCTTTTCCACTGGCTTGTCCGACGGTAAAACTTTTCAGGCGATATCCGGACGGGTTGAGAAAGGCTGCATAGGAGGGGGCAAGTGAGACCGGGTTGGGAGCAGTAACAGGACCTTCGGTTTCCATATCCTGTTCCGGGGTTATGTCGTCTTGTGTTTCAGCGTCATCAAGGCCTGACGCCGCTTTTTCATGTTCGGCATCCTCAGGCGTTTCGTCATCCCGGTATGCTTCAGGTAGATCTGGGTCTTCAATAATCGGTGTTACGGCACTTTGCGTGGCTGCCGTAACTGGTTCATCCCAATCATCGTGCTCCTCAGGTTCCTCAATTTCCGGCGTGGGCAGGTCCCTTAATCCGGTTTCAGCCGGATCCACTTCATCGGTGATTGTGATTTCTTCATCGAAGTCACTGTCATCATCGACATCATCGACATCATCGTAGTCATCGGAGAGATCTGCATCTTCAGCATCAATATGAGGATCATCATGTTCAGGGTCTTCCTCGACGTCTTCCGGGTCGGTGTCTGTCAGGCCATCCCCGAAGGCAGGTTCGTCAAAATCATCCCAGTCGATATCGGTGCCATCTGAAGATGCTTCTTCGTCGTCATATTCAGGGTCATCATCCCAGTGAGCGGCAGGACTTTCCTGGCTGTCATCAGCCTGGGGAATGTCGCTGTCCTGGTCTTCGGCAGTGTCTGTCTCCTGTTCCCTGGCGACACGGTCCTGGGCGGCATCGTATTCCCGGATCAGCTGGTCGATCTGGGCGGCCTTTTCCTTCAGGATGATCCGGTGCTGTCCGGCCAGAAACACTTCCATGCAGGAGCCGCACCTGACCACGCCATTGGCGGCGTGCATCTGGTCTTCACTGACCTTGAAGGAGGTCTGGCAGAAGGGGCATTGGGTCAGGAAGTAAGACATCAGTATTCAAGTCAAAGGTTTGTCAGCTATTTTATAACCCGAATGCCAGGGAATCATGCTCAGGGTTTGCGTTGGCCTTCCAGGCGGGTCCAGTCTTCCTGGAAAACCGGAGGCGCCATGTCGAACCAGGGGCTGTAGGCGCTGGCGACCTCAACAGCCTGTTCCCGCAGTATGCCCGACAGGAGTATACCTCCACCTGGCCTGACCATGGCAGCCAGGTATTGGGCAAGGGAAACAAGCGGTCCTGCCAGAATGTTGGCGAGCATCATATCCACCTGTGAAACGTCTCCCCGGGTCAGGGCCTGGGCAAAGTCAGCGGGCAGGTAGCAGGGAAAACGATCCACGTTCAGGTGATTTTTGCCGCAGTTGTCATGGGTGGCCAGCAGGGCCTGCGGATCGTTGTCCACGCCGTAGATGTGGTCTGCACCCAGCAGCAGGGCGGCAATACCGAGAATGCCCGACCCACAACCGTAATCAATCATGGTCATGCCCTTTATGTCATGTCCTGCCAGCCATTCCAGGCACATGGCCGTGGTAGGGTGAGTGCCGGTGCCAAAGGCCAATCCGGGGTCCAGTTCCATGATGACGCCATCGGGGGCATCCACGTCGAAGCCGGTAGGGCATACCCAGAAGCGATTGGCAAAGCACATGGGCTTGAAATCGACCATCCAGGCACGTTCCCAATCCTGGTCTTCCAGGGTGGCAATGTCGATGTGATCAGCGGCGACGTCAGGTAAATTGTTTTCCAGCGTGTTACGCAAGTAGGCCGGGTTTGTTTCTATATCATACAGGCCGACGACGGTCACCTCGTTCCAGATGGGGGTTTCGCCCGGACCAGGCTCGAATATGGGCTGATCCCTGGAGTCGGTGAGAGTCACCGACAGGGCGCCACTGTTGAGCAATATCTCTTCAACAGTTTCAGCCTGGGAGGAGGCGACCGGAATCTTTACTTGCAGCCAGGCGATGGTGAATGCTCCTCATCAGGGCCGTTCGGCCGGGGTTGGCTCAGTGTTTCTGCTTGAGCTTCTCTTCCAGGTAATGGATGTTGACGCCGCCTCTGCGGAACCCTTCATCCTCCATGATCTCGATCTGCAGAGGGATGTTGGTGACGATGCCGTCCACCAGCATTTCATCCAGGGCATTCTGCATGCGTCCGATTGCGACTTCCCGGGTCGGGCCGTAACTGATCAATTTGGCAATCAGGGAATCGTAATGGGGCGGCACGGTGTAGCCGCTGTAGATATGGGAATCCACCCTGATGCCGTTGCCGCCGGGGGAGTGAAACAGTTTCACCTTCCCCGGGCTGGGCATAAACGTCACCGGATGCTCGGCATTGATGCGGCACTCGATGGCGTGGCCGCTAATGGAGATGTCTTCCTGTTTGACCGACAGCTCCATGCCGGAGGCAATGCGCAGCTGTTCCCGGACGATATCAATCCCCGTGATGCGTTCTGTGACGGGATGCTCCACCTGCAGGCGGGTGTTCATCTCGATGAAATAAAATTCACCGTCCTCGTACAGGAATTCCAGGGTGCCCGCTCCCCGGTATTTCATTTCCTGGCAGGCATTGATACAGGATTGTGTGATTTTTTTCCGGGCTTCCGGATCAATGCCCGGTGCCGGGGCTTCTTCCACCACCTTCTGGTGCCGGCGCTGCATGGAGCAGTCCCTATCCCCCAGGCAGATGGCGTTGCCGCGGCCATCCCCGATAACCTGTATCTCGACATGGCGGGGATTGCTGAGGAATTTTTCCAGATAAACCACGTCACTACCGAAATAGGATTTGGCTTCTGTGCGGGTGATCTGGATGGATTTGATCAGGTCGGCGGCATTACTGACGACGCGCATGCCGCGGCCGCCGCCTCCTGCAGCAGCCTTGATCATGACCGGATAGCCGATTTTTTCAGCCAGTGCCAGTATCTGCTGGTCATCATCGCCAAGTGGACCGTCAGAACCGGGAACGGTGGGAACGCCGGTTTTGCGCATGACCTCGATGGCTGACACCTTGTCGCCCATCAGGCGAATGGTGTCGGGAGTCGGGCCGATGAACACAAAGCCACATTGCTCAACCTGCTCGGCAAAATCAGCGTTTTCAGAAAGAAAACCATAGCCGGGATGAACCCCGTCTGCATTGGTCAGTTCCATGGCACTGATAAGTGCCGGCACATTGAGGTAGCTGTCAGTGGAAGCAGGAGGACCAATACAGACAGACTCGTCTGCCAGACGCACATGCATCAGGTCGCGATCAGCGGTTGAATGTACGGCAACGGTTTTTATGCCCAGTTCCTTGCAGGCCCGAAGGACGCGCAGGGCAATTTCGCCACGGTTTGCAATTAAGACTTTTTGAAGCATGTGTTTACCGGTTTACTGTTCTGGTTTTCCTGGCGGTGCGGTTATACGCCTTGTCTGCCGCCAGACCGAAGACGCCTTCTGTGTCCTGGATTTAGCTGATGACAATGAGGGGTTGGTCAAATTCAACAGGCTCCCCGTCTTCCACCAGGATGGCCTCGATAGTGCCAGATTTGCCTGCCTCAATCTGGTTCATCATTTTCATGGCTTCAATGATGCAGATAACATCGGTAGCCTTGACTTGCTGGCCTACTTCCACAAAAGGTTTGGATGTGGGTGAAGGGGCGCGATAAAAGGTACCTACCATGGGTGACTTGACGGCATCGCCCTTGAAACCTGCATCTGCGGCGGCGGGAGCTGATGCCTCCGGGGCTGCAGGGGCAGGGGCGGCCATCGGAGCAGGCGCCGGGGCATACTGGGGAGCAAGCACGGCACTGCCTGTTGTAGCCCGGCTGATCCTGACGGCCTCTTCACCTTCCTTGATCTCGATTTCCACGACATCCGACGCTTCAAGTAATTCGATGAGTTTTTTGACTTTTCTGATATCCATGATTTTCTCTACACGCTATCGTTAAAACTATTAATGGCTTTGTCGGTCATATCCTGGCGAGAGCAGCATCCAGGGCGAGTTCATAGCCCTGGGGTCCCAGTCCCACAATGGTGCCAATGGCGACATCACTCAGGTAAGAGTGCTTTCGGAAGCTTTCCCTGGCATGTACATTTGACAGGTGAATTTCGATAAACGGAATTTCCACTGCCAGCAAGGCGTCACGCAGGGCAATACTGGTATGGGTAAAGGCTGCCGGGTTGATCAGGATAAAACTGATGCCTTCACTTTTTGCTGCATGAATACGGTTTATGATTTCAGCTTCGGCATTGCTTTGCAGGAATTGAATCTGATGACCGGCTGCCTGCGCCTTTTGGGTCAGGTTGGCGTTGATGTCATCCAGGCCAAGTGAACCATAGATTTCCGGTTCCCGGGTACCTAAAAGGTTCAGGTTGGGACCATTGATTACCAGGATGGACGCCATTGTGTCACCGTTTAAAAAGGGAGATTGTTCTGGGGCGGAACATTAACAGGCTGGGCCTGGGATGTATAGAAATATTGAAGGGTTAATGGTGATTTTCAGACTATTTCGCAGACGATACCGCCAGTTTTTATGAATTTTTGTGATTTTAGCTGTTTTGCAGGATAGGCTGTGTAAATTTCTCAATTCAGGCGTTTATTTTGCAATTAGTCGTATTTTAACGGCTAGTTAGCGGATTTTAATAGAAGATCAGGGATTTTGTGCTCAAACTCCAAGTCATTTTTCGAATATTTTCGGTGCTGATGTGTCTCCTGGCAGTCAATGATGTGTGGGCCCAGGCACCGGAGATCATCGTTTCAGGGGCCGACAAGGAGCTCGAGACCAATATCCGGCAACACCTGCGTATCGCGGACAATGAGGCCTGCGATGTTCCCCTGGTTCGGTTGCAGCGCCTGCGGTCACAGGTAGAGGACAATATTCGCCAGGCCGGGGAAGCGCTGGGTTATTACCGGATGAGTAGCGAGCTCAGCTTCGTTGTTGAAAAGTCCTGTTGGCAATTGACGTTGGATGTCACCCCGGGAGAACGTATACCTGTATCAAAAGTAAGTGTTCGCTTACCTGACGATCCTGCGCTGGCTGATACATTTGGTGAAATTGTGGATGAAGCTGGCGCCCTTGAAGGAAAACCGCTGGATCATGGGCGCTATGAAAGCATCAAAAATGCACTCAGTGCTTCGGCAGTGGAAAATGGTTATTTCAGCGCCCAGTTCCTGGAATCGACCATCAGCCTGGATCTGGCAGCTTACCATGCAGCGATCGCCCTGGACTTTGATCCAGGTCCCCGGTATCGCTTTGGGGTTATCCGCGTCCTGCCGGTAGACGGCTTTTCCCAGCGATTCCTTGATCGCCTGATTATCCTGCAGACGGGCATGCCATACAGCAGCTCTGCCTTGCTGGAACAGCGAACCAAGCTGGATGAGAGCCAGTATTTTCGCCAGGTCAGTATCTCCCCTCAACTGGCCAGGGCCGATAACCTGTCGGTGCCGGTGATTATTGAGCTGGGTCCCAGGTTCCGGCATGCCTGGTCAACTGGCGTTGGTTTTACCACTGACACCGGGCCCCGGTTGCGGGCATCCTACGATAATCGCTATATCAACAGCCGGGGGCATCACCTGGAAAGTGATGCCTCGGTGTCCCGTGTCAGGTCTCTGGTCAATCTTGGCTATACCATTCCCTTGAAAGACCCCCTGACAACCAATGTGTCCCTGAAAACCGGATACATCACCGAAAACACCGATGTCTTCGACAGCGACCGCTACAAGCTGGAAACTGCCTTCAACAGGGAATCATCTTCCGGGTGGCTGGAAAGCTATTCGGTTGATTACCTGCGGGATGATTACATTATTGACCAGCAGGCTGATGTCTCCACCTTGACCATGCTGGGTTACAGCCTGACCAAAACTGCCGGCGACGATTTTATCAATCCCTCCAGGGGCTGGCGCCTGTTCGGGCAGCTTCGGGGTGCTTCCGGCAGCCTGTTGTCCGACACCTCGTTCCTGCAGTTGTATACCAGCGGCAAAGGCGTGATTTCCTTTGGTAAGAGCCGTTTTATTACCCGCTTCGAGGCAGGGACTACGGTAATCGATAATGCGACTGAGCTGCCTGCCTCGGTGAGATTTTTTGCCGGCGGCGACAGGAGCCTGCGCGGATATGATTACAAGTCATTGGGTCCTGAAAATGACAATGGAGAAGTGGTTGGGGGTAAGCATTTGCTGGTGGGAAGTGTTGAATATGACTACCTGGTCAAGAACAACTGGCGAACCGCCATTTTTTACGATGCGGGTAACGCCTTCTCCACGCATGATTTCAGCTGGCGTCACAGTGTGGGCATAGGATTTCGATGGATGTCTCCCATCGGGCCGATCCGCGCTGACCTGGCTCATCCCCTGGAGGGCAGCGGGGTCAGGCTGCACATTACCATGGGACCTGATCTGTGAATATTCGCCTGATGCTGATCAGAATCGGAAAAGCCCTGGGCTTTGCCCTGGGGTGCCTTGTGTTTACGGTCCTGGTGCTGGTGGGTACGCAGCCCGGTACCCGTTGGCTGGTTAACACCTCATTAAACCTGTTTGCCGCCAGTGATGCCCTGAAGGTGTCAATGACCGGGCTTGAAGGCACTCTGTCTGATCGCATGACAGTGACGGAGCTGTCAGTACAGGCCGGGGATGCCCGCATAACGGCCGGCGATCTTGTGCTGGCCTGGAACCCCCTGGCCTTGCTGGATGATGAGCTCGATATCCGCACCCTGTCTGCCGCCCGTCTCATGATGCGCCTGCCAGAGTCTGACAGTACACCCCAAGGTGCCGACAATCCTCTTGATGTTCTGTTCAGGCTTCCGGTTTCCGTCCGGCTTCGTGATGTCGATGTGCGCAGCATCACGCTTGCCGGAGAAAGTCCCGTGGTGCTGGAGCAGGTCAGAGGGAAGGCGACGCTTGAGGCAGGTGCATTTACAGTTGAAGCACATATTGAGCGTGATGCCAGGACCCTGTTGGATGCCGAGCTGTCGCTAACGGAAGAAATGGCGTTGACCGGCAATTTACAGTGGCAGGCAGGAATCAATGAAATTGATGGCAAGGGACTGCTGCAGTTGGCCGGTTCAGTGGACTCCATGGATCTGACGCATCAGCTGGAATCACCACTGGCGGTGACCACTGAAGGGAAGGTTGTCACCGGTCTGCTGGACAACAGTGGCGTGTCTTTCAATCTGGCTCACCGTTTTGACGACATCACGGGGCGGGCGCTGGGGGTTGATGCCATCAACCAGTTGAGTGGTGAATTGATTACCCGTGGAAATATGCAGCAAATGGTTCTTTCCCTGGTGGGCGATCTGGATGTCGCTCGGCTCGGAGAACTGTCTGTGCAATCGGAAGCCAGGCTGGCCGGATCGGCGCTGGATATCGGCTTTCTGACTTTACAGGGTGACGCCCTGGCCGCTTCGGTGTCCGGGATGGCAGAACTGGGCAGCAACCCGCAGATTCGGCTGTCCTGGGAGCTGGCAGATTTTTCAAATGACAATCTTGTATCCGGTGTCGTCCTGGAAGGCATTAACGGGAACGGTTCCCTGCAATTTATCGCAAGTGCTGAGGGCAGCGAAACGAGCCTGGCGCTGGATGGTCTTGAGGGACAGTTAAACGGGTATGCGCTCACAGGAATGGGTGAGGTCAGTCTGAAGAATGGGCAGGTGTCACAAATTGATCTTGATTTAGCTTCCGGTGGCAACAGGCTGCAGCTGCAGGGTGGGCTTGAACCAGAACTGAATCTGGACTGGTCGTTACAGGCACCGGTGCTTGGACGTCTGCTGCAAGGACTTGAAGGGGAAGTTTCAGGCACAGGGAGGCTAACAGGCAGCCGGTCTGCTCCTGAGCTTAACGGAGCAATTACCAGCACGGGGCTGGCCTACCAGGCCGGGGATATCAACGTGGCCTTGCAAAGCATGACGGGTGATGCTGTGTATGGGAGTACAGGCAACCACATCAGTCTGCGTCTTGCTGACCTGAGTCTTGATGCGCCGCAATGGCGGGTCAGGCAGTCCCACAGTGAGATTCGTTTGAGTGGTTCACCGGAAAATCATGAAATTTCCCTGATTACGCAAGGCCCGGATCCCGCATTAAGGCTGGCAGGCAGCGGTCAATTTGATGGTGAGGGATGGCTGGGGCGGCTTGGCTCATTGAGTGTTGAATCTTCCTATGGTGACTGGCAGCTGCAGGAGCCGCTTGCCCTGCAGTTATCGAGTCAACACATTCTCGTGGGTGACCACTGCTGGCAGTGGCTGGATATCTCATTGTGCGGCGAACTGAACTGGACGCCTGAAACCGGTGCGCGTGGGCAATGGCAGTTGACCAATTTGCCGTTGGTATATTTCAACAGGTCATTGCCTGAAGATGTGGCAGGACTGGAAAACGCCGTTTCATCCCTGGCCAACCGGCCTGCAGGGGTTGTAAAACAGCTGGAGAAATACGGACTGATTATCCCGGCAGGCAGTACTGTGGAGGGAGGGCTGGACGTTGATCTGAATTTTGATGGTGTTGGTGCCGCGTCTGCGAGTGGCTATTCCCTGTCTGCAGCATTGTCGCCTGTTGATCTGCGTCTGGGGTTTTTGAGACCGGTCATGGAAGAGGGTGAACAGACAGGCACCCGGGTGGAGCGCTATGGCCTGGATGATATGGCTTTCTCTGTGAACAGGGTTCAGAACGGGTGGGCGCTGGAGAGCAGGTTTTCCGTTTATGTGCCTGAAAGCAGCGGTCTGGATTTCCAGGGCGCCTTTCAGGGCAAGATGGTTATGGGAGACAGGGAAGATCTGGAGGGTGAGTTTGACCTGGCTTTCAGTAACATTGCCTGGCTGGAGGCTCTGGTGCCTAACCTGCGGGAAGTGAAAGGACGTTTTTCTGCGGACGGGCAGGTGAAAGGCAACCTTCAGCGACCCTTGCTTCAGGTAGATGCCAAGCTGGAAGAGGGAGCCGTGATGCTGCCGGAATACGGCCTGAATCTTGAGCAGATTGCCCTGGATATCCACAGTGAAGGTGAAAATGACATTGATCTGCACGGCTCGGCTCGTTCCGGCGAGGGGGAGGCGACGGTTGCGAGCCATATCTCAACCCCCTTCCTGACATCCAGACAGTTCACGGCAGATATTCAGGGTGCGAACTTTTTGCTGGTGGATAAACGTGAGGCTAAAGTCACCGTGAATCCTGATTTGCACCTGGTCTTTCAGGATCAGCAATTGTCAGTCACCGGTGTCCTGGATGTGCCCCTGATGAATCTTGATCTGCGGGAAGGCCAGTCACTGGTGGCCAGTGGGGGAGTGGCGGTGTCGCGGGATGCTGTCATTACTGTCCAGGATAGCAGCCGGCCGCGTCAGGGGAATTCGGCCGAAAGTGTCAGCCGCATTCCTGTATCCGGGAATGTGCGGTTGGGGCTGGGCGACGCTGTGCATTTCCAGGGTTTTGGGCTGGACCTGACGTTGGCGGGGAGCCTGGACATGGAGCAGGCTCTGGACAGGTCGCTGCTGGCTCATGGCGAGCTGGCGATACCAACCGGGACATACGGGCTTTACGGGCAGGAGTTGTCCATCACAGATGGCAAGCTGTTGTTCCTGGGTAATCCGCTGAATCCGGCTCTGGATATCCGGGCATTGCGGCAAACACCCGATGCTGAAGTGGGTGTGCAAATGAATGGCACCGTCAGCAAAATCAGGGCGCAGCTTTATTCAACACCGACCCTGCCGGAAAGTGAAATCCTGTCGTTATTGATCACCGGAAAGTCCTTCAGTAATGGTGCAGAACTTGGGGGGCAGGATGGTGAAAGCATGCTCGGGGCCATTGCCCTGTTGGGGCTTGAACAGGGTCAGGGACTGACCGGCAGCGTCAGCAGCAAGCTGGGACTGGATACCGTCGCCATCAATAGTGGTGAAAACTACCGGGATAGTTCACTGGGGCTTGGTAAATACATCAGGCCAAATCTCTTTATGCGCTACGACATTGGTCTGTTTGACAGACAGAATGTCCTGACCCTTGATTATCTCCTGACGAATAAACTGAAACTGCAGGTGGAAAACGGGGTCAGCCAGAGTGTGGACCTGACCTATACGGTTGAGAAGTAGGCAAGGCGTGGCGCGCACGCGCCGGAGACAAGAGGCTAGAGGCAAGAGGCAAGAGACAGGGGCGATTCCGGGAATGCCAGAAGTTGGGATGGCGTTTTTTTACAGACGTGAAAAATTGGAATCAAGGAAACAGCATCCTGTTTCTGCCCGATTATTCCTGTTCCGGCATGGATAGTTCAATCATCTGCTCCTGGGGAGGATAGCAGTAAAGGTCCTTGGCGCAGCCCTGGGAAAGTACGGAAAAATTGAATTGACCATTTTCGTGAGGCACTGACGACACGGGCAGTTTCAGCGTGAGGGAGTCAAAGTAGACGTCCACGTCACCAAAGAATTCATCTTCCATCATGACCGGCTCAGGCAAGGCTTCAAGTGTGATGCTGTTTCCCCTATCGTCCATCACGCCCAGGCTTTTGCGGTACAGGTAGTAATCTTTCCGGATAGTCCATTGCAGGACGATAGTGTCAGGTGCCTGGATGAAGGTGTTCAGGGCGAAGGCTTCCTCAACGGGCAGCACACTGCTTCGAATAAGGGGCAGGCCCTTGCCGAATGTGGAGAACGGGGAATCCTGCGCCTGGCACCACGGGGGTGCCAGGAGCATGATCAAAACAATGAACTGGAATAATGCCCGGGAAATCATATCAATATCCCCAGCCAGGCTGCTGCCTGGTTAGTCCTGCAGGCGCTCAAACACCAGCGTGGCGTTGGTGCCGCCGAAGCCAAAGCTGTTGGACATGATGGTGTTTAGTGTCACGTTGTCCATCCGCTGCCTGACAACAGGAACCCCCTCCAGGGCAGGATCCAGATTCTCGATGTTGGCAGACTCACAGATGAAGTTGTTTTCCATCATCAGCAGACTGTAGATGGCTTCCTGGACGCCTGCGGCACCCAGAGAATGGCCTGACAGTGACTTGGTTGAGTTGATGGCCGGAATGTTGTCGCCGAACATCTGTCTGACCGCACCGATTTCAGTCACATCACCCACCGGTGTGCTGGTGCCGTGGGCGTTGATGTAATCCAGCGAGCCCCGTGCAGTCGCCATGGCCATCTGCATGCACCGCACCGCACCTTCACCTGACGGGGCGACCATGTCATAACCGTCGGAAGTGGCGCCGTAGCCGGTCACTTCGGCATAAATTTTTGCCCCTCTGGCTTTGGCATGTTCCAGCTCCTCGATGACCAGAGTGCCGCCGCCGCCCGCGATGACAAAGCCGTCGCGATCCGCGTCATAGGCGCGAGACGCTTTGCCCGGTGTGGCGTTGTACTTGGTGGACAGGGCGCCCATGGCGTCAAACATGCAGCTTAAGGACCAGTGTTCGGCTTCAGCGCCACCGGCAAATACCACATCCTGTTTACCCAGCTGAATCAGTTCCAGGGCATTGCCGATACAGTGAGCCGATGTGGAACAGGCAGAAGAGATGGAGTAATTGACGCCCTTGATCTTGAACGGCGTGGCCAGACAGGCGGATACCGTACTGCCCATGGAACGGGTGACCCTGTAGGGACCAACACGCTTGAGGCCTTTTTCACGCAGAATGTCTGCACCCTCGACGATGTCCTCGGTGGAGGATCCGCCTGCACCCATGATGATGCCGGTACGAATGTTGGAGACATCACTTTCCTCGAGCCCGGAATCCTTGATGGCCTGGTCCATGGACAGATAGCCGAACGCCGCAGCCTGGCCCATGAAGCGAAGTATCTTGCGATCAATCAGTTCGTTGAAATCAACATCAACATGACCGGCGACATGACTGCGCATGCCTACTTCTTCATATTCCGGACGGTAGCTGATTCCGCTTTTGGCCTGGCGCAGGGACTCTGTCACTGACTGTTTGTCCTGTCCCAGACAGGACATGATTCCAATGCCGGTTACAACGGCTCGACGCATAGTGTTGCCCCTTGATGACTGGCCAGTGTCTGGCCTTTAAATCCTGTTGCGATACTTTTTTTAAAATTCTGGTGTTCTGATGAGAGTTGGCTTGCCGGCGGCTGGTTATTCGCCCAGCTTCTCATCCGGCTTGAACAGCCCAACTTTCAGGCCTTTGGCAGTATAAATGACCTTGCCGTCAACGGAAACCTCGCCATCGGCGATGCCCATGATGAGTTTGCGCTCGATCAAACGTTTGATATTCAGCTCATAGGTGACTTTTTTGCTTTCCGGCAGGATTTCGCCAGTGAATTTTACCTCACCGCAGCCCAGCGCGCGCCCCTTGCCGGGGTTGCCGCGCCATCCCAGGTAAAAACCCACCAGCTGCCACATGGCATCCAGGCCCAGACAGCCGGGCATCACGGGGTCGCCCTGGAAGTGACAGGCAAAAAACCACAGGTCCGGATTGATATCCAGCTCGGCCAGGATGTAGCCCTTGCCATCAGTGCCGCCATCAGATGTAATTTTAATTATCCGGTCCACCATCAGCATGTTGTCAATCGGCAGTTTGGCATTTCCGGGGCCAAACATGTCGCCGCGGCCGCAAGCGATGAGTTCTTCCTTGTTGTAGCTTTCCTGGGGGGTGAAATAAGGTGAAGTCATTGATTTTAAACGGGTGTTACCCCGGGTTCCCTGCAAAAAAAGGAGCCATTATAGAGATAAGTCGTCAGAAACCCCAGTGTCGGTTAGCACTTGCCGGGAAACTCTATATAATCGCCCTTCCCGAATTTGGGGTAATTCCTGAGCTCCCGGAGGAAATGTGATTATACCGGTGATAATGGCGGGAGGAGTCGGATCACGCCTGTGGCCGGTTTCCCGCAAGTTGTATCCGAAGCAGTTTGTATCGTTCCAGAAGGATGCGCCTTCCCTGTTCCAGCAAAGCCTGGTCCGTCTGCAGGGCCTGGATGATGTTGGTCCGGCGATTGTGGTATGCAATGAAGAACACCGTTTCCTGGCGGCCGAGCAATTACGCCACCTTGGCATTGAAAACGAAACCATCATTCTTGAGCCGGTAGGCCGCAATACCGCCCCTGCTGTTGCCCTGGCGGCCCTGGCAGCCCGTGAGCAGGATGAGAATGCAACGCTGCTGGTGCTGGCGGCTGACCACCTGATCAATGATGTTCCAGCTTTTCACCGGGCTATCGGGGCAGGAATTATCCAGGCTGAAGCAGGTGCCCTGGTGACTTTCGGCATCGTGCCAGATTGTCCGGAAACCGGTTACGGATACATTCGTCGTGGTGAGGCTGCCCAAGATGGTTTTGCAGTAGACCGTTTCGTGGAAAAACCTGATCTGGACACGGCCAGGGAATATCTTGAAAGCGGGGAGTATTACTGGAACAGCGGCATGTTCATGTTCACAGCGGCCACCTATTTGCAGGCCCTGGAAGACTTTGCGCCGGAAATACTGTCTGTCTGCAGCCGGGCCTGGGCAGCAGCGAAAGACGGTTACGATTTCAAACATATCCCCGCAGAGATTTTTAAAATCTGTCCTTCGGATTCCATTGACTATGCCGTGATGGAACATACCCGCCAGGGTGTCGTCATTCCCCTGGATGCCGGCTGGAATGACCTGGGTGCCTGGTCGGCCATGCACGCACATCATGACAGTGATGAGCAGGGCAATGTCACCCGAGGCGACGTGATTCTCAATGATGTGAAAGATTCCTATATCCACGCTGACTCCCGCCTGGTTACCCTGATTGGCATGGAAGATGCTGTAGTCATAGAAACGGCAGATGCCGTCCTGGTGTCATCCCGGGACCGGGTGCAGGACGTCAAGGTCATTGTCGACAGCATCAAGGCCTCAGGCAGGCCCGAGGCTGACAGTCATGTGAGGGTTTATCGTCCCTGGGGCTCGTACGAAAGCCTGGCAACGGGTCCGGGATACCAGGCCAAGCGCCTGCGATTGAACCCCGGTGCCGCCATCTCATTGCAGCTGCACCACCAGCGTGCAGAGAACTGGGTTGTGGCCCAGGGCAGTGCACGGGTAACCGTCGACGATGATGTGATGATTCTGCAGGTCAAGGAGTCGGTGCATATCCCTGTAGGGGCCAGGCATCGCCTGGAAAATCCTGGGCCCGGAGAGTTGGTGATTATCGAGGTGCAGTGCGGTGACTACCTGGGTGAGGATGATATTGTGCGTTTTGATGATGTGTATGGCAGGGTGAAAAGCTAGTTAGTACACTGCCTCTCCAGTAAAACCAGTTGTTCAAAAAAGTGTAGTCGTTATGTCTGAACCTTCAATCAAGAAATGTCTTTTTCCCGCTGCCGGATATGGTACCCGCTTCCTGCCGACCACCAAGTCCATGCCCAAGGAAATGCTGCCGGTCGTCAACAAACCCCTGATCCAGTTCGGTGTCGAAGAAGCCATGCAGGCCGGCATGGACAACATGGCCATCATTACCGGTCGCGGCAAGCGGGCACTGGAAGATCATTTCGACATCAACTACGAACTGGAGCACCAGATAGCCGGCAGCGACAAGGAAAGGCACCTCGAAGAGATTCGCGGCATTATCGATGCCTGCTCCTTCAGTTATACCCGCCAGATCGAAATGAAGGGTCTGGGTCACGCCATCCTTACCGGTGAGCCGCTGATTGGTGATCAGCCCTTTGCCGTCGTGCTCGCCGATGACCTGTGCTATTCCCCGGAGCAGGGTGTGCTGTCGCAGATGGTGGATCTGTACAACAAGTACCACTGCAGTATCGTGGCAATTGAAGAAGTGCCCGCAGATGAAACCAACAAGTACGGTGTCATTGCCGGTGAGGAAGTGGAGCCTGGTGTCATCCGTATCAGTGATATGGTGGAAAAGCCGGAGCCGGCTGATGCGCCATCCAATCTGGCCATTATCGGTCGCTATATTCTGACGCCTGACATATTTGACATCATTCGCCTGACGCCGCCAGGGCGGAACAATGAAGTTCAGATTACCGATGCCCTGTTAACCCAGGCCACCAAGGGCAAGGGTGTGCTGGGGTACAGATTCAAGGGCCGGCGGTTTGACTGTGGTTCTGTACCCGGCTTCATGGAAGCCACGCAGTTTTATTTTGAGAATGACCTGTACTGAATAAACACAAGGAGCAGTTTGCCTTGCAAGACATCACCTGTTTCAAAGCCTACGATGTACGTGGGCGCATCCCTGATCAACTTAACGAGGATATTGCCTACCGGATTGGCCAGGCGTATGCCGCCTATATCAAGCCGCGTGAAGTGGTGGTTGGCTATGATATCCGCCTGAGCAGCCAGTCACTGTGTGCTGCCTTAACACGTGGCCTGAACGATGCTGGCGTCAACGTGATGAATATCGGGCAGTGCGGTACTGAAGAGATTTACTTTGCCACCAGTTTTCTGAATGTGGATGGCGGTATCGTGGTCACGGCCAGCCATAATCCCAAGGATTACAACGGCATCAAGTTTGTCCGTGAGAATTCCAAGCCCATCAGTGGCGATACCGGTCTCGAGGAAATTCGGCAACTTGCCCAGGAAAACCTTTTTGACCTGGCGCCCGTGAAAGGGACCAACGAACAGGTAGATGTGAAGAAGGATTACATCAAACACCTGCTGTCATATATCGATGTGGCCAATCTCAAGCCCATGAAGGTACTGTGCAATGCCGGCAACGGTGGTGCAGGGACGATCATCGATTTGCTTGAACCTCATCTGCCGGTGGAATTCATCAAGATGTTCCATGAGCCTGATGGCAATTTTCCCAACGGCATTCCCAATCCGCTGCTGCCCGAGAATCGTCAGCCTACCCGTGATGAATTGCTCAAAACCGGCTCAGAAATAGCCATTGCCTGGGATGGCGATTTCGACCGCTGTTTCTTCTTTGATGAAAAAGGCGGATTTATCGAGGGGTATTACATCGTTGGTTTGCTGGCCGAAGCCTTTCTGCAGAAATTCCCGGGCAGCAGGATCATTCACGATCCCCGCCTGGTGTGGAATACGCAGGGTATTGTTGAGGCCAATGGCGGGGAGACGGTGCAGTGCAAATCCGGCCATGCCTTCATCAAGGAAAAAATGCGGGAAGTCGATGCTGTCTATGGCGGTGAGATGAGTGCCCACCATTATTTCCGGGATTTCTATTACTGCGACAGCGGCATGGTGCCCTGGCTGCTGGTACTGGAACTGATCTGTACCACCGGCAAGCCTCTTTCCCAATTGGTGGAGGAATGCATAGCAAAATTTCCCGCAAGTGGCGAAATCAACCGCGAAGTGGATGATGCCAAAGCGGTTATCGAAAACGTGCTGGCGCAATACAAGGATGGCGCTGTGGATATCGATTACACCGATGGTGTCAGTGTCAGTTTCCCCGACTGGCGTTTCAACCTGCGCATGTCCAACACCGAACCGGTGATTCGCCTGAATGTGGAATCCCGGGGTGATCAATCCCTGATGGAAGCCAGGACCGAAGAGATCCTGGCCATGATGGTCTAAGCGGGCTGAGACACCCTATTCAGCGATGATGTAGGCCATGATGGCCTGGATATCCTGATCGGTGATTTCCGATTTGCGGAACGGCGGCATGGACGCAATACCGTTTCGTACCACTCCCTGGATAAACTCAACAGACAGGTCCGTACGCTCGGTCAGCAGTGCGGGCAGATCGCCCCGGTATTTCAGGTGAAGGGCATGCGTACCCGGCAGCATCGGGGCGCCGTCATCGCCCGGGCCTGTGCCATGACAGGGCATGCAGTTGTTTTCAAACACCTGCCGTCCCTTTTCCACCATATCCAACAGCGTCTGGTCCTGGGCGTTTACCTGCAGTGCAGCACTACAAGCCAGTAGAGTGATACCGATTGAAATGATCTTTTTCATCAGCCACGGTTCCTCATGTTGGCAGGCCAGATGCCGCCGCGTCCCGGGGCAATAATGCCGTTGGGGTCGATGGCATCCTTCAGGGTTTCATTGAAGCGGCGCAGGGCGTAGTCATTGAAGGCATACTTGCTGGCCACCGCATCCTGGAAATGCGGTCCGGCACGGTATTCCGCCCAGCCGTATTTTGCGGCGGTATCCAGCATGGCTTCCATACCGGTTTCACGGACTCGCTGTGAACCCTCATCGGTGCCAGCCGCATTGCCTTCCACCAGTGCAAAGCCGGCGGAAAACAGGAAGCTGAAGGGATTCCAGTTGTTGGGCGTGGTCAGTGCGGTGATGGTGCTGGGAATGCCGACATCCGCCAGGGCATCAGCAAACACATGCTGGGCCTGGAACACCTGTTCGGCATCCCTGGGAATGATGAAGAAAAAGCCGAGGTGTCCTTTGGCCCAGGCATCCGGCATGGCTTCGGTTCTGCCCAGCAGCTTCCAGATGCCCAGTCCCGGGACACCCTGGGTGATGTTGCGACGCATGTTGCTGTCGTAGGGGGCGCCGTTTTTCGAAATTTGTTCACGGGTCAGCGGTACGGGTAATGATTCCCCGGCAATGGTCTGGGCACCGGGTACGGCATCGTTGATCAGTTCCCGGGCAAATTCCCAGCCAGCCTGCGTGGTGCCTTCGGAGCCATAAAACTGCAGTTCCACCTGCCAGGAATGCAGACCGGCTTCGCGGGCATAGCGATCCATTACATCCTCATCGGCACCGCCGCGTTTGGTGGCGGCAGCGCGAAAATCCGGGTCACTGAGCAGTCTGCGCATGGGACTGCCATACCAGGGCTCGCCAATCAGAAAGGAGTCGCTCAGGTAGTTCACCACATCAATGAGAGGCCCCAGATCGCGACGCCTGGGGACTGTGATCATGCCGGTTCGCCAGTGTTTTGGCTGCGGCATCAGGCGCAGCCCCATCTTGGTGACGATGCCGAAGTTGCCCTGGGGAAACAGGCCGGCGGGATCGGGGCCGAAACCATAACGGTACTCCTGCCAGGTCTGGCTACCGGGCAGGGCGCCCATGCCGGTGCGCATGATTTCTCCATTGGGCAGTACAGCTTCCAGACCATGCATGGCGGTGGCGTGGTCACGGTAATAGCTCATGGTATAGCCAATGCCGCGATCCATGGTGTTGCCTATCGGCGAACCCCAACCGGGATCAGGCGTGTCCACCCATACTTTCAGGTCGTGTTCCTGGATGTAGTTGTACAGGTCCAGATAGGATACACCGGGCTCGACCAGGGCAAAATTGCGCTTGTCGTTAACTTCCAGAATCCGGTTCATGCGCTTGAGGTCAACGACAATACTGCCGCTGACATTGGGTGCCGGTCCGCCGTAGCCAAAATTCTTGCCGGTGGAAATCGGATAAAGGGGAATGCCGAATTCGTTGGCAAACCTGACGATCGCCTGGACCTGTTCCACTTCCTGGGGAGCGACCGCTGCAGAGGGGACCAGTTTCTGGTCAGGCGAGGGGGCCGGAGACCAGAAGTCCTGGTAGGCCACCAGATCCTCATCGCTGCTGAATACCCAGTCGTTGCCAACCACCTGGCGAAGTCGGCCAAGGGCGGAATCAAATTGCTGCTGATTCAGGCCGGGAGGTAATACCGCCATGTCTGGCTCCTCTTGTCATGATTGTTATTGTTGTCTGCGTTATCCGAATACTGGCGCTTTCGGATGAAACCGAAGAATAATCTGCCATGGGTATGACGTCCACCTTTGCGTCAATGCTGGCGAAAATCGCGCCCAGTCCTTACAATTGCCGGCCTTAAGGGGGATGCTTTGAAAAAATCCAACGATACAGAACACCAGGCCCACAGCAGTGATGAGTGGACTATTGATGATTCACTTGAGCAGTATGGCTTCGAGCGCTGGGGTAATGATTACTTTGGTGTGAGCAAAAATGGCAACGTCACGGCCAGAACGCTCAATGCCCAGGTTGAATTGATCGACATCGTCAATGGCGCCCTGGATCGTGACCTCAATATGCCCCTGCTGCTGCGCGTCGAAAACATTCTGGATGCGCAGATTCACCGCCTCAATACCTCCTTTCGCCAGGCCATCGAAAATCTGGGCTATCAGGGTGAGTACCGTGGGGTCTATCCGGTCAAGGTCAACCAGCAGGCCCAGGTCATCGAGGAAATCGCTGACTTTGGCGCCCGTTTCAAGCATGGCTTTGAGGTAGGCAGCAAGCCGGAAATCATCGTGGCACTTTCTGCGCTGGAAGAACCGGGTAGCATGATTATCTGCAACGGTTACAAGGACGAGGAATTCATCGAGCTTGGTCTGTCCGCCATCAAGCTGGGCTTCATCTGCGTATTTGTAGTGGAAATGCCCACCGAGATTCCCATCATTATCGAATGCAGCAAGCGCATGGGGGTTGAACCGGTAATCGGCGTGCGCATCAAGACCACGGGTAACGTCAGTGGACACTGGAACTCCACGTCCGGTGATCGCAGTGTGTTTGGTCTCACCGCCACGCAACTGGTGGATCTTGTCGATACCCTGAAAGAAGAAAACATGCTGCATTGCCTGCAACTGCTGCATTGTCATCTGGGCTCCCAGATTCCAAACATCCAGGATATCCGTGGCGGTATTACTGAAGTCTGTCGTTTCTACTGTGACCTGGTCAGTGAAGGAGCCAATCTGAAATATATCGACCTGGGTGGTGGGCTGGCCGTGGATTATACCGGCTGGGGTTCCAATGATGGGCAGAGCCGTAACTATTCCCTTGAAGAATACTGCGCCGACATCGTCGACACCCTCATGAACACCTTTGACCGTTACAGTATTCCCCATCCCACTATCGTGACCGAATCGGGCCGGGCGACCATCGCGTACTCGTCGATACTCATTTTCAATATTCTCGACAACACGACCTTCGAACCCACTCATCTGCCGGAACCGGCGGAGGATGAACATATTCTCCTGAGCAGTATGCGGGACATCTATTCCATGCTCTCTGAATCCCGCCTCCAGGAGTGTTATAACGATGCGCACTTCTATCGCAAGGAGGTCAGGGAGCTGTTCAAGCGTGGGCAGCTGAATCTGCGTACACGCTCAGCTGCCGAGAATCTGTTTCTGGATATCCTGCATAAAATCGCTGACATTGCTGCCGACATGGAGCGTTTGCCACCGGAAATCGATGATCTCAAGTTGTCACTGGCCGACATCTATTACGGTAATTTCAGCCTGTTTCAGTCACTGCCCGACAGCTGGGCCATTGACCAGTTGTTTCCCATTGCACCCATTCATCGCCTGGGTGAAAAACCGGAGAGAACCGGCATGATCGCTGATATCACCTGTGACTGTGATGGCAAGATAGACCGTTTTGTCGGCCCCGAGTCTGTTGCCAAGGTCATGCCGCTGCACGAACTGCTCCCGGACGAGGAATATTACCTGGGCGTGTTCCTGGTGGGCGCCTACCAGGAAACCCTGGGCGACCTTCACAACCTCTTCGGTGACACCAACGTGGTCAGCGTGCGTATCAATGCTGACAACAGTTTCGACTTCATCAAGGAAATGCATGGTGACACCATCGCCGATGTCCTTTCCTACGTGGAGTACAATCCGGTGGACATGCAGAAGCGGTATCGCAATACCGCAGAACGTGCTGTGCGTGAAGGCCGCCTGACCGCGCGTGAGCGCCAGCAGATCATCAAGTGCTACAGTGAAAGCCTGAATGGCTACACGTATTACGAAAGTGAGGAAAGGGCCTGAGCCTTAAGTGGGACTGACACCCGCAAGGCTGTCATCCCAGGCGGGCTTTGGGAGCCAGAATCCAGCTTTTGAACGTCAGTGGCGTGCTGTTCTTCGGTGGCAGGGTCTGTGGCAGATCAACCGAGTGCACCAGTGTCATGCCATGATCCCGGGCCAGGGTTTCAAGCACAAAAAGGACATCCTCTCCGCTGACACCAGCCACCACATGGGGTCTTTCCCGCCAGGCACTGGCAAAGGTATTGGTCCACAGGTCGGTGACATCGCCATCGGTGTAAAGCACGGCATTGCCTTGGACATGTGATTCCCTGGCGGCTGTCGATGATGCCGTATAGCGGGTATCCGCGACAAACCAGGTGGCTGCGGACAGCAGGTCTTCATTCAACCCGGACAGAGCAAAGGCAGGCACACCTGTCAGTGACAGTGATGACAC
>CAZBBS010000015.1:0-28060 GCA_964490145.1 uncultured Enterobacteriaceae bacterium
CCTGCCTCCTGCCTCCTGCCTCCTGCCTCCTGCCTCCGCTCTTACTTCGTCCCACCCGTCGGTGCCACACTGCGCTCCAGGAAAGGGTCGCAGTAAATATTCCTGGATGATGCCCCTTTCAGAAAAATCTGCTTTCGCATCCCGTGGACAAAATCCGGTGCTCCGCACAGATAGACGCGGGTCGTGGCCAAAGATGCTGTATCCATCAGCTCATCAACTACCTTTTCAACATTCCCGGATCTGATGTTGTCCACGACAGCTTCGCCGCTGTCTTCACGGGCACAGGGGATGTAATGAAAATTATCATGGCTGTCCTGCATGGCGGCCAGTTCTTCCACGCAATACAAATGGTCGGATGTCCGGCCGCCGTGATACAGGCTGATCTCGCCCTGGTGTCCCTGTTTCAATGCGTCCCTGGCAATGGCATACAGCGGTGCCAGGCCAGTACCGGTACCTGCCAGGATGATGGGGAAACTTTCCTTGCTGCCATTGCTGTAAAAACAGTGGCCAGCAGGGCCGCGCATGTGCAAGACATCGCCCGGGCTGGCTTCATTGAACAGCCAGCCGGTGAATATGCCCTGGCGGGTTTCACTGATATGAAATTCCAGGTACTGGTCATCCTCAAAGTTGTTGGCCACAGAGTAGCTGCGGGCAATGCCTTTCGGATTAATCAGCGTGACGTACTGGCCGGGAATGTAATGGAACATGGTGCCAGGTTCGCTAACGTCCATGATGAGTCTGACAGTGCGCTTGTTCAGGGGCTCTATGCTGCGGATGCTGACCTTGACGGAAAACTCATCCACGGTAGGCAGGGCGACACCAACGTCAGTGTCAGGAAACCACTGGCAGGCCAGGGTATAGCCTCGCTGTTGCAATGACTCCTTGATCCATTTTTTCGACTCCTGGGTGGCGTCGCAATCCACTGCTTTTACCAGGCAGGCCTGGCACATGCCGGCCTTGCAGGCATAGGGAATATGCTGGCCATTTCTCAGCAGGCAATCCAGAACGGATTCATACTGGTTCAATTCATAAGTCTGGTTTTTAAACGTTACTTTTGCCATGGGAGTCCGCTAAATCAAATGTCGTCGGGCGTCACTACTGCAACATATTTTGGAAAGGGGGCAGTATAAAGAGTACCCGGGCCAAACGCCATTTGGGGGAAGTGTGGAAAGTCCGGTTCAGGAGCCATTAATGGCAGACAGGGCATAACATGATGGATATTTCATGGACCACGACACTCGCGGTGCTCGCTATATTAGCGCCGTCAGATAGGGGATAATGTCAGGTTTTGGCTTTGGGCAGGTTTTCATGCCGACAGATGTTGCAAATCCGGTCACGCTTTTTCTGGCCTCGGCTTCGCCGAGACGTCGGGAAATACTTGGCCAGCTGGGTATAGCACACCAGGTGCTGCCGCAGGATGTGGACGAAAGTCATATCCCGGGCGAAACACCAGCCGAGTATGTCTGCCGACTGGCCAGGGCAAAGGCCCAGGCTGCCCTGAACACCCTGGGGGATCATAGTCAGTCAGCGTGCCTTGGGTCAGATACCACAGTGGTTTGCGAGGGGAATATTTTTGAAAAACCACGGGACCGGGATGATGCCAGGCGCATGCTTTCAGCCCTGTCTGGTCGTACTCACCAGGTGCTCACAGCTGTCGCCCTGGCAACGGCAAATAATGTCCAGGTGAAGGTATCCGAATCCCGGGTGACATTCCGGGAGCTGACAGATGCCGAAATCGACAATTACTGGCAAACGGGTGAGCCTGCAGACAAGGCCGGTGCCTACGGGGTTCAGGGGTTGGGCGCCATGTTCATACAGGATATCAATGGCAGTTACAGCGGCATCATGGGCTTGCCCATTATGGAAACTGTTGCCCTGCTGTCAGCCACAGGCCTGACTGCCGAACGCATACTGGAGGCGCATTGTGACCGCTGAGATTCTCATCAATGCCACACCGATGGAGACCCGTGTTGCGCTCATTGATCAGGGGCTATTGCAGGAAATCTATGTCGAGCGCTGCAATCGCAAGGGGCCTGTCGGAAATATCTACATGGGCAAGGTTGTCCGCGTCATGCCAGGCATGCAGGCCGCCTTTGTCGATATCGGTCTGGAAAGGGCAGCGTTCATCCATACCCAGGATATTTCGCCAATCGACGCTGAAGGGTTCGAAGTAAACGAATCCCAGGACGTCCAGATTGGTCAGCTGCTGCAGGAAGGGCAGATGATCATCGTCCAGGTGGTCAAGGAACCCATTGCCAGCAAGGGCGCGCGCCTGACCACCCATCTTTCCATTGCCTCCCGCTACCTGGTGCTCATGCCGCGAAACCGGCATCTGGGTATTTCCCAGCGCATTGAAAGTGAAGAGGAAAGGGATCGCCTGCTGTCGCTGCTCAATGACTGTGTCGAACAGGCGGATATGAAAAACAGGGCCGGATTTATCCTGCGCACTGCAGCAGAAGGCGTGAGTGAAGAAGAGCTGAAAGCGGATATCGCCTTTCTGAAAAAGTTGTGGTCTGCGGTGGATCAGCGCATGGCCGACAGTCGTGAGATACGACCGCTGTACCAGGATCTGGTGCTTTACATGCGCGCCATGCGAGACCTGTTCCAGCCCGAGATTCAGCGCATCCGCGTGGATGACCAGCAGACCTGGCAGGAACTGAAGGATTTTTGCGCCCACTTCATGCCTGAAATTGACAGTCGGGTGGAGCTTTACCGGGAAGAGCGACCGCTGTTTGATCTCTACAGCGTGGATGATGAAATCCAGAAAGCCCTGAGCCGGACGGTCAAGCTCAAGTCCGGAGGCAATCTGGTCATTGACCAGAACGAGGCCATGACGACCATTGACGTGAATACCGGAGCCTTCCTGGGATCCAAAAACCAGGATGAAACCATTTTCAAAACCAATCTTGAGGCAGCCAAGGCCAGTGCCCGCCAGATCAAGGTGCGCAACCTGGGCGGGATCATCATTCTCGATTTCATCGACATGTTGAATGAGGAACACCGCCGGCAGGTGCTGCGAACCCTGGAAAAGGCCCTGGAAAAAGATCCGGTGCGCACCATGTTCACGGAAATTTCCGAACTCGGCCTGGTGGAAATGACCCGCAAGCGCAACCGGGAAAGCCTGGAGCAGATGCTGTGCCACGACTGTCCGACCTGTCAGGGCAGGGGCAAGGTGAAGACGCCGGAAACCGTGTGTTATGAAGTATTCAGGGAAATCCTGCGCGTGGCCAAGGCTTACGATAATGATTCAATCCTGGTGATGGCCTCACAGGAAGTGGTCGACAGGCTGCTGGACGAAGATGCTGCCATGGTGGCTGATATGGAAGAGCTGGTGGGCAAGAATATCCGTTTCCAGGTGGAACAGATGTATAACACCGAGCAGTTTGATGTGGTTCTGTATTAGAGACCTTATTAGAGACAAATGGCCTTGAGATTTTCGATCAACCCGCATGACTGATCAGCAAACCGATAACACAGTCACGTCGACACCGGCACCGAGGAAGCGGTCATTTTTCCATCGGCTGCGGCTGATGTTGAAGTGGCCCTACCGTGTGAGCCTGACACTGCTGTTGCTGGTGACCGCCTATGTTACGGGTGGGCGTTTGCTTATTCATCTGGTTGCCACCCAGCAGGATGCTGTCGAAAGTCGCCTGAGTGCGGTACTGGGCACGCCTGTCAGTATCAGCACACTTGAAGGGGGGTGGTTTCGATTTTCTCCCGTGATCAATATCAGGGACCTGGGAATTTATAACGCTGAAAATCCCGAGGCCTCTCATCTGGTGCCCAATCTGTCCATCAGGCTGGATGTGGCGAACAGCCTGCTCAGACGGCAGCTGGTGATCGAACAGGTCATCCTCCATGAGCCCGGCTTGGGTTTGCGTGAAACGGAAACTGGCAGCTGGACCCTGGCCGGGCTTGCAGGTGGGGGTGCAGATTATACCGATGCCATTATCGACTTCCTGCTGGGGACCGGGCGTCTGAGCATTGTTGAAGCCGATCTTTTTCTGCAGTGGCAGGATGGCCGCCGGCTTGATCTGGACAATATCTATATAGATCTGGCCAATGGGGATAACCAGCATCGTGCGCAGGTTCAGGCCAGGATTGCCGGCCAGCCAAGTCCTTTTCAGATGCAGTTGGCTTTTTCCGGCGATCCCCGCGATAAAGCCTTTGGGGACGCGTATCTGCATTCCACCCAATTGGGGCTTGCTGATCTGGTTTCTCTGCCTGGACTTGATCTGGAGCAGCTTGAAGCCAGTGCTGATGTCTGGGTGAGCCTGCAGGAATCCGGTGAGCTTGCCATTCAGGCAGCAGTATCCCGGATGTCGATACTGGGGCAGGGCCAGGAAGACACATTGATTGATGCCATCACCCTGGAAAATGCCAGTGCACTGTTAAGTGCGAGGCATGCACCCGGGCAGGCCTGGCAGGTGTGGCTGGATGATGCTGAATTTGACTGGGCTTCCAGGCCCTGGAGTGCCGATGAGCTCTTTGCAGAGATTGATCCTGATATTGCTGCTAAACCGCTGAGCCTGATGGCAGCGGGTATTGATCTGGCCATGGTCAATGATGTTGTTGAAGACCTGCTGCGACTGCCTGCAAGAGGCGAGGAAGCGCTGGCTGACCTTTCTCCCGCCGGGAGCCTGGACAATGTCCGGTTTACCACCAATCTGGATGGCAGTTTTGAGGATGCCTTCCTCCTGCAGGGCAACCTGAGGCATGCGGCCGTGGGGGCGTGGGCTGGCGCACCGGCAGGCAGCGGCATCGACGGCTATCTGGAAGTGAGTAAAAGCAAGGGGATGGTCGAACTGGCCTCCACGGATTTTGGCATCCATCTGCCAAGAATTTTTGATGATGCCTGGCAGTATGACTCTGCCCGCAGCCAGGTGAACTGGGAAATCAATGACTCACTGGTCCATGTCTGGAGCAGCATCATTGATGTCCAGAATGATTTTCTGCACAGCCATGTGCAATTTGATTTGTCCAATACCCGCAATTCAACGGGCGAGACTGAAACTGATCTCACGCTGTTGATCGGTATTCTGGATTTTGATGCCTCACAGAAATCCCTGTATCTGCCGACGCTGGAAAAAGTGAGAGGCACCATGGACTGGCTGGATGAAGCCCTGCTTGATGGTCATATCACCAACAGCGGTTTTGTGTCCCGTACCCGACTCAGTCCCGGTGCCACAGAAAATGACAGTACCATGCTCACCTTCTATAACGTCAGTGAAGGCGAGCTGAAGTTTCTCCCTGACTGGCCTGCCGTCAGCGGCATTGATGCATCGGTAGTCGTGGATAATCGTGACGTGGATATATCCGCCGCAGCCGGCATGATTGAGGGCATTCCCCTGAAGGATACTGTTGCCGCCATCCGGCCCGCTGAGAACGGTTCCCTGCTTTCCCTGACTGGCAATGCCGATACCAGTACCGCATCAGGTATGGCGTTCCTGCGCAACACACCGGTGCGGGACAATATAGGCGACTTCATCGACAACTGGCAGGGTGAGGGCAGTGTGCACGTGGATCTTGCCCTGGGTATTCCTCTGGGCAACCCGGGCAGCGAGAACGATATCAGGGTGGATGTGGTCAGCAATCGCAGCACCCTGACAATACCGGAATATTCACTGTCCATTGCAGACCTGCGCGGACGGGTGAATTTCCAGAGCGGCAAGGGCCTGTCTGCCAGCGCCCTGAGCGGCAAGCTGTTTGATTTTCCCATCGCGGCAACCATTGAAGCCTATAACGAGGAAACCGGTGACGGGGATTACATCAGCGGAACGCGGATCGTGGGCAGCGGCAGGGCATCACGCAATGCCCTGCAGACGTGGGAAGGACAGCCGCAGTTTGTCCGGGATGTCCTGAATTTTGCCAGCGGAGAAGTTGATTATCTGGCAGAGATCAATATCCCTTCGGCGTCCGGGTCGGGTGAAAACGGCACCAGCCTGCGGGTAACTTCGGAGCTGCTGGGCCTGGCCATCGATATGCCTTATCCCTTTGCGAAAACCGTGGAGCAGATTCGCCCCCTGGTGCTCCTGATCAATTTCGCCGATTCGGAAGAGTGGATTTCAACGCGCTTCGACAACCGCATTGCTGCCAATCTCAGAATCATGGATGGTGAATTTGCCGGAGGCAGGGTAACCCTGGGCCCCGGGATGCAGGCAATGACGTTTGGGCCGGTCGACCTGATGGAGCCGGGACTGGTCTTCAACGGTTATATCGACCGTTATGATTACGAAGCCTGGGACCAGGCCGCCCTCAGGTTTTCAGAACAGTCTGTGGGTGAGGGAGCCTCCATGGCAGGACTGATTACGCTGGTGGATGTGGATGTCGGCCGTCTGTCTGTTGTCGGACAGGAGCTTGAAGAAGTCCGCACCCAGGTCCGGCGCAGTAGTATGTCGCTTGATGAGGTTGACGCAGTCGCTGACGGTTGGCTGGTCAGCCTGGAAAATGGCATCCTCAAGGGTGACTTCCTGTTTCCGGATGATCTTGTACAGCCCTGGCGCATTGATCTTGATTATCTGCATCTGCCGGATGATGAAGAGGATAAAGAGGATGAAGCCGTTGACAGTGATGAACCGCCAGCAGAGGAGGTGGATGTTCTGGCAGAGGTCATCCCGTCCGAGTTGCCGGACATGGATTTCAGCACCGATGAATTCATGCTGGGCACCAAGAACTTCGGTGCCTGGGAATTTCAGCTCAGAACCAATGGCGATGCGGCCTCCATTTCCAATCTGCACATGACCACGCCGGATGCCCGTATCCGGGATTTTTCCGACCAGAGCGGCGCCAACATGAACTGGCGTTTCAGCAATGGTATGCATACCACAAGCTTTGCGGGCTTGTTCCATGCTGCCGACCTTGCCGAGGTGCTGCCGGGTTGGGGCTATGATGCCAACGTGGAAAGTGAGGAGGCCTCCTTCATCAGCAATTTGCAGTGGAGCGGTTCACCTGCTGCATTCAGTCTGGACAAGGCGGTCGGCAATGTTGTGCTCAACATCCGGGATGGCCGTTTTGTGGATATCGATTCCGGCGGCAGCCGTTTGTTCGGCGCTTTCAGTTTTGATTCTCTGGTGCGGCGCCTGCAGCTGGATTTTTCCGATCTTTATGAAAAGGGGCTGGCCTATGATGATATCAATGGGCGCCTGCAGTTCAACCAGGGTATTGTCAAAACTGATGGCCCTTTCAGGATAGATGGCCCCTCCAGCCAGATTTCCATCAATGGGGAAATCAACCTGCTGAGGGAAACCATTGATGCGGATATGCAGGTTAATGTACCCCTGAGCCAGAACCTGTCGGTGCTGGCAGGTTTACTGGGCGCCTGGCCCATTGCCCTGAGCACCTTCATTGCCAGCAAGATTTTTGAAGACCAGGTGGACGACTTCACCACCCTGCTGTACCGCCTTGAAGGGCCGTGGGAAGATCCCACCTCCGGCTTCGAGGCATCAGATGAATTGCTGGAAGTCAGCCAGGAAGCCCTGGAAGAAGCCCAGGCCAGTGCAGCAGCCCGACAGGATGCCCCGGCCAGTGGCAGCACTGCCGAATCTGAAAACACCACCCCCTGATACCCTGTTCTGGAAACTGCCATGGATAAAAGTCTAGCCACCAACCTGATTGCCCTGTTGATTGTTATCGCGGGTTTTTTCATCCCCGATTTCACCGGGGAGCTGGTGCTCAACACGGGGATGTTTGCCTTGTCCGGTGGTTTCACCAACTGGCTTGCTGTCCATATGCTGTTTGAAAAAGTACCCGGTTTTTACGGCTCAGGTGTCATTCCCGCACGTTTCGAGGAATTCAAGACCGGGATCAAGCATCTGGTCATGACCCAGTTTTTCAACCAGGAAAACCTCGAGAATTTCTTCAGTAAATTATCCCCCGGCGGTCCTGACAGCGAAGAGGAAAACCAGCTGGCGGGCATTATTGATTCGGTGGACCTGAACGCCGCATTTGATTCCCTGGTGGAGGTCATCATGAACTCTTCCTTTGCCAGTATGCTGTCGATGTTTGGCGGCGCCCAGGCCCTGGAGCCCCTGAAAGACCCCTTCGTGGAAAAAATGCGGGAGTTACTGCTCAGTGTGGGCGAGGATCCGGAAATACTCGGCAAGTTGAAAGGCGATACGGCGGGCAACCTGCTGGGCAAGGTTGAACTGATTGTGGATCAGCGCCTGGATGAACTGACACCGCAGCTGGTCAAGGAAATTATCCAGCAGATGATACGCAAGCATCTTGGCTGGCTGGTGGTCTGGGGTGGTGTGATTGGCGGCCTGATCGGTTTTCTGGCCACCTTGCTGCTGCCCTGACAGTGAAGGTGTCAATCAACGCGGAATAAATATCACCGGGTTGTCTTCGTCACCGTTCAGGGTGTCGATGGTTTCCTCGTCCAGGATGCGCAGATCCGGCAGACTCAGATTGCCCCCGGTATTGTTTTCCCGAGTGTTGGCCGCAGGTTGCACAGCAGACCGGGTCGATGGCAGGGCAGGACGCTGGACTACCGGTAACCAGAGCCGGGACGGATACTGGCTGTTGTGGTGCAGCATATCCCGTCCCCTGGTGTCCATCAGGGCGCCGTCATTCACCGGGATGATTTCCAGAATAATGCGGCTTCCCGCACTGAAGTGGTAGGCGCTCTGCCTCAGGCCAATATCCAGCTGGTAAACCTGGCCTGGCACAAGTGCTTCGCTGTCCTGCTGGGCGTATACCGGTTGGTATGCCTTGCTCAGTGCCGCATTTTTCCGGCGCATGGAAGCCTTCAGGCTGCCATGGGAGACAGTTATTTCAGTGAAGGATTCGGTGCCCTGAAACAGCTCGGGTTCTTCATCTTCAAGAAATATCCCGGGCAGGAGCGGGCTTGGAGTCAGTGTCCTGTAGACAATTTCTTCCTTGAGAATGACGTCAAAAGCCATGTCATTCAGTGAACTGGAGGCAAACAGCTCCAGCATGATGGGGCCTGCAATTTCCAGATCTTCAGCCAGGGGGGCAGACTCGTAGAGCATGCGGGAATCGCGCTGGCGTCGTTCAAGGGTACTGAACCCGGGAGTGCCGGATTGCCGCGACTGGTCTAGGTTGCCCAGTGCGGCATCGGCACCGTTGTTCAGGAACCAGGATTCAAATTCGATATTGCCAGGAGGCCAGGTGCTTTCCCGCTTGATGCTGTCCTGCCCTCGAACCTGGTAGCGGATGCGCGGTTGGGCAATAAAGGGTGAAGAAGCATTCCTGCCATTAAAGCACCACTGGTAAAAGGGCAGCAGTTCCCGTCCCAGCAGGGCAGTGTCCTGATACAGCGGGGTGGTTTCGCCGGGATTGGTGATCAGCAGTTTGTTGATGGGATTTAACCCGGCCATGGCCAGCACAGTGCCGGAGATATCCGGCGTCAGTCTATCCAGGCTCCAGTCGTGAAAGGCAAATACCGGGACATTGACCAGTCTGACGCTGTCCAGACTGCTGCGTTCACGCCAGAATTCATCATAGCTCGGATGGCTCAGCTGCACCGCCCTGAAATCCAGGTCAACGATGCGCTCAATGCCGGGTGTGTAGGCATTGCCTAGTCGAATCTCGCGATCGTACCAGTCGTTGACCAGGGCGTTGCTGGCCAGTCCGCCGGGACTCACCAGGTCGCGAAAGGGATTGAGGCTGCCGTTGATCGGGGCAATACAGGACAGGTGCGGCGGGTTCTGTATGCCCAGTTGCCACTGGGACGTGGCATAGTACCCGGCACCGGTGCCGGCTACCTGGCCGTCTGACCAGGCTTGTTCGGCAATCCATTCCACCACTTCGTAGTGGTCCTGCTGCTCGTCACGGTCAAAAAAGGAGAAACTGCCTGTCGAATTTCCGGTTCCCCGGATATCGACAACCGCGACGTTATATCCCTGGTTCACATACCAGGCCACAGGACCCACCTGTGATCCATTGTCAGTCAGGATATCCCGGGTATGCGGATAGGGGCCGGCGGCATAGAGTGTGGGGTGGCGGTCATTATCATCAGGACGATAAATATCCACGCTCAGGGTTTCCCCGTCGCGCATTGCCACCGGGATATTGTCGGCAGCCAGCACCTCGCCAAAAAGGGTTGGTATCGACTCAAAGACGACAGTTTGCTGTTCCGCGTCGTCCTCACTGGCTCCCATGGCGGGCAAGCACAGCACCAGGGCCGCCGCCATTAACAGGGACGACTGATGCCGCACTGATATTGCAGACAGACCAGTTGAGCCAGGGGGCAGCATTGACCCCGGTGGGGCGATGGCAGGCTGTTCAGAGTGATGCGTCATTCAAGGCCAGATTTTACGGGGTTGTCAGGGTCCAAACCGCAGGATTATACCCTTATTCTCCGCGAGCTGTCCTGATGGCCGGGTTTGAAGGGGCGGGCCGGGATTTCACATGGTACCTGGGGAAAAACCATGGCTTTTTTAGTCTGACATGGCCAGCCTGAAACACTGATACCTAATGATTTACCCCTATAAAAACCGGTAAAAAACCACTCCAAGTGGTGTAAAGAAAACGCTTGTACTAGAATTCGCGGCCAACTCGTTGCCGACCTTCCCAGCAACCTTCACTATATAAAAACTATATTTAACCGAGAGTTTGAAAATGGCCCGTCCCGTAGAATTTGAACGAAATACTGTACTGTCAAATGCCATGGAGCAGTTCTGGAAGGAAGGCTTTGAAGCCAGCTCTGTGCAGAAGCTGCTTGATGCCACCGACATCAATCGTGGCACCCTGTACAACTCTTTTGGCGACAAGGACACTTTCTTCAAATCCTGTGTGGACAAGTACTCGGAATTGAACAAGGCCAATATCGACGCCACCCTTGGCAATGCCAAGCTCAATGGCTGGAAGGCTGTCGAATCCTTTTTCGATGTCATGATCATTTCAGCCCCTAAAAAGCAGCGGGGGATGGGTTGCCTGCTGGTTAACTCGGTGTGCGAAAGCATCATCTGGGACAAGGAAATGCAGAAAGTCATCAAGGGCGGACTGAATGTGATTCGCAAGGCTATGCTGGCCAGAACCAAAGAACTGGAAAAGGGCAAATTGCTCAAACGCGGCCTGAAGGCAGACACTGCCGCAGACCTGTTGATGAACCTTTACAGTGGACTGCAGGTTGGTGCCCGCAGCGGTAAAACCCCTAAACAGCTGGCTGAACAGCTGGCATTTACCCTTGGCTCAATGAAAAAATAATAAAAACAAAGAGTTATGTTTATAAAAAAGAGGGCCTTGGCCCTCTTTTTTGTGGTCGGCGCATCCCTGGTGTCAGGAGGCTGATAATGGGGTGAAAACCTTGAATTGTGTGGTCTGTACCGGTGTTGTGCTCGTCTCTGAAGGTGATATACTCGCTCTCCTGCGAGGGGGATAGCCAGTCAGCCATAGGCAACAACCTGGGTAATCAGGGTAATAAAATGGGGCTGGATCAACACGAAACACTCGTAATACGTTTCAAAACGTAAAAAACATAAAACACATTATATTCAGACCCGATTTTCAGGGCTCTCGCCAAAAATTCAGCGTTTTAGGGGTAATTAATGAAAACTGTAGCCGGTTCAATGATCAAGAAGAAAAAGGACGAATCCAATATCGACCTGACGCCGATGTTGGATGTGGTATTCATCCTGCTGATTTTCTTCGTCGTCACCGCATCCTTCCTGAAAGAGAATGCCATGGATATCGAAGGCCAGGATCCGAACAACAATCCTCCACCGCCTTCAGCCGATACGCCCAAAAACGTCCTGATCCAGATTGATTCCCGCAACCAGATTTTCTTCAATCAGGAACGTATCGATATTTCAGCGGTTCGTGCCAGGGTTGCATCGGCCCGCGCTGAAAATCCAGCCGCTTCTGTCATTATTCGTCCGAATAAACAGTCCAATGCAGAAGTTCTGGTCAGAGCCATGAACTCAGCCAGGGAAGCTGGCGTCCAGACTATCTCCGTTATGGAATAAGTTTTTCGGACAACAGGTTTGATGAGCAGCCCGGGTATATCCCGGGCTGTTTGTTTTCGGGGTTCGCAAAAGCAGGTAAAGGCGGTGGAAAAGGGTGCAAGAAGGTGAAAGACGGCCAAAAAAAAGCATCACCGTGTTACGCTAGGCGACGTTTGAATTGAATAACACTATTTGGGGGAAAGCGTTATGACACTGGTTATCCTGATCATCATTCTGGCCTTGATTGAATTCATCGGCTTTTCCATGCGCGTGGGCTGGGCTCGCGGAAAATTCGGCGTGCATGCACCGGCGACTTCCGGCCATCCGGAATTCGACAAGCATTTCCGTGTCCAGCAGAACACCCTTGAGCAGTTGGTGGTTTTTGTTCCTGCACTGGTGTGTTTTGCCATCACCGCTGAAAATGTCGGTTGGGCTGGACACAATATCGGCGCGTTCCTGGGCGTGGTCTGGCTGATCGGCCGTTTTATTTATGCCATGAGTTACGTGCGTGATCCTGCCAGTCGCGGTCTGGGCTTTTTACTGACCTTTGCACCTACGGCCATCATGATTCTGGGTTCACTGGCCGCCATTCTCACGTCCCTGATCTGACAACAGACTGCAGTAGACCCATGAAAAATCTCTGGCAAGATGCTGAAGCGGCAAAATTCCAGGATTCCGACCTGGCCATGCGTGTGTATTCCTCGCGCCTGCTGGGACAGAATCCGGACCTGGTTCTGCACGGCGGCGGCAACACCTCGGTAAAAAGTCGGACCACCAACATTTTCGGCGCCCAACAGGACACGCTGTTTGTGAAGGGTTCCGGTTGGGACCTGAAAACCATCGAGGCGCCCGGCTATGCGCCGTGCAGCCTGGCCTATCTGCTGGCCCTGGCAGAGCTTGAGTCCATGACCGACAGCGAGATGATGCAGCAGTTGCGTCTGTCACTGCTCGACCCCGGCGCCCCGACACCCTCAGTGGAAGCCATCCTCCACGCCATCATTCCCTACAAGTTTGTCGATCACACCCATACCGATGCCGTGGTGGCGGTCAGCAATACCCCGGATGGTGAGAACATGCTCGGCGACATTTTTGGGGAAGACGTGTTGATCCTGCCCTACATCATGCCGGGCTTTGTGCTGGCCCGGCAGGTACATGAACATACCCAGTGGCTGGACTGGTCCACCATCAAGGGGATTTTCCTGATGCATCACGGCCTGTTCACCTTTGCTGATGAGGCACGGGAGAGCTACGACAACATGATTGCCCTGGTATCCCGGGTTGAAGAATATCTTGAAGACAAAGACATCCTGAACAACCAGGCCGGTGCGGTTTATTCCCTGGATGCCGGTGACTATGTCCAGCTAACCCGTATCCGTGCCCAGGTGGCGCATCAGGCCGGGCGTCCCATGATCGCGTCTCTGGATACCTCAGAGCAGGCAGCAGGCTTTGCCAGTCTGGATAACATGGCATCGATAGCCAGCCGTGGTCCCATCACGCCAGACCACACCATTCATACCAAGGTGCATCCGGCTATTCTGGTGGATGCCGATCCGGTGCAGGATATTGATACCTATGCCGTGGAGTACCGGGCCTATTTCGACCGGCATAACGATGGTTCATTGACCTGTCTGGATGCTGCGCCTCGTCTGGCTGTATGGCAGGGCAAAGGCATACTGGCTTTCGGGCAGAACATTAAGCGCTTGCAGGTGGCCGCTGATATTGGTGAACACACTATCAAGGCCATTCAGTGGGGCGAAGCGCTCGGGGGGTGGCAGGCCCTGCCAGAAGCCGATCTGTTTGCCGTGGAATACTGGGAGCTGGAACAGGCCAAACTCAAGAAGGCCGGCAGCAGTCCCGAGCTTGAAGGCAAGGTCGCCCTTGTCACCGGCGCGGCCTCGGGTATTGGCAAGGCCTGCGTGGACGAACTGGTGGCCTGCGGTGCCTGTGTGATTGCCCTTGATATCAATCCCGCCATCGCTGATATGTTTGCGTCCTCCCAGGTCCTGGGCTGGGCCTGTGACGTCATGGACGTTGATGCTGTCAGCCAGGGCATCATGACCGGTATCACCCGCTTTGGCGGCCTGGACATCCTGGTCAGCAACGCCGGTGCTTTCACGCCCAGTGAGTCCATCGCCGGGATGTCGGATGACAATTGGCAAAAGAGTCTGGACCTTAACCTGACTTCCCACATGACCCTCATGCGTGCTGCCTTGCCTTACCTGGAGCATGGCTTGGATCCGGCTGTGGTCATCATTGCCTCGAAAAACGTGCCCGCGCCGGGACCAGGTGCCGGGGCCTATTCGGCAGCGAAGGCGGGACTCACCCAGTTGGCCAGGGTGGCTGCCCTGGAGTTGGGTGACAAGGGGATACGCGTGAATGTTCTGCATCCCAATGCAGTATTTGATACGGCAGTATGGGATGAAGAGACCCTGAAAAAACGCGCCGACCATTACCGCCTGACCGTGGATGAATACAAACAGAACAATGTCCTGGGCAAGGAAGTGCGCAGCCGTGATGTGGCCATCCTGGCCCGGATATTTGCGAGCAGGGACACCTCTTGCACCACGGGTGCCCAGGTGCCGGTGGATGGGGGGAATGATCGTGTTATCTAGACGGAGGCAGGGCCGTCTCCTGCATCCTCTGGAAAAAATCGGGAAGCTTTGAGCCTATGCATGTCAATGGAAAGCTTTTCCGCACCATCTGGTTCGACCCTACCGATGGCCGGGTCAAGATCATCGACCAGACCCGCCTGCCGCATTTTTTTGATGTGCATGCCCTGGATACGCTGGAGGATGCCTGTTACGCCATTCGTCATATGCAGGTCAGGGGGGCGCCCCTGATTGGGGCTGCTGCGGCATTCGGGCTTTACCTGGCGTTGAAGCAGGGGAGTGAGGCCAAGACGGCGGCCAATGCCTTGCTGGCAACCCGTCCCACAGCCGTGAATCTGCAGTGGGCTCTCAATCGTGTACTCAGGGCAGTCGACGGACACGCCGATCCGGTCGCTAAGGCCCTGGATGAGGCCATGCAGATTTGCGATGAAGATGTGGCCCACTGCACGGCCATAGGTCAACATGGCGTTACCCTTATTCAGGCTTTGGCTGAAGCCGGCAGGCAGCCGGTGAATATTCTTACCCATTGCAATGCCGGCTGGCTGGCCACGGTGGATCGGGGGACAGCACTGGCTCCCATCTATGAAGCCTGGGAAGTGGGCATTGAGGTGCATGTGTGGGTGGATGAAACCCGTCCCCGCAACCAGGGCGCCAGTCTGACTGCCTGGGAACTCGACAGGGAAGGCATTCCCCATACCGTGATTAGCGATAACGCCGGCGGTCACCTGATGCAGTCCGGCCAGGTGGACCTGTGCCTGGTGGGCAGTGATCGCACCACCTTCCGCGGTAATGTCTGCAACAAGATTGGCACGTACCTCAAAGCCCTTGCAGCCCACGATAATGGCGTACCGTTTTACGCGGCAGTACCGCTATCCAGCATCGATTGGGACAGTGACGAGGTGCCCATAGAAGAACGCGATGCCGGAGAAATTACCCATATCCAGGGTCTAAATGCACAGGGACAGCTCGATACGGTAAGATTGACGCCGGCCAGCAGCCGGGCCATCAATCATGCCTTTGATGTCACCCCCGCAAGGCTGGTGACCGGACTGATAACCGAGAAAGGTATATTCCCGGCAACTGAAGCCGGGTTGTCAGCATTGGCAGAAGTCATAAAAGATCAGGTGTAGTTATCTCGTATGGGCGCAGAGCAGTACCACAAGTATTCAGGCATTTCTGGCAAACTCAGACGTTTGGCCTTGTCTCTTGTCTCTTGCCTCTTGTCTCTTACCTCGTCTCTGTGTGTTGCCGCCGCCGAAGAAGTCCCTGTCTACAAAGCCGAAGTGATTAACACCTACCCGCATGACCCTCAGGCCTTCACACAGGGCCTGGTATTTCATGAAGGCCAGTTGTACGAAGGCACCGGGCGCAAAGGCCAATCCACCCTGCGCCGTGTGGCCTTGGAAAGTGGTGAGCAGTTGCAGCGCCACGACCTCAACAGCCGCTACTTTGGTGAAGGCATCACCATCATGAATGACCGCATCTACCAGCTGACCTGGCAGTCTCACGTGGGCTTTGTCTATGACCTGGCCAGCTTCAACCAGGAGAAAAGTTTTTTCCTGGCAGGGGAAGGTTGGGGCATCACCAATGATGATGACTCCCTCTATGTGAGTGATGGCAGTGCCTGGATTCGTGTGCTCGATCCGGAATCCCTTACCCAGAAAGACCGCCTGCATGTGATGTTCAATGGCCAGCCGCTGCAGTTTCTCAACGAACTGGAATTCATCAATGGCGAGATCTGGGCCAATATCTGGTACCAGGATGTGATTGCGCGCATCGATCCGGAAACCGGCAACGTCAACAGCCTGGTGGACCTCAGCGGTCTTTATCCGGGGCGTCGATCCCGCGACGAGGTGCTCAACGGCATTGCCTGGGACGCGGAGAACGAGCGCCTGTTCGTGACCGGCAAGTTGTGGTCTTCCCTGTTTGAAATCAAAATCAGTCAATGAGCTGGACTCAGAAAACCATCACCCTGAAACCGCGTGCACGGGGCTTTCACCTGGTCACGCGAGAACTGGTCGAGCAGTTGCCGGAATTGGCTGACTACACCATCGGCAAGGCCCACTTCTTTCTCCAGCACACCTCGGCGTCCCTTGGTATCAACGAGAATTGTGAAGCCGAGGTGCGGGAAGATCTGGAGCGCCACTTCAATACCCTGGCCCCTGAAAATGCCCCGTATTATGTGCACACCTATGAAGGCCCTGATGACATGCCGGCTCACATCAAAAGTGGACTGCTCGGCTGCGAACTGACCATTCCGATCAGTCAGGGGCGCCTGGCGCTGGGCACCTGGCAGGGCATCATGCTGGGTGAACACCGGGATCATGGGGGCGCCCGCCGACTTGTTGTCACGCTGGAAGGTGAGTAAACCGGCATGGTTCGTATCCTTGTCGTTTGTCTAAGCCTGATGCTGACCGCCTGCGAGTCGGTTAGTTTCTATACCCAGGCCATACGCGGGCAGATTGCCATCTTCAGCAAGCGGGAAGATATTGCTGACCTGGTGGCAGACCCGGCCACTGATCCGGTACTCAAACAGCAGCTGGAAACCATTCTGGATATCCGCACCTTTGCCGAGAGCGAGCTGTCGCTGCCGGTGAGCAAAAACTTTTCCACCTATGCAGACATCGGCCGCCCCTACGTGGTGTGGAATGTGTTTGCCGCGCCGGAGTTTTCCCTGTCATCGCGCCAGTGGTGTTATCCCGTTGCCGGGTGTGTGTCCTACCGGGGGTATTTTGCAGAGGAAGACGCCAGGGCCTATGCCGATGATCTCGCGGATGAGGGGCTGGACGTCTATGTCGGTGGGGTGGCCGCCTATTCCACCCTGGGCTGGTTTTCCGATCCCGTGCTCAATACCGTGATAAGGCGTGATCGCTATCGTCTGGCGGCGCTGATCTTTCATGAGCTGGCCCACCAGGTGGTCTATATTCCCGGCGATACCGAATTCAATGAAAGCTTTGCTACCACCGTGGAGCTGGAAGGCCTGAAACGCTGGCTTGATGCCACCGGTGAAGATGATGCTGAAGAGCGGGTTGCCCAGGCCAGCCGGGAGAAACAGTATCAGCAACAGTTTGTGGGGCTGGTGCAGGCCTATTTGCCGCGTTTTGCCGCGCTGTATGAATCCGGTGTGGATGAGGCTGCGATGCGCCGGGAGAAACAGCAGCTGGTGAGTGATCTGAGGGAGGAATACCAGGGCTTAAAAGCGGACTGGGACGGCTTTGATGCCTACGACAACTGGTTTGCCACGGACATCAACAACGCCAAGCTCAACACGGTCGCCACCTATTTCAAACGGGTACCGGCCTTTGAGCAGATCCTGGCGGAATCCGGTAATGACCTGACGGTGTTCTTCCAACGGATAGAAGCCCTGGCGGCGCTGTCAAAGGAAGAGCGCAAGTCCTATCTTGATGGTCTGGCCCCTTAGGCGCAGGCGGACTGTGATAGAATTCAGCACCATAAAGCACAAAAACATAAATAGCATTGTCGAATAATAAACACGTACAAGAACAGGGAACCCCACCATGATTATCAAACCCCGCGTACGCGGCTTCATGTGCATCACCACCCACCCCACCGGCTGCGATGCCAACGTCAAACGGCAGATAGATTACGTCAAGGCCAATGGCCCCATCGCCGGAGGCCCGAAAAACGTGCTGGTGATCGGTGCGTCCACGGGTTACGGCCTGGCTTCCCGGATAACATCGGCCTTTGGCAGTGGTGCCTCCACGCTTGGTGTGTTCTTTGAAAAGGAAGGCACAGATGCCAAGCCCGGTTCTGCCGGCTGGTACAACTCCGCCGCCTTCCACAAGTATGCCGAGGCCGAAGGCCTGTATGCGAAAAGCATCAATGGCGATGCCTTCTCTGACGAGATCAAGCAGAAGGTGATCGACACCATCAAGGCTGACATGGGGCAGGTAGACCTGGTGGTCTATTCCCTGGCCTCACCACGCCGCACCCATCCCAAAACCGGGGAAGTACATACCTCGACCCTGAAACCCATTGGCAAGGACATCACCATGCGCGGGATCAATACCGACAAGGAACAGATCCAGGAGATGTCAGTGGCTGCCGCCAATGCCGAAGAGATTGCCAACACCGTGGCCGTCATGGGCGGGGAAGACTGGCAGATGTGGCTTGATGCATTGAAAGACGCCGGTGTGCTGGCGCAGGGCTGCAAGACTACCGCCTATACCTACCTGGGCGCCGAGCTGACCTGGGACATCTACTGGAACGGCACCATCGGTGAAGCCAAGAAGGATCTCGACAAAAAAGCCAATGCCATTCAGGAATCTCTCAGCGACCTTGGCGGTGAAGCCAAAGTCTCTGTACTCAAAGCGGTTGTTACCCAGGCTTCCTCAGCGATTCCTATCATGCCGCTGTACCTGTCACTGCTGTTCAAGGTGATGAAGGAGAAGGGCACCCACGAAGGCTGTATTGAACAGGTGGATCTGCTGTTCCGGGAAAGCCTGTACGGCGCATCGCCCCGTGTGGACGAGGATGGCCGCTGGCGTGCCGACTACAAGGAACTGGAGCCCGAGGTACAGCAGGCCGTTGCCGATCTGTGGGAGCAGGTGCAGACCGACAACATCAGTGACATCACTGACTTTGCCGGTTACAAGCAGGAATTCCTCAACCTGTTCGGTTTCGAGATGCCGGGCGTGGACTACGAGGCGGATGTGAATCCGGAAGTGCCCATTGCCAATATGGCGTAGCGCTAATTAAAAAGGGAGCAGTGACAGGCTCCCTTTTTTGTAGAACAGATTTTTTATGACCAGATGTATTCAAACCACCTTCATTAGAATAACAACCAGGGAAACTACCCATGCTTGATCCCAAACTGATACATGAAATCAGCCTGCTCATGCTCTACGACACCACCAACCCCCAGGAAGGCATCAAGGTGCACAAGGATGCCGACCCCAACAAGATCGCTGCAGCCCAACGCTTGCATGAACTGGGGATTATTACCTTGAGTGATGGCGGGTATCTGACCGCCCGCGGCCAGGAAGCAGCGGAGCATGCCGAAGCGTTGGTGAATTTGCTGCAGGCGGAGTTGCAGTTGAATTGAACAGACTCATATAAAAAAGCCCGCATAGAGCGGGCTTTTTAGTCAATGGGTTTATTGCCAGCCCTGAATCCAATGGCTGCAGTCCTTCAATGAGCGCCAGTCGATGCTTTCCAGGCGCTTTGTCAGGACGGCTTCAAGTTCACAAAGGGTCACGTCACCATCATCGTCATATTTCACACGGGAAACAATGAAATGCTTTTCCTTGTTAACCGGCTTCACGGCTGTCCATTTGCTGTGTTTCAGTTTGGCGGGATTGATGTTATTGAGTGGTTGTTTCATCTTTGAATGGTTGTGATAACAGATCAGGCTAAGACGAAGCCGGCGTCCCAGCCCGAAGGGCGTTATTAAAGGGATTGTTAGGTGGCCAAATCCTACTGGCTAATAACAACATAACCTAACACCATTATTAAAACTCCCATAGGCAACAACGCTAGGGACTGCGTTAATTTTGAATAATTCCATTTCCACATTGCGCTGATCCAATTTCCTGCAATTGATGCAAGACCCATCCAGCGAACCGGTGGTGGATACATACTTGCATACAGACAGAAACCCATAGAAATAATCGCGCCAGCTATTCGAAACTTCTGATTCTTTAAGTATATGCCGGCACCTATAAACAATATGCCGATAATTGCACTGGGCCAACCTAAAAGAATAATCAATATTAGGGTCATACCTGGATTAGCCACCTAACATTTGTATATCGAGCGTGCTCGCTTTACTACTTGGTCGTAATTTGATCAGTCGTAACACACTGACTTATCTAATAAAAAATCTTCACTTTTTTCATGCTCGCTTTAAACCGAGCCTGCACGTTTGCAATCACTGGATGCGCGTTATTTATCTGGTGGGGGAATTAAGGTTCTGAATTCCCTGGCAATTTGTTTACATCCTGGTAACAAAGCGAGCGCCTGAAAGCGGTAAAGCGTGCCATATCTTGGCGGGATTGCAAATATATGTTCTTTGCCCACGGAAGAATGCCCACGTGGATTGAGTAAAATGATGAAGCGCGAGCGGCATGGTTGGCATCATTTTTGTATTTGTAAATGAGGGCGATAAAAAAGCCGGGGTTTTCAGGCCCCGGCTTCCGGTTTTGCTTTTGCTGTATCTGCTTAACCGATACGCACTGTCCGCGGGAACTGGCCGTAGTTTTCCCAGCGAGTGGGTTTCTCCGGCATTTCTTCCATGGTTTCCTGGACGTGGCCGGTGACATCGGTGGCACGGGACACGATGGTGTGTTCGCCTTTGGAAGCGTTCTTCCAGGTGTAGTTGAACAGCTTCCAGGAGTACTTGGAGTTGCGTGGGTCCATCTCGGCTTTCTGCCACGGACCGCCGTCGATGCTCACTTCCACGCTTTGCAGCGGGGTGCCGTCGTTCAGGACGAAACCGAGGATGTTGTGGTCGCGGCCGGATTTGGTCACGCGCATGATGGAGGACTTCAGGCGAATCTTGGTGACTGAACGTTCTTCCCAGCGCTCAACACCGCCCACATTGCGCTTGGCCAGGGTGACGTAGTCGCGGCCCATGAAGCGGCCCATGTAGCGACGATCCTGTATGTGGATCTGGGTCAGCCATTTCACGTTGGAGACGCCGTACCAGCCCGGCACGATCACGCGCAGCGGTGCGCCATGGAACATGGGCAGGGGCTCGCCGTTCATTTCGTAGGCCAGCAGGATGTCGGGGTTCAGGGCATCATCAATGTGCATGCTGCGGCCGAAGTTCTGTTCCACTTCCATATCAAGATCAAGGCGGGTTTTTTCCATGCCGGTGTCGGCACCGTAGAACACCACTTCGATACCTTCACGCTGCAGGCCCACCTGGTCCAGCACGTCCACCAGGCGTACACCGCCCCAGCGGGCATTACCGATCAGGCCCTGGAACAGGCGCGGGGAATTGCCGCCGCATTCAAAGCCGGCATCGATTTCATATTTCTGCATGCCTTTCAGGTCAGCCATGGTCAGCTGCAGGGGCTTGTTGACCAGACCGGTGACATTCAGGCGGAAGCTGCTTTCGGCCACTTCCGGCTGGTTGTAGTGCTGAATGATGTAGAACTCGCCATAGGGGGTATGGAAGTCGTCGAGTTTGGAGGTGTCATTGTAATGAATACCCCCGGCCTGGACGGGTGGCACGGTGTAGCCTTCGGGCATGTCAGTGAAAGGGACCACTTCGTCATTGGCGCCCAGAGCGACCTGCGACCAGAAGGGCATGCTGGCGGTGGCCGCCATACCGCTCATGGCAACACCGGTTTTCAGTACGCTGCGACGTTGCTGGCTGGCTTCCTGTGAGTCCTTTTTTTCGATATCTGACATGGTGTATCCCCCGGTCATTGTTTTTATAAAAGAGCCCGATTATTCCCCGCCACCCCGGAATAGTCAATTTTCCAAAAGCGGGCTTGATCATGCCCCTGCAGCTGGCTTAGTCTCTGTATCTCAGCGTCAGTCAGGCGCTTTCTGGAATAGGGGGATAATCAAGTGAAATCAAGAGGTTGGCTGGTTTTAATGGCGGCGCTGACTGCCGGTGGCTGTGCCCAGGTGCAGGGTCCTGTGACGATGGGGGATGCCGTGCCGATGGTGGAGCACTACGTGTCGGTGGTGTCACGGGTGCCTTCCATGAGCGGTTCTGTCTCACAGATTTACGTTCGCGAGCGGGCAGACACCCGCACCCGGAACAGGACCGACCTGGACGGGCAGGTGGTGCTGTTTATCCACGGGGCAGGCACTCCTGCTGAAGTGGCCTTTGATGTGCCGGTGGAGGGCTTCAGCTGGATGCAGTATCTGGGAGCACGTGGTATGGATACCTTTGCCATGGACATGACCGGCTATGGCCGTTCCTATCGTCCCGTGGTGATGAATGACCGCTGCAACCTGAGTGCCGATGACCAGAGCGACCTGTTCGGTGATCGCTGTGCGCCCAGTTACCCCTATGCCATTACTTCCATGGATTCCGACTGGCAGGATATTGATGCCGTGGTGAACTACATCCGTGAACTGCGAGGCGTGGATAAGGTACACCTGGTGGGCTGGTCTCAGGGTGGACCCCGTTCAGCAGGCTATGCCGCCAGACATCCGGAGAAAGTGGCCAGCATGGTATTGCTGGCGCCAGCCTACCGGGCCGACTATCCGGCCACACTGGGAGAGCTGGATTTCAGCGGCACCGCCATGACCAAGCAGAGCAGGGCGGATTTTGATGCCAACTGGGATCGCCAGGTGGGCTGTAATAACCAGTACACCAAAGCGGTCAGTGATGCCGTGTGGTCGGAAATGCTGGCCTCTGATCCGGTGGGTGCAACATGGGGAACCGGTGTGCGTCGTGCGCCCCGGGCCATGACCTTTGGCTGGGGAGCAGACGTGGTAAAAGCCACGCAGACGCCACTGTTGATGGTGGCCGGGGCCCAGGACAAGCAGGTGGTGCCACAAATGGTCAGAAACCTGTATGCCGATTACGGCGCGGAATCCAAACTGTTTCTGGAAATGCCCTGCGCCTCGCACAATGCCATGTGGGAGAAGGACGCACAGACCCTGTTTGATGCCACCTATCAGTGGCTGACGACAACAAGCTGGAATGGCATGCGTACCGGTATGCATGTGGCCCAGTGATATTGAGCGTGAATTGAATAATGTGAGTTTGTTAAAGAGGGGAAGCTTATGAGTATTGAAGGCGGCTGCTATTGCGGCAATGTCCGTTACACCATCGACAGTGATTTTGTGTTCAAAGGGGAATGCTGCTGTCGCGAATGCCAGTATATCAGTGGCGGGAACCCCAACCTGGTGGTGGGCGTGCCGCGGGATACCTTTCGTATTACCGAGGGGGAACCCAAGCCGTTTCGCCGCAAGGATCTGGACAATCCGGTCACCCGCGAATTCTGTCCCGACTGCGGCACCCATCTGCTGACCCGGGCCCCTTCGCTGCCCGATATTGTCATTGTGAAAGTCGGCACCCTGGACGACCCCTCTTTGTATGGCGGGCCGGACTATGTGATCTGGACCCATGATGCCCAGCCTTTCCATCTCCTGCCCGAGGGCGTGCAGAAGTTCGAGAAATTTCGCCACAGTTGAGCTTGCAGGTTCCAGGACAGGAGTCTTTTATGAACATCCTTAAAACATCCTCTTTAGCCCTTGGCATTGTACTGGCTTCCCTGGGCGCCCAAAGCGCTGAAGTGGACCCCCTGGCCAATCCGCCATCCCCGGCGTTTCCCGGTCAGACCAATGCGCCGGCACCGGCGATTTCTTCCAGTTATAAAGTGGAAGTACTGGCTTCTGGTCTTGATCGTCCCCGCGCCCTGGTGGCTCTGCCGGATGGAAAGCTGCTGGTGGCCGATGGCAAGGGCGAGGTAAGAGTGGTGGGTCCTGAAGGGGGGATGAGCGATCCCATTCCCGGTATGCCACCGGTGCGGTCGGTGGGTGGTCGCGGGCTGATGGACATATCCCCGGCGGCGGATTTTGAACAGTCGCGCCTGGTGTACATGGCTTTTCCCGCTCCGCCGGCTGGCCAGCGTGGCGGCCCGGTGAGTGCGGATTTCCGTGCCCAGGTTCAGGCGCGTGGTGAGGTCTTCCAGATTGACAAGATTGCCCGCGCCCGCCTGAAAGATGACAACAGCGGTTTCGAAAACGTGGAATACATTGCCGACCTGCCGGCACGCCGGCTCGTGCATTCACCCGATGGCAAGTTGTACCTGAGTACCATGGGTTTCGGTATCGCCTTTGCCAATGCCGACCAGGAAGTGCAGAAACTGGATTCTGTCATCGGCAAGATGCTGCGCATCAACGATGATGGTTCCATCCCGCAGGACAATCCCTACTATGGCCGGGAAAGCGCCCGGGGTGAAATCTGGTCCTGGGGCCACCGCGACCCCGATGGCGCCATGATCCACCCGCAAACCGGTGAGCTGTGGACCATTGAGCATGGCCCCATGGGTGGGGATGAGTTAAATCGTATCCTGCCCGGCAAAAACTACGGCTGGCCCTATGTCAGCTATGGCAAGAACTATGACGGCACCGAGGTCGGACCTTCACAACGCACCGGTGTTGAACAGCCACTGTATTACTTCTTCCCGTCACGGGCGCTATCCGGTCTGATGATGTACACCGGCGACCTGTTCCCGGCATGGCAGGGGGATATCTTCATCGGCACCATGAGTCCCACCCAGGGCAAGTTCCTGGTGCGCCTGGAAATGGACGGCACGAAAGTGCTTGAAGAGGAACACCTGCTGGTGGATCGTCACCGCCGTGTGCGTGACGTGGTACAGGGCGCTGATGGTGCCCTGTATGTCCTGACCGACTCCGAGGATAACGATGACCTCAATCGTCACTTCCCGGGTGAAGTGCTGCGCCTGACACCCCGGTAAGTTGAAAGCATGCTGACCTATTCCTCCACCACTCATGCCCGGGATGTGCCGGATAACTTCATTTACCTGAATGACGTAATCCCCCATATCCGTTTCGATCTGCGTTATTACTCTGATGACAACTTCATCGGCCAGCCGGTACCCGGGTATGGCAGCAATGTCATCATCAGCACTCTCCAGGCGGCGATGGCCTTGAAAAAAGTGCAGCAGGATCTGTCGTACGCCAATTTTGCGCTCAAGATCTTCGATGCCTATCGCCCGCAGCGGGCGGTGGATTACTTCATCCGCTGGGCAAAGGATGCAGACGATATCCGCATGAAGGACAGTTACTATCCCAATGTGGAGAAAGACGAACTGATTCCGCGCGGCTTCATCGCCGAGAAATCCAGTCACTCACGGGGCAGCACCTTTGATTTGACCATCATCTCGCTGGATACCGGTGAAGAGCTGGACATGGGAACACCCTTTGATCTGTTCGACCAGAAGTCCTGGCCCAGTGACACCACGGTGACCGTCCAGCAGCGTGCCAACCGCATGTTTCTGCGCACAGCCATGATGAAGCATGGTTTTCTGGGGCTGGAAGAGGAGTGGTGGCACTTCACCTTACGCGATGAACCTTATCCCGATACCTATTTTGATTTTCCGGTGAAATAACGATGGCCATGATTGAATTTACCCGGGAAGAAAAAGCTGTCCTGGTGACAAAAATCCAGGCCTGGTTCGACCAGGAACTGGATCAGGAAATCGGCCAGTTTGATGCCGAGTTTCTGCTGGATTTTTTCAGTGAGCAGGTAGGCAAGTTCTATTACAACAGAGGGCTTTATGATGCCCAGGCGATTCTGGACGATCGTATGGACATCATTACTGAAGCCATTGCCGAACTGGAAAAGCTGGAGTGAAGGTAATTCTAAAACATTGACCCTGAATTAATGGGGGCAGTGATTTTCCTGTGAAAAGTCACTGCCCCTGTTATTTTCCAGTAATTCCAGTTTTACGAAAGAAAGTATGACTGAATCTGGAAGGCAGGCATGCCGAATTCTGTAAAGCGACTGTCGCCGGCATGGATGCCGGCGTCAAGCCTACAGGGATGTATTCACGGCGTGTCGCTGTCAGAATCGGGATGCCTGCCTGCAAACACACGGGGTAATTAACCCTGTTCTTTGTTTTACGAAAGCTTACTCTTCCCGATAGCACCCCACACGATAAACGCCGCCACGATAATCAGTGTGCCTACCGTAATGAAGTGATCCACGCCAAGGCTGAAATACCTGAAATAAACACCCCAGGTGACCAGCGCCGGTACCAGGGCGACCAGCAGCAGCCAGACGTTCATACCCATATCCCGTAGTCGACGTGTCAGTAACACAAACAGTGGATACATCAGCACCAGTACCGAGAATTGTGCTGTGCCACCCAGACCCAGCCAGTAGTAAAAGCCGAAGGCCGCCAGCACGGAAATCACCGCCGGCAGGTATTCGGTTTTATCTGTATTGCCTTTGAGGTCCACCATCAGGGCATCGTAATTGCCACTCTGGCCTGTTGTTTCTCCTGCACTCACCACACCATTTTCCAGAACCCCCTTGTAATAGGGCAGATAAGCCAGCATCAGCAGGCCATTGATGGCGAAGGCGGCCAGGGTCACCAGCATGCCGAGTGGCTGCTGGTCCAGGAACAGGGACCAGAACAGGGCGTTGGTGGTGATATTCATCTGGATACACAGGGCCAGCGGCACCATGATGCCAGCCAGCAATAAAATACCCGACAGCAGTTGCATCCACAGGGCCACATGTAAAAGATTCGAGTTGGTCAGGGAGGTCATCAACTGGGCGGCCAGGCCTTCGGAACCTGTCGGGGCAGACCACAGTGACAGGAACAGAACATTGGCGGCATAGAGTACCAGGCCGGCACCAAGCACCAGACGACCAATCATGACCAGCTGTTGCCGCTCACTGACCTGTGTCTTCAGGGTGAACATGCCCAGGTAATTTTTATACCAGGCCAGGCACAAAACAGAATTCACGAACAGGGTGGCATAGCCGAAGCGGGAAGCGCCGGAGGTCCAGCCTTCCAGTGGCGCATCCCAGTAAAACACGCCGAAGGAAACCGGCAGACAGATCAACAGGGCCAAGGGTGTATATAACCCGAACAGCACCATCACGCCGGCAATCAATTCCACGGCCTTGACCAGGTCGAACAGGCCGCTGTCGATCAGCGCAATGATCAGTTCCATGCTCAACGGGGCATTACCCATGGGTTGTGGAAACAGAGCAATGAAATGGTTGAGACCGGCCGGAATCATCCAGGCGGCAAACAGCAGGCGAAAAAACCAGATGGCGTATTTCATGAGATCCCCCTCGGAACAGTTTTTGTTGTCGTTATTGTTGTTTTTGCTTTTATGGCGCCTTCCCTGACGCTGTTGTCGCCAGAGAGTAGCACCTGCCGGAAAACTTTGAAACCGGTTGGTCAGAACAATGGATACGCCGTGACAGTGTCAGCGGTCAGCAGCCTCGAGATTGCCATCCAGATATGCCATCACACTGCCGGGCAGGACGCCCAGGTTGTAGCCGCCTTCCAGGGTGGATAGCAGCCGGCCTTCACAGCAGGTGTTGGCAAGATGTTTGAGCCGCATCCCGAGCCAGCGATAGGTGTCGTTGGTCAGGGCCAGGCTGGCCAGGTGATCATCCCTGTGGGCATCGAATCCTGCTGACACCAGCAGCAGCTGCGGGTTGAAAGCTTCCAGGGCGGGCAGGATCTCGGTTCGGAAGCGCTCCACATACACCTCATGGCCGGTACCGCTGTCCAGCGGCAGGTTGAGAATGTTGAAGCTGCGGTTTTCCTCTTCCAGACCGGAACCGGGATAAAACGGACTCTGGTGGGTGGAAATATAAAACATGCCATCTCGTCCTTTCATGATGTCCTGGGTGCCGTTGCCGTGATGCACATCGAAGTCGACGATGGCGACTCTTTCCAGCTGGTATTGCTGCTGCGCATATAGCGCAGCGATGGCCACCTGGTTGAACAAGCAGAAGCCCATGGCATGCGTAGGCGTGGCATGATGACCTGGCGGACGGGTGGCGCAGAATACGGTTTGGGCCTGTCCTGTCATCAGGTCATCCACCCCCTGGCAGGCGGC
>CAZBBS010000015.1:28160-43095 GCA_964490145.1 uncultured Enterobacteriaceae bacterium
CCGCATCTTACCGCGTCCCCATTTCCGTGGAAATGCCATCGCGATGATGAACGCAAGACCGTTGCGATCAGTCAGTCAGACCATTACTATCGTGTGAACATCATGACGAGCCAGCTGTATCATGGATGCATTTCTTGAACTACTAACCATCGAACTGTTCACCTATAACGGCCAGGACTACACCATTGGCCGACTCCTGCTGATCCTGTTGCTGCTTCTGCTGGCCCTGTACCTGTTCAAAAAATCCAGCAGACTGCTGGCGTCCCGTCTGGAGAAAAGTGACATTCCGCCGGACATGGCCCTGTTCATCCAGCGAATCTACGTGATCATCGCGCTGATTGTCCTGTTCATAGTGATCCTGGATCTGCTGCAGGTGCCCCTGAGTGCGTTTGCGTTTGTTTCCGGGGCCATTGCCATCGGTGTCGGTTTCGGTGCACAGAACATCATCAACAACTTCATCTCCGGCTGGATCCTGATGTGGGAGCGGCCAATCCGGATCGGGGATTTTCTGGAAATCGATGGCGCCAAGGGAACAGTGGAAACCATCAATACGCGATCCACCCGTATCCGGCGGACAGATGGTGTGCATATGCTGATTCCCAACAGCCAGCTGCTGGAAAACACGGTGATCAACTGGACCCTGATCGACCGGCTGACACGCTGCATGGTGCGTGTCGGCGTGGCCTATGGTTCACCGGTAAAAAAGGTGTCAGAGCTTATCTATCAGGCGGTGAATGAGCACGTCGATACCCTCGATGATCCCAAACCACTGGTGATCTTCGAGGATTTTGGTGACAACGCCCTGATCTTTGATGCCTATTTCTGGGTTGATGCCCAGGCAGAACGGGATCAGCGGGTGGTTAAATCAGACATTCGCTTCAAGATCGATGAGCTGTTCAATGAAGCGGGTATCGTCATTGCCTTCCCGCAACGGGATATTCATCTTGATGGTGCACTCAGGATCATCAAGCAGCATGATCCTGCCAGCGAGTGATCACATCCAGCGCCTGGCCTTGAAGTAGGCAAGGGTTCCCGCCACGATCGCCGTCATTGATCCTGCCACCAGCATGAAGGCAGCGGGTTCTTCCACACCCGGCAAACCCGCCACATTCATGCCGAACAGGCCGGTGACAAAGGAGATTGGCAGGAAAATCGCCGCCACGATCGACAACACGTACATGCGGGCATTCTGTTCCTGGGCGATGCGGTTCATCAGTTCTTCCTGCAGCACCAGGCAGCGTTCGCGGACCAGATCCAGGTCTTCCACGTAGCGCACGATACGATCAGTCTGCTCATGCAACTGGAACTGAAGCTGTTCTTCAAGAATGTCTCGGCTTAAACGGTGAAAGGCATCCAGGGCGTCACGCTGGGGTGCCAGGTAGCGGCGAACCTGGGCGGCCTGACGTCTGAGGGAAGACACTTCCACGCGGATCTGGTTCGAGTTGGAGGTTTCAATGGATTCCTCAAAGTCGGCCAGTTTGTCTTCGATACTGTCCACGTATTCGGAAATACGATCAGCCAGTCGTTCAACAATCAGGATGAATAATTCCTCAATGGTTTTGGGACCGTTGCCGGCCTCCAGTTCCTTGCGGATGTCCTGAATGGAAAACACCTTGCGCTGACGCACGGTGACCAGGCGGTCTTTTTCCAGCCAGATGCGCAGTGACACCATGTCATCGGGATCATCGCCGGGGTTCAGGTTCACTGCCCGCAGGAAAACCACAAAACCGTTTTTTTCCGCCAGTGTGCGCGGACGGGTGTTGGTTTTTACCAGGGTATTGATGACGTTCTTCGGGACTTTCAGCGCGCGCAGGGTGTCCCCGCAATTGCTCATGGAATAGTCCAGGTGCAGCCACATGGGTTTGTCGATGTGCTTGAAGTCAGAGACGGAGGTGCCTGAACCGTCGCCGTTGAGGGCGACACCATGGACAAAACAGCTGGCCTGCGTGACTTGCGTACTCATGAGGATAACCCGGTTACGAAGGATTTTTGAGGTTAGGGGCTTTTCACCCGGCAGTCAAAAAACTTTTCAGGCATTGGATATACAGACCCGGTTCTGTGGCCTGGACTTTCGTACGCAGGCTTTCCAGGGTATCGTCGGGGGTCACCTCCACATGGGACTGCCCCAGAATCGGGCCTTCGTCATAGGCGGCATTGACCACGTGAACCGTGGCGCCGGATTCGGTTTCACCGCTGTCCAGAACGGCCTGGTGCACGAAGTCGCCGTACATGCCCTTGCCGCCGTGCTTTGGCAGCAGGCCAGGATGAATGTTGAGTATTCTGCCATCGAAACTGTTCAGCGTCGCCGGTCCGATTTTTTTCATGTAGCCGGAAAGCACCACCACATCAGTTTGGGCTTGCTCAAGCAGCGTCAGGATAGCCTGGTCTTCGCTAGCAGCAGTCGGGTGAGTGGAGGAGGATACATGCTTGACGGGAAACTGGTGTTCCTGGCACCACTGGTAAATGCCGGCATCACGATTGTTGGTGATGATAATGCCGGCTTCCCCGGGTAATTCTCCACTGTTAATGGCGGCAATGATGGCTTTGGCGGAAGAGCCGCCGTGCGAGGCAAGGAAACTGATTTTCATGATGATAATTTGGGTTTGCGTTTAATCAGGCCGGTGGTCAGGGCGATGCCGGAAAGGATCAGTGCAGCGCCCGCCAGCATGCTCAGGGTAATGGTTTCATCGAGGAACACAAAGCCCCAGAACATGCCGAATACCGGAATCATGTAGGTGACGATTACCGTTCTTGCCACACCGATACTGCCCAGCAGGGAGAAATACAGAATGAAGGCGATGCCGGTACACAACAGGCCCAGGATCACGGCATTGGTCCAGCCGGAGGCGCTGATGGCGTGCTCAGGCCACAGAAAGAGTGCCGGGGGAATCATGAACAGGGCGGCAAACACCTGGCAGCCGGTAGCCTGGGCAATCGTGGGCACATGATGGACGAATTTGCGGGAGTAATTGCCCGTCAGGCCATAGAAAAACGCCGCACCAAACCCGGTCAGGATGGGCAGTAGAATATTGCCGGTGTCCACCGACTGGGTATCGGTGACCAGACTTAGTACCCCGGCAAAACTCAGGCCGATACCGGCCATGGCCGGAGCCGATAAATATTCCTTCAGCCAGAGCCAGGCGATGATGGCACTGACGATGGGGGTCAGGGCATTGAGAATGGAGGCAAAACCGGCAGTGGCAAACTGGGTAGTCACCGTGAGCAGGGTGAAGGGCAGGGCGGTGCTGATCAGGCCCAGGACCGCAAAATGGCCAAGGTTGTCGCGAAGGCCTGCCCACTGACCTTTCCAGAGCATCAGCGGGAACAGGGTCAGTGCTGCCACCAGGGAGCGAACGGCACTCAGGGGAATGGCGCCAAACTCGCCTACCGAAAGTCGGGCGAACATGAACGATGATCCCCAGATGGCGGCCAGGATGATCATCATGATGAAGTGAACAGGTTTCAAGTAACTGACTGCTTAGCGGTATACCGCATCTGAACCGTATTGGATTTCCAGCGACTGCCTGACTTTAAGCGGCAGGGATTTGACCACCAGTGTATAGGAATTGTCGATCATGCGCTCGATTTCACTCTGTGGCAGATTGCCCTGCAGTTCAATGGTGTTCCAGTGTTTCTTGTTCATGTGATAGCCGGGACGCACCTCGGGAAAAATATCCCTGAGCATGAGCGCTTCGGTGGGATCGCATTTGAGATTGCTCCAGGCCTGGCCTTCGGTTTCCACCAGTGTGGCAAACATCTTGTTGCGCACCTTGAATACCGCAGTTTCAGGGCCGAACGGGAAATCCAGAATGGCATCCGGTTTGCTGAGCAGATAGGTTTTGGTTTCCTGGTAATTCACCGCTGGTCAGCCACTAGCATGGCGGCGCCATAAACGCCCGCACTGTCTCCCAGTTTTGGGCGCAGGAGGCGGCCATGGAAAGCATGGTTGAAAATGCCCCGGTTGATCGCCTCCACGCAGCGTTCACCGTACAGCACATCCAGATTACCAACGCCGCCGCCAATGACGATGGCATCGGGGTCCAGAACGTTCAGTACCTGTGACAGGCCGCGCCCAAAACAGGTCAGTAGATGACCGATGGTTTGAGCCGCAAAGGCATCCTCGGTTTCCCGGGCGGCAATGTCCTTCAATGAACGCTGTTTACCTGTAAGACGGGTGTAATACCGCTCAAGGGCCGGCCCGGAGATGAGGGTCTCCACACAGCCCGTATCGCCGCAATAACAATCCTCGCCTGACGGGTCCAGTTGCATGTGCCCCCATTCACCACCGATGCCGTGCAATCCGGTGATCACCCGCCCATCCACAACGATGCCGCCGCCGACACCGGTGCCCAGTATGATGCCGAATACCACTTCCGCATGGGGACATTCATCCGGGATGATGCCCATCAGGGTTTCAGCCAGGGCAAAGCAGTTGGCATCGTTGGCCAGGGTGACAGGGATATCGAGCAGCCGTTCCAGATCACGTTTCAGGGGGGTGTTATTCAGACAGGTGGTGTTGCTGTTTTTTAACAGGCCTGTCACCGGATCCAGGGTGCCGGGAGTGGCAATGCCGACCTGGTGCGGGCGAATGCCGATTTTCTGACGGGTGTTATCCAGCAGCAGACGGATGCGGTCCAGAATGTGTTCGCGTCCTTTCTCTCTTTCGGTATCAATACGCTGTCGGCACAGAACATCATTGTCTGAGGGGTCAAGCACCAGGATTTCAATCTTGGTGCCGCCCAGGTCGATGCCCCATAAAAGTTCGGATGCCACAGTCAGCTCTCCAGCAAATTGTGCAGACAACCATTGTAGGTAAGTTTTGAGTCTGGCTAAAGCCATCAACCTGCTTGCCGCAGGTATTTAACCGGATATACCCCATCATCCATGGTAGAATGCGCCGCTCATTCATAAAAAACTACGGGAAAGCAGTATGTCTGATACTTTTACCACCATCGATGAACAGGCCAGCTACGGCATCGGCCGCCAGGTTGGCGAGCAACTGGCCGGCCAGCCCTTTGAAGGCATGTCAGCCAAGGCCGTCATAGCCGGTATCGCAGATGTACTTGAAGGCAATCCCAGTCAGGTGAGCGAGGAAAATATTCGCAAGGCCATCGACAACCTCAATGACCGCCTGCGTCGCCAGCAAAGTGCTGCCGCAGATCAGCAGGCTGCTGAAGGGGAAGCTTTCCTGAAGGAAAATGCCGAGCGTGATGAGGTCAGTGTCACAGACAGCGGCCTGCAGTATGAAGTACTGGCGTCTGGTGACGGTGAGACACCAGCGGCGAGCTCCACCGTGAAAGTGCATTACCATGGCACCCTGGTGGATGGCACCGTTTTTGACAGTTCTGTACAGCGCGGCGAGCCCATTGAGTTTCCGGTGAACGGCGTGATCGCCGGCTGGACCGAAGCCCTGCAGCTGATGAAAACCGGTGACAAGTGGAAATTGTATATTCCCCATCAGCTGGCCTATGGTGCCAATGGCGCCGGTGGCGTGATTGGCCCGTTCCAGGCGCTGATCTTTGAAGTGGAACTGCTGGGCGTATCCTGAGGTAAACCCTGATCATGGCGACCGTACTTCCTTTTGCCGGCATGCGGCCGCCAGCCTCTCTCGCAGCGCAAGTGGCTGCCCCTCCCTATGATGTTCTCACCAGTGCCCAGGCCCGGGCACTGGCGGGTGACAACCCATTGAGTTTTTTACATATCAGCAAACCTGAAATAGACCTGGATCCACAGGCCGATCCCTATGGTGAAGAGGTCTACAGGATGGGGCAGGACAATTTTCAGCGCTTTGTTTCCCGGGGGACCCTGATCCAGGATACGGAGCCGACCTATTACGGTTACCGGCAAACCCTGGAAGGCCATAGCCAGACCGGCCTTGTCGCCCTGGTGAGTGTGGATGAGTACGAGCAGGACCTGATCCGTAAACACGAGCTGACCCGACCGGACAAGGAAAATGATCGGGTCAGGCATATGCAGGCCCTGCAGGCGCAAACCGGACCGGTGTTCCTCACTTACCGTGATAACGATCAGCTCTCGGCGCAGCTGGAGCAGACCTGTGCGGGAATACCTGACGTTGATTTCACCAGCGATGGTGTCAGGCACCAGTTATGGGTGATGCGGGATCATGAATTGGTGGTCCGGATCAGGGACGCCTTCATCAGGGTACCGGCCCTGTATGTCGCCGATGGTCATCACCGCTCTGCTGCTGCCACGCGGTACCGGGAATTCTGTCGTGGGCAAAATCCTGCCCATCGGGGGGATGAGGCATACAACTATTTTCTGGCGGTCCTGTTTCCCCATGCTCAGTTGGATATCCAGGGCTATCACCGTGTCGTGCGTGATCTTGGGCAGTATGATCGGGCCGGTTTTCTGGCGGCTCTGGCGCAGGATTTTGCGATTCAGCAAAATGCCACGCCAGCGATGCCAGCACAGCCAGGCGAATTTGGTCTGTACCTGCCAGACCAGTGGTATCGGCTGACGTTTAAGCATGAAAAACCGGCGGACCCGGTGGCATCCCAGGACGTGGCCCTGTTGCAGGATAGGGTGCTGGGTCCGCTGCTGGGCATCGACAATCCGCGCACGGATAAACGCATCGATTTTATTGGCGGGATTCACGGTCATCAGGGGCTGGAAAATGCCGTCGACAAGGAAGGTTTTGCCGCCGCCTTTGCCTGCTACCCGGTGACCATAGATGCCTTGATGGCGGTGGCGGATCAGGGCATGCTCATGCCACCCAAATCCACCTGGTTTGAGCCGAAACTGAAATCCGGTCTGGTTGTTCATTATCTGGGTTGATCCCTATGGAGCAGCACAACAACACGGCGGCATCAACAGCCCCTTCCATTGGCGCGGCACTGGTGCCTGTCGCGTTTCTCATGGTCTCCCTTTACCTGTCTGTGCGCCTGTTTGGTGAGGACTCTTCCTACGGGCCCAACCAGATAGCCCTGTTGCTGGCCGCCTGTCTGGCCCTCCTGGTGGGTGTCAGACATGGCCAGAGTTGGCTGGAACTGGAGAAGGGCATTTTTCATAACATGACTATCGTGTTTGCCCCAAGTTTCATCCTGCTCGCGGTTGGCATCATGATTGCCACCTGGATAGCCGGCGGCATCGTCCCCACGATGATTTTTTACGGGCTCAAGTTGATGAACCCGGTGTTTTTTTATGCAGCTGCCTGCCTGGTGTGCGCCATTGTGTCCCTGAGTATCGGCAGTTCCTGGACCACGGCGGCCAGTGTCGGGGTGGCGATGATTGCCACGGCCAACGGCCTGGGTCTTTCGCCCGCCATTTGTGCCGGTGCCATCATTTCCGGCGCCTATTTTGGTGACAAGATGTCGCCCCTGTCGGATACCACCAACCTGGCACCCGCTGTCGCCGGCGTGGATCTGTTCAGTCATATTCGCCACATGGCCTGGACCGGTGTGCCAGCCCTGGGCCTGGCGCTGGTGCTGTTCCTTCTGCTTGGCCTGACTGCAGAGTCGACAGCAGATGCCGACAACCTGAATGCGACATTGGCCGTGCTGGATGCCGGATTTCATATTGCCTGGTACATGCTGCTGCCCTTGCTGCTGCTGTTTTTTCTGGCCTGGAAAAAAATACCGGCGCTGCCAGCCATTTTGTTATCAGCCCTGGCAGGGCTGGTTTATGCCATGGTGTTTCAGTCAGGGGCAGGCCTTGGCGGGCAAGGCGGACTCGAGCTCATCAAGGGCCTGTGGACCCTGATGTTTGCCGGATACAGTCCGGACACCGGTGATGCCATACTCGATGACTTGCTCGGCGGTGGTGGAGCAGCGGGCATGCTCAACACCATCTGGCTGATTCTGTGTGCCGTGTTTTTTGGTGGAGCGATGGAACAGACCGGCATGTTGACGTCGATCCTGACCGCCATCATGGCGCGGGCCAGAACCACGGCAGCCATAATTACATCCACCATCCTTACCTGCATCGGCACCAACATCATTGCCGGCGACCAGTACATCGCCATCGTCCTGCCGGGCAGAATGTACAAGGCGGCATTCAGGCATCACAACCTGGCAGCGGTAAACCTGAGTCGCGCCATCGAGGATTCCGCCACCGTGACTTCTGCCCTGGTGCCCTGGAATACCTGTGGCGCCTTTATGGCAGCCTCACTCGGTGTGCCTACGCTGGTCTATTTGCCGTTCTGTTTTTTCAACCTGGCGATGCCGGTAATCTCGATACTTTACGGGTGGCTGCACTTCAGGATACTGCCCCTTGATGAAAGCCTTGAGGCCGGTACAATCCGGCAATCATCCTGAAAACAATCATTCTTCCACCTTGAACAAGGACCCTGCCAGTGACCAATCCAGCCCTGCAAGACATCCTGACCATGCTTCGGGAAGGCCCGCTGAGCCTCAGTGCGCCGCCTGAAGAAAGCCGTGCCATTTTTGACGCCATGTTTGCCGAGGTGCCCCGTCCGGAAGGTGTGCACTACGAACCAGGCAGTGTGGCCGGTGTCGATGGGCTTTGGGTGAAACCTGACAATGCACCGGCGGGGAAGGCGATCCTCTATGCCCATGGCGGCGGCTACGTCATCGGCAGTCCGGATACCTATGCCTCAACCATCGGACACCTGGCAAGTTTCACCGGACTCTATGTTTTCGCCCCCAATTACCGCAAGGCTCCGGAGCATCCCTATCCGGCCGGGCCGGATGACATGCTGGCGGCATACCTGGGGCTGCTGGAAGCCGGTTATGCCGAGGTTGTGGTCGGCGGTGACTCTGCGGGCGGCGGGCTGACCATGTCGCTGCTGTTGTCCTGTGCGGAAATGGGGATAGACATGCCGGCAGGGGCTGTTCTCTGGTCACCCTGGCTGAATCTGGCCTGCGACACCGAATCCCACGCCTTCAATGAAGCCCATGATCCGACACTGGACGCCGCCGGGCTGCATGCCTCCAGGTTTCACTATGTTGGTGAGGACATTCCGGAACATGACATTCTCAATCCACTGACCGCTGACCTGTCCGGTTTGCCGCCGCTGTTGATCCAGGTGGGTTCCATTGAAATCCTGCTGGATGATGCCACTGAACTGGCGGCAGAAGCCGGTGCAGCGGGGGTCAGGGTGCAGTTGGACATTTACCCCGGCATGCCTCATGTGTTCCAGAGTTTTCATCCGGCCCTTGAGGCGTCCACTGAGGCTCTGCAGGGTACAGCCGATTTTGTGAAGCGTTGTCTGGGGCATTGATCAGGGGAAGGGCACTATGAGCAAGCAGGTTGATGTCGTCATTATCGGCGCAGGTTTTGGCGGCCTTTATGCCCTCCACAAAATCCGGCAACTGGGTCTGAAATGCCAGGTGCTGGAAGCCGGAGATGATATCGGCGGAACCTGGCAGTGGAACAGCTACCCCGGTGCCCGCTGTGACGTGGAAAGTTTCCAGTATTCCTATTCCTTTGACGAAGACCTTGAGCAGGAGTGGGAATGGCGTGAGCGTTATGCCGCCCAGCCGGAAATACTTGCCTACCTGCGCCATGTGGCTCAGCGATACCAGCTGCTGCGGGATGTCTGCTGCAACAGCCGGGTGGAATCTGCGGTCTATGATGAAGGTGCCAGCCTGTGGACAGTGAAAACCGCGGATCAACACTACCACTGCCGCTTCCTGGTCTCTGCGGTGGGCTGTCTGTCGACACCCAATATGCCAGGGATTCCCGGCCTGGATGAATTCCGTGGCCAGCTGTTGCATACAGGCCAGTGGCCGCGTGAAGGCGTGGATCTGACCGGTAAACGCGTTGGCGTTATAGGGACAGGTTCCAGTGGGGTCCAGGTGATATCCGACATTGCCGGACAGGTGGATCAGCTTTATGTGTTCCAGCGCACACCACACTGGGTGGCGATGGCGGGCAACCGGCCGCTGGGTGAGGACGAAAAGCGGACGGTAAAAAACAATTACCGCAAGATGCGGGCGTTCATGCAGCAGTCCTTGCTGGGTATGAATGTGGCCCCTGGCGCCAAGTCGGCTCTTGAGGTTTCCGATGACGAGCGCTGGCAGACCTATGAAAAAGCCTGGGAGCTGGGTGGTCCTGCCTTGCTGATGTCCTACAACGACCTGCTGGTGAACATGGAGGCGAATAAAACGGCAGCAGCCTTCATGAAGGCCAAGATCCGGGAGATCGTCAAGGATCCCGCTATCGCTGAAGCCCTGATTCCTGATGAGGATACCTATCCGCTCGGAGGTCGCCGCATGGTTCAGGATGATAATTACTATGCCACCTTTAACCGGGACAACGTGACCCTGGTGGATACCCTGAAGCATCCGATAACGGCAATCACCCGGAAGGGCATAAACACCGGTTCAGGGGACTATGATCTGGATGTGATCATCATCGCCACCGGCTTTGATGCGGTGACAGGGACCCTGAAGAAAATCGATATACGGGGCAGGGACGGGCTGTCCATTCAGGATAAATGGCAGGAGGGTCCGCTGACTTACCTGGGAGTCGCCATGGCGGGCTTCCCCAATCTGTTCATGGTGACGGGCCCTGGCAGTCCATCAGTGCTTAGCAACATGGTGCTGTCCGTTGAGCAGCACGTGGACTGGATCGCCGATGCCATTGCCTGGATGGTCCGGCATGGGCATGTGAGCATGGAAGCCAGCGAGTCGGCAGAAACCAACTGGGCGGATAAAGTGGTGGAAGCAGCGCGGCCAACAGTGTTGTTCAATACCCGATCCTGGTATCACGGCAGTAATATTGCCGGTAAACCAAAACGCTTCCTGGCTTATCTGGGCGGTGTCGGGCCTTATCGTGCTGAGTGTGATGCCGAACAGGACGCCGGTTATCCGGGGTTCCAGGTTAACTAGCGCGGAAAGATGCCGATCTAAAATATTCAGGCAATAAAAAAGGAAGCACATGGCTTCCTTTTTTTATGCTGGCATTTCTGCTTATTTGGCGCGTGGGTCATTGCTCGAGGTAATACCCATTGACTGCCATTTTTCCCACTTGGCCACGCTTTCCGGATCACGGTTGCCACAGCCACCATCGGCAGGTTTCTTGATGGAGCCATCAGCGGCTTTGACCCAGCACATGGCGCCACCCGGGCGGCCGTCCAGCAGTGGGCTGAACATGACGGTGACAGTATCGCCGGGTTTGAAGGTACGCCCGTTCATGCCCATACGTACCAGAGTGGGTGCCGCCTGGCCTTCAAAGCCCCAGACCACGTCCTCACCATTTTCATCTGGCACACTGATGTACAGCCAGGCGTGGGGGTTGTTGAAAGCCCATTCGGTGACCGTGCCGGTCAGCGCCATTTCCGTATTGCGGTCGAACATGGAGAAGGAATGGTGTGCAAGCGCACCGGAGGCAATAGGCAGGATGCAGGATGCAAGAAGAAATGCCCGGATTTTGCTGATAGTCATGATTGTCTGTCCTCGTTCTATTCTGTCGTCGTCATTTGAATAATGGGGAAATCCTGCAGCCTAGTTCCCGTTGGTCACCACGGGATCGGAATAGGGATCAGGGGTCTGGCCTGGCAGTTCCGGAAACAGGGTGGCACTGCGGGGATCCTTGAAGCCCGGATCACCGGGCAGGTAAAAGCTGGTCAGGCCGTTTTCATCCAGATAGGAGTTGCTTGAAGCCTCACATTCCCAGTGCTGGATGCGGTAACCGGTACCTTCCAGATCATCCGCGTGCCTGAACGAGTAGACAAAATTCAGGGGCCTGGTGAAGGCATGCTTGTCATACATGGTGACCTGAACCACCAGGCGGGGGAAGTCATCAAATTCCTGAAGTTCCCAGGTTTCCACAGTTTCCAGTGCATTACTGGTCATGGGTGACCAGCGGGTGAAATCGGCTGGTCGTATATACTTGGTGTTGGTAATCAGCTTGTCGCCGTCCCAGAAACCGATGGTGTCACCAAACCAGGAATGGGCGCCGTTCATTTCCGCCAGGTTGGTGTGTTCCTGGTTGATATAGATACGACGAATACCATTGGCAAAATCATTGATGAACCAGGATTCGTTGAGTGTGTTGATGAATTCATGGTTATAGGGTTCCAGCAACCAGCGCGGCATGCCGGCGGGTTCGCAGTGGGTCAGGCGGTCATAACCCACCTGGCCGTCTTCCTGTTGCTGGCGCCAGCGTTCCTTGTAGGCTTTCTCGTAAGCCGGGGTTAACACGCCTTCACGCACAGTACCGCCACGCAGGCCGCCATCGATAAAGACATCCATGTGGTTGTTACCGGCGGTGTACCACAGGCCATCCCAGCGGGGCAGGGTTTCCCAGGTATGTTTGGTACCGCCGTTGGCCTTGTTCAAAAGATACTGGTAATGCTCATCTGACGTGGCAAATTCACGGTCAGGTGGGACAGTTTTTAATTCCTGTCCGGTGAAGCCGGCAATCTGTGCCTGCAGCCCTGTAGCGGCCAGTAATGTAATCAGGCCAAGTGATCTAACCAGTGTTTTTCCTGGTATATGCACAACGAAATCCCCCTGTCATAAAACATCATGGCGCCCTTGTCTTGTTATTGGTGATTGGCAGGCGCCCTGGTTAGTGAAGTAAATGTAATCCTGTCTCCCGGAATAATCCAGTCTGATCTTCAGGTTTGGACAGCCCGTTTTACCGGTGATTTGTGAAAGAAATAAGGATTACTCAAAGCTGAATATGTCTTCCTCTTCAGGACGCTGCATGCCCTCTTCATGATAGCGCTCCCAGATGTCTGCCCAGGGGCGGCCCGGGATGTCGGGCATGACATATTCCAGGGTACTGCCAGGCACTTTCGGCGTGGCTATGCCGTCAATGGGAAAGTTGGCCGGGATGCATTCCATGTAGAAGAAGGGGTCGCCTTCATTAAGCGCCTCGTCCTTGTCCATGTAATTGATGATGCGCAGAGGGTCAGCGAAGGCCTCGTCATCGTACATGATGATTTCATGTTTGAGTCCGGTATGCCTGCCGCTGTTATCGGTCAGAGGCGTATAGATTTCGATGGTCTGGAAATGATTGCTGAATTCAAAAGCACCGTGGGACATCCAGCCCTGGATGTTGGAGGTCCAGGTGATCAGGGCATCGCCATCCCAGAAGCCGATGGTTTCACCGTTCCACTGGGGGACATCCGGTCCCAGTCTTGGCACCACCCCTGAGGTATCAAATTCCCGGCCAATGTTGATCTGCGTGATGAGTGTTTTGGCGGCGTTACGCATGTCCAGCACCAGGTCGGGTGTCATGACAATCTGGATATCACCGCCACCATACTGAGCCACGCGGCGCATGACGCCTTCAGGCCAGCAGTAAGACCCGGCCCATTGCGGCGCATTGCTGCTCACGTAGTGATACATCTGCTGGACGAAGCGCCTCTGGTATTCGGGACTCAGCAGGCTCAGGTAAGTCGGCACCTGGGTAATGGCGCCATGGAACCAGGTGAGGGTTTTGGCGCGCCGGCGTTTGTATTTGCCATTCCAGTCGGGAAGGGTAGCCATGGTGTATTGTGTGGGCCCACCTTTTCGACGGGTTTCCGCCTGCAGGGCCTCAAAATGTTCCTGTGCACTGCGAAAGGCATAGGGACTGATGATTTCTTCGCGGGGATAGTCTCTGTCACAGTAGCCCCAGGCTGCTGTGACCGGCGGGTTGTCGCCCACCATGGCCACTTCATAGGCTCCCCAGATCTGTTCCAGGCCTGAGGGCGAATTGCATTTGTAATAGCGGGGATCGAACCAGTAGTCCTCATCCAGGTAAAAGTCAGTGGAGCCGAATATGTCGTGGGGCAGGGGAGTGATGCCTGCAGGTATTTCACCGTCCTTTGTGGAATAAATAGGCGGGTAGCCCTCAGGAACGCCGGCGCCGGCCCACATGCCCTTGGTCTCCACACCCACAACCGTGTCCGGGACCAGAGGGTCGGCAGCGCCCCGGCCAATGCTTTGCTGGGCAGTGACCGTGAAGGGCATCATCCCAGCCATGAGTGAGATGGCGGCAAGGGCTGTTGTATGGCGCAGTGTGAATCTCATGTCCCGGAACTCCCCATGTTGTTGTTATGAGTTGTTGCTATTATTGGTCGTTGGCCGGGTAGTATAAGAGTCCCTTAAAGAGATTAACAAGGCGGTAAATGACATTGACGATATTGCAGCGACCATTCTTCAGACTGCTGCTGGTGGTGATGGCACCCTGGGTACTGGCAAGTCCTGCCCGCAGTGAAGAAATCACCGTGGCTGTCGCGGCCAATTTCACCGGGGCCATGGCGCAGCTCGCCACGGCTTTCGAGGCTGACAGTGGGCACCAGGTAAAGGTCTCCTATGGTTCCTCCGGCAGGCTTTATGCACAGATCATCAATGGCGCTCCGTTTGATGTTTTTCTGTCAGCGGACCAGGAAAAGGCGACGGCGCTGGTGGATGCCGGAAAAGCGGAGGCTGATTCCCGTATTACCTACGCCGTGGGCAGGCTGATTCTCTGGAGTCCTGATGACAGTATTGGCGACATCAGTGAACACTGGCTTGCCACCGTTTCGATAAAACGTCTGGCACTGGCCAATCCCAGGGTCGCGCCCTATGGGGCTGCCGCCATGGACGTGCTGGATAACCTGGGACTGGCATCACAGTACCAGGACAGATTGGTGATGGGTGAAAATATCAGTCAGACCTACCAGTTTGTGAGTACAGGGAATGCACAGGCCGGGTTTGTGGCGCTTTCCCAGGTATTCAGGGGGGGGGACGTTCAGGTAGGCACTGGCTGGATTGTTCCGGAATCCTTGCATGCACCGATCAGGCAGGATGCCGTGATAACCCATGGCGGCATGACCAATCCCGCGGCAAAAGCCTTTGTCAACTTTCTGCGCCAGGATGAGGCAAAAAGTATCATCAAATCTTTCGGCTACGGGACTGACTAATCCGGATTTTTGTTTATAATACGCGCCTTGCATAAGTTTGGGCGCTTGCTCATTACAACAGAATTTGGGTCATTAGCTCAGTTGGTAGAGCACCGGACTCTTAATCCGATGGTC
>CAZBBS010000016.1:0-40944 GCA_964490145.1 uncultured Enterobacteriaceae bacterium
AAGCCGGTCCCGTCCGGAAAAAGTCCGGAGCGAGGGAAGCCGCAGGCCTGGCGACCTGGGGAATGCTTTCTTTGGTTGCTTTCTTTGTGCCAAAGAAAGTAACGCCCCGCCCGGCAGGCGAACAACTCTCCGTCAGGAGCATCCCACCCGGTAGGAAAGTGTTATTGAATATCCGCCGAAACAGCCGTCTGTGTGCCAGACAATCCCAGTACCATGCCGGTAATCTCATCCCAGGGCCTTAGGTCCAGCAGTCCCTTCACCGACTGATCAACCCGGCGGGCTCTGAGCAGTAACGCTTCCAGGCTTTCCACACTGTGCTGCCGCAGGGCGTGTCCGACGATAGGCATCCGGTTTTGCCACACGCGTTCTGCCTGCATGACGCCATTGATGTTCTGGCCCTGGCTGACCTTGACCTGCATGCGCAGCAGGCCGCGGATTTCCTTGACGATAAAAAACAGAATTTTGAGAGGGTCATCTCCTTCAGCACGAAGGTGATTGAGAATATTCAGCGCCTTGCCACTGTGACCTGACAGGCTGGCATCGGTCAGGGCAAACACATTAAACCGGGAGCTGTCGGCAACAGCCCGTGCCACGATGTCTGCAGTCAGTTGTTTGTCTCCGGCAAGTAGTGCCAGTTTGTCTATTTCCTGGGCAGCCGCCAGCAGGTTGCCTTCCACGCGCTGGCTGATGATGCTGACACTGTCCTGATCGGCATTCAGGCCGACCTTGCGCATACGCTGGGCAATCCAGCCTGGCAACTGCTGTGCGTTGACCGGCCAGATCTGAACGACCAGTCCCTGAGATTCAATCGCCTTGAACCACTTGGTTCCCAGCGTGGCCTTTTCGATCTTGGGGCTGGTGAGCAGCAACAGATTATCTTCACCGGGGTTTTCCACATACTCATGGAGAATATTACGGGCATCATTTTCCAGTTTTGGCGAATGCAGGCGCATGTCAATGATCTTGCGATCAGCAAACAGAGACAGGCTATTGGCGGATTCGAGCAGCACTGTCCAGTCAAAACTCTTGCCGACGTCATGGACTTCCCGTTCTGTGAAACCCTGCTCCTTAGCCAGTAATCTGACGGTGTCGCAGGCCTCCTGGACCAGAAGGGTTTCATCGCCGGTGATCCAAATCACGGGAGGCAATTGTTTTTGCAGACTGGCAGATAGTTGTTCAGGTTTGATCAGCATGGCTTCATTCTAACCAAGGCGCAGCGTGGGTAAAAGCAGGAGTAGCAAAGTGCCTTATTCTGCTTGTGGTGTGATTGCCTTGTCGTCATTTTCCAGGGTTTCGGCTGTATCCTGAAGCATTTCGATATTGGACTTGTCGGATGTATCGGACTCCACCACGGTTCCTTCAGGAGTACGTTGCAGGGTTTCGCGCACCGCATTCAGACGCCTTGACGCCTTCCACAGGTGTCGGCAGCCCCGTTTCACCTGGTTGACGTATTGCAGCAGGATATCAACGTCGGCGATATCGAGATTGCCAAAGGAGGCGTTCACCAGGATGGCTTTCTTCAGGACGTCATAGGTTTTCTCGACATTTTTATACAGCTCGCCTTCGACGATATCTTTTGACAGATTGTCTGGCGTGATGGAGTCCAGATGGCTGTCGGCAGCAGTAATGAAATTATCCAGTTCGGCCTGGAATTCGCTGTGAAAGAACTTGCGGGACTGGCTGCTCAACTGACTGATTTCCTCGCTGATATCCACAGTAAGCATGTATTCCTGGGTGGCATGCATCAGGCTGAGAAGGGCTTCTGCGATAAACGATGTGAGCTCGGTCTTGTAAAGAGCCGAGGCAAAATTGCCGACTTCCTTCGACAGGTTTCGAATGATTCGGCTTTCCTCATCCCGGGTCCGGTATTCGTCCTTGTTATGGAGGGCTTTCTGCAACAATTCGATAGTCCTGGTAGCTATTCTGCTCAGTTCCAGGTTAAGGGCATCAATAGCAATATAGGGCAGGGCCAGGGTATTTTTATCCAGAAATTTCGGCTTGGACTCGGACTCCTCCTGCGACAGGAAACGGCCCTGGAGGAAACTGGTCATAAACCCGGCAAGCGGCCACATCAGAACCACGCCCAGGATGTTGAAGCAGGTGTGGAAAATAGCCAGGGCCACGGATGGTGACGACCCCAGGTGGACGATCTCCTGTATGGCCCCATTCAACCAGAGCATGGGGGCAAGCAGAATAATGGCGACCAGCGCGGTGATGACATTGAAACCGACGTGACCCAGGGCAACCCGCTTGGCCGTTGGCGTAGCACCGAATACAGACAGGATGGCGGTGGTGGTGGTGCCCAGATTGGCGCCGATCACCACGGCAGCTGCCATTTGCAGGGGCAGCAGGCCGCTTTCTGCAGCGCTTAACGCCACGACCATGGAGGCGCTGGAAGACTGCATCAGGGTCGTCAGCATGAAACCCACGCCGACATAGACGATAACCATGACGAAAGACAGGCCGTCGGCTGCTGGCAGGGAAAAGTCCTGGCTGAGAGACTCAAAGGTCGATTTCAGGAAGTCGATGCCAAAGAACAGCAGGCCAAAGCCTACCAGTGCCAGGCCCAGCGACGATCGACGCCCGCTGCCGCCAGTGAGTTTCAGCAGGGCACCAATGCCGATGAGGGGCAGGGCCAGGACATCAATGTTGACCTTGAAACCGATCAGGGCAACGATCCAGCCGGTCATGGTGGTACCCACATTGCTGCCAAAAATGACCCACAGCGACTGGTTCAGGGATAGCATGCCGGCATTGGCAAAACCGATAGTAGCGACCGTCACGGCGCTGGAAGACTGTACGATGCCGGTAATGAGAAAGCCGGAAAACAAGCCACGCAGACGCGTGTTGGTCCACAGGGCAAGGATGTCCCTGAGTTTGTTGCCGGCAGCCAGTTTCAGGCCGTCAGTCATCAGGCTCATGCCGATTAACAGCAAGCCAAGACCGCCGAGCAGGTTTCCAATGGTGGTAAACATGGGGGGTGATTATAGCGGGAAGTGCTTATTCCGCCTTAATGTTGATCAACAATTGTGTCTATGGCGTTCCTGGTTGAAACAGCGCCAGAACAAGATCGTTAATGGCAGTACTCAGACTATGTAGTGGCGGGTTGCTGCTGCCACAGCCCCTGTTGATGGCAATCTGAAGCCCCTCATCTGTGCGCGTAAACTCCTGAACCGGTTCAGAACGGACAATCAGGGCATCCTCCGTGGCAAACACTGAAAACCGCAGGCCCGGATTGATCGCCATGTAAACGGAAGAGCCAAAACGGGTATCCATGAACAGACCTTCAGCACCATCCGGGGTACTGCCAAAAAAATCGAACAGGACATCGGGGGCCAGGTCATGGGCTTCAGGGTGGCGTGCATTCTGCACCTGTGTATCACTGTACCGGCCTGACAGGCGGTCCAGGCGGTAGCGGGGTTCAAAGCCCAGCAGCACGGCAGGGCCTTTCCATTTTACAAAGCCGGCATCAAGCTGGAACTGATCCCCTTGAAGGGGGTAATACCGTGGCGTGCAGAAATCACCCTGGGTGATTTCAGCTACCCATGAACTGTCGCCGGTTTGTTCGAAGCGTAATCGGGCAACAGGTATTTCCTGGTTGAAAACGGCGTAGATATAAAACGGGGAGGCCCCCAGCAGTGCAAGAAGCAGGGCGATTCCCAGATAAACCAGGCGGCGGCAATATTTGAAAATTTTTCCAGGCAAGTTTGGTCCCCACTCAGTTGAGGACTATTCTGGGTTAGATGCAGGACTTTGTATAGCGGATCAGGGCGCTGATGCGGGGAGAAGGTTATCCAGGGTGCTGACGATGAAACGGTCATCATTGGCCCTGACATATTCCAGGATCTTACGGCCAACCTCGAGACGATCCTTGCCGATACCCATGACATGAGGGTGCCATATAAAAATGAAAAAACGGTTGGCCTCTGCCGTGCTGTCCAGGGCGGCTTTCCAGTCCTGTTCGACAGCAGCGTTGTCTTTTTTCTGCCATAGCCAGTGGCTGGCATCCACGCCCACCCATTCATAGGGTGTTGACCACAGGCTGCGGGACAGGCGGTCGATCTCGCCACCGTCCTGGCCGGTGGGGCAGATGCTGGCATCTACACGGTAACCCAACTGAGTAAGGATATCGCCGGTAAAGCGGGAGCGTTTGCCACCGGGAGCCCGGAAAGAGGTGGGACGTTTGCCGGTAGCTTTTTCGATGGCTTCGGTGGCACGGGAGGCATTATCCAGTGCGGTATCGTAGTCCAGCGTGGACCACAACTCGTGCTGCCAGCCGTGCATGCCTACAGACTGTCCATCAGCCAGATCCATGGCAATGTATTCCGGGTAGGCATCGGCACTCCAGCCTTCCACGAAATGGGTGATGGGAATCTCGAAGTTTCGGTAAAGCTCGAGCAGGCCGGGAAAACCTTGCTCCAGGGCCGGACGTTCACCGGGCTGGCGCGGTTCGCTGATGACGCCTCGACAAAGATCGGCGGCATCACCCAGGTTATCCATCGTGAAGCAGACGCGTGCGGTCATAAGGAGTAATAATGGGGCTTTTCAAAAGGCGCGAAGGATACTTGAGACGGACCCGGAAATCCATCAGTTTACTCGTTCAAAATCGCTGTGATAGCATCCGGTGACTTGTTGGTCGAGTAGTTGGACTGCCAGGAGGCGAGTGCCTGGCATGCATATCCCCGGGGGGAGCCCATTCATGAAACCTTTTGTTTTTATTGTATTTTTAAGTCTTCTGGGGGGGTTCGCCCAGGCTATAGCCCATCACAACACCCAAGCTGAATATGGTGCCTTCGGGTCCAATTTTATCGCCGTGGATGGTGTCATCCGCAATGTACGCTGGGGCAATCCCCACATCCAGTTCGATGTTGAGGTCACCGGTGGCGACCTGCCGACAGGAGAAACCTGGGTCGTGAACAGCCATCCTGTCAATGTCATGCTGGCCTACGGCTTCACCAAGGAAGAATTCAACGTGGGTGACAAAGTTCACCTGTTGACCTGGCGCCATGTCAGAAATATCAATCACCTGTGGCCGCGTGCCATTCAGATCAATGATGGCCCGCTCAAATCCAATCTGCGCTACACAGACATGATCGATATTGCCAAGGGCACTTTCCTGAGCATGGGCATTACCCCGGCAGCCAACCTCAACGGATCAGCGCCGGAACGCGCCGGTGCCAGCACGGTGCGCAAGCTTACCGAACTCGGCTATCTGGATGCCGACGGCAACATGATCTGGCCCTTGCCGGGTCATGAATGAGACGGATCCATTCTCACATTTCCTGTTGGCCCAGGCAGGGGTCTATGAGCAGGTTCTGAGCGAACTTTCCCGGGGACGTAAAAGCAGCCACTGGATGTGGTTCACTTTTCCCCAGTTGAAAGGGCTGGGACGCAGCGATACCAGCCGCCGTTATGCGCTGGACTCTGTTGAAGACGCCAGACGTTATCTCCATCACCCGGTTCTGGGAGCCAGACTTCTGCAATGTTGTCGTTTACTGCTGGCACTGCCGATTAATGATCCCGTGGCCATCCTTGGCAGTATAGATGCCGTAAAACTGCGATCCAGCATGACACTGTTTGCCCTGGCATCACCTGACATGGATTGTTTCAGGGAAATTCTTGGGCGCTTTTTCCGGGGCGAACCTGACCCCCTGACACTGGAAATGACTGCCAGTTGAGCTGCGCGATCTCAAAGCTGGAATACCTATTGGGAAGGTAGCTGCCCCGGACTTGCGCCAGATCAAACAAGCCTGATATTCCCCGGTCGTACCTCGGCATTGCATAGTTCTTTCACTATCTTCGACGCATTGCGCGCTATAAATACGCCTGCTTGAAGCACGTTCCAATTTTCCGGAGGAGCAGCATGCGTCACGGTCACAAAACATCTTTGCTCGCGGCGGTCATGATGGCGCTGATGGGCAGCGCCTGTACCCAGTCAGTTAATTCACCAGCAACGAACCAGACATCCGGTCAGTCCCTGGCAGCAAATTCCCGTCCCTCGGCAGACCACAGTGAGGTCGATGGTCTCATTGACGAGTACTGCACCGGCTGCCATAACTTCGAGGACTATTCCGGGGGTGTCGACCTGGAGGGACTTGGTCCTGACAATATCCAGACTGCGCCGGATGTCGGCGAAAAAGTCATCAAGCGGTTGCGTGCCGGCATGATGCCGCCGGTGGGTGAGCCGCGCCCGGATGTGGAAACCATGCAGGCGCTTGCCGCTGCCCTGGAGACCCAGATCGATAGCCATGCGGACATCAAACCCGGCCGTCCGGGTCTGCATCGTCTCAACCGAACCGAATACCAGAATGCCATTCGCGACCTGTTCGGTCTGCAGGTGAATGCAGCCGATTTCCTGCCCTCGGATGATTCCAGCAACGGCTTTGATAACCAGGCCGGAGCACTGACCCTGTCCCCGGCATTACTCGAAGCCTATCTTTCGGCTGCTGCCAAAATCAGTCATCTGGCGGTTGGTATTTCAAGTGGACCCGAACAGACCCTGTATCGTGTAAAGGAAGATGCCAACCAGAACTTCAGGATTGATGGCCTGCCATTCGGCACCCGCGGGGGGCTGAAATTCATCCATAACTTCCCGGTGGACGGAGACTACACCTTCAAGACCTTTGCCATCACCCTGGGCAACATGGGCAATGACCGGCCCTTTGGCAGTGTGCGCGGGGAAAAGTTGGAAGTGCTGATCGACGGTGAACTGGTCAAGGTCTTTGACTGGGATCAGGAGTTTGGAATCGGGCAAAACGTGTTTTTCAATGAGGATGAGGAGTTCACCGGCGAAACCCTGCCCACCCTGGATGTCACCGTTCCCGTCACCGGCGGCCCCCACGAAATCGGGATCACCTTCATTGCCCGCAATTTCGCACCAGGGCTGGACATGAACAATGACTTTGAACGCAGCACTATCGAAACCGGCGGTATTCCGGGCTACACCTGGTACCCCCATGTGGGCAGTGTGCGTGTGGACGGGCCGTACAATGTCACCGGCATTTCCATGACTCCGAGCCGGGAAGCCCTGTTCAGCTGCTATCCCCAGGCCAGAAGCCAATTCGAGTCCTGTGCCGGTGAGATCATCGACCGGCTGCTCCCCCTGGCTTTCCGTGGCTATGATGATGCTGAAGACCGTAACAAGCTCATGCAGTTTTTCGATCTGGGTCTGGAAAACAGTGGCAGCTTCGATGAGGGCATAGCACTGGTGATCCAGCGTATCATGTCTGATCCCAAGTTCATCTACCGTATCGAAAAGGAGCCGGATGGCCTGCAGCCTGGTGAAATTTATGCCGTCAATGATCTGGACCTGGCATCCCGCCTGTCGTTCTTCCTGTGGAGCAGCATACCTGACCAGACCCTGCTGGACCTGGCCATAGCCGGTGAACTGAGCAAACCCCGGGTACTGGATGCCCAGGTGCAGCGCATGCTGAAAGATCCACGCTCTGAAGCCTTTACCAATAACTTTGCCGGACAGTGGCTGGCCCTGCGTAATCTCGATGCCCACGAGCCGGTCACTGACCAGTTCCCGGATTTCGATGATTTGCTCAGGCAGTCGCAGCGCCGGGAAGTAGAGCTGCTGTTGGGCAGCCTGATCCGGGAAAACCGTCCTGTGACAGACATTCTTACGGCAGATTACACGTTTGTTAATGAACGCCTGGCCATGCATTACGGGATTCCCGGCATCAAGGGTGAACGCTTCCGCCGGGTCGACCTGGATGGTGATCTTGTTATCCGTGCGGGCATCCTCGGCAAGGCCAGTTCGCTGACCGTGCCATCCCAGCCGGGTCGTACTTCTGCCGTGAAACGCGGCTACTGGGTACTGGCCAGCATCCTGGGTGTGGAACCGCCATCGCCGCCGCCAAATGTAAAAATCGTTCCCCCCAAACAGGCCAGCAGTGGCGGGGATAATGCCGATGTGCCGTCAATACGCGAATGGATGGAAGTGCATCGCACCAATCCCGCCTGTGCCGGTTGCCACAAGATGATGGACCCTATCGGTTTCGCCCTGGAATCCTTTGATGCCATAGGTCGTTTCCGCACCGAGGAAAACGGCAAGCCCATCGATACGGAAGTGGACCTGTATAACGGTCTGCATGTCACCACGGCGGCTGACCTCACCGAGTTCCTGTTGGGCTACCGGGAAAGCGTGGCCCGCAATGTGGTGCAGAAAATGCTGACCTACGCCGTGGGCAGGGGTATGGACACCGCCGACATGCCCCTGGTACGTCAGGTACAGGGTGTCGCCCGCAAGGATGACTACCGTTTCCAGACGCTCATTTCCACTGTGGTAAACAGCGAAGCTTTCCTGCATAACCAGATGGCAGAAGAAGGAGATGGCCAGGCCGTCGCTTCCAATTAGTGGGAATAACTGCAGCCCTCCCAGGCCAGTGACAGGGCATGGGAGGGTTTTTCTTATTAACTTTTTATGATTTCATCGCGATTCTGGAGGGCCCTGGAATACTGTGAACGCATACGTACATCCCTGTACGCTCGGCCTCGGCATCCCTGCCTCGGACGTCACATTATTCCAGGGCCCTCCAGAATAGATTGTAAGTTTCAGATTTAGGTAAACTTTCAAAACATGACCATTTTTATACTTGCCTGAGGCTCCGGATTTTGCGTGAATGCGCAACATGGAAATTTCAGCAATCGCCACCATCCGCTCGCCCTACAAACAAAAGTTTGCCATTCCCCGCCAGCCTGGCCTGGTACGCGAAGCCGTGGGTGAGATCGTGTTTCATGCTGACTATGCCGACCCCAACTGTCTTCGCGGTATTGAGGGGTTTTCGCATCTCTGGCTGCTGTTTCGTTTTCATGAAACCGTTGACAAGGGCTGGACTCCCACTGTGCAGCCCCCGCGCCTGGGCGGAAAGGAAAGGGTGGGGGTGTTTGCCACCCGGTCAACGTTTCGACCAAACGGGATTGGCTTGTCGGTTGTGGAAAATCTCGGCTGGCGTGTGGAACAGGGAGAATTGATCCTGAGTGTCGGCGGCATCGATCTGCTGGATGGGACGCCCATTGTTGATATCAAACCCTACCTGCCCTATGCCGACAGCCTTCCTGAGGCCCGGGGCGGTTTTGCCGGCGACAGTCCGGGTTCAGCAGTAACGGTGAATTTCGAAGCAGCAGCCCAAAGCATGCTTGATGAACAGATGGATGTTTTTCCTGACCTCAGGGAATTAATCATTAACGTGCTGCAGCAGGATCCCCGGCCAGCCTGGCGCAAGCGCAGTGATGATGCAAAACGATACGGAATGTCCCTCTATGACTTGAACATCAAGTGGGAAGTGGATGACGATTGTCTGAGAGTGCTGGAAATCAACAAGGGCGATGCTGGTGAGTAATACGGGGTACAAACCAAAGATCAGCGTCGGACAAGGTTGCAGGGTGCTGTAATCGTCACGCCATGAATACATTCCTTGTAGGCTTGGCGCCTGCATCCATGCAGGCGGCAATCACTTAGAGCACCCTGCAACCTTGTCTATTCAAGTTCGGTGGTAGCCCACCGTGACTTATGGCGGAAAGCTTGTGGTCTATTCCGCACCTTCAGTCTTCTGAAAGAACGCGTGGCCATAGTCATCCTTCAGGTCCAGCATGAACTGGTTGTTTTCCTGGCAGATATAATCCTGGAGTTCCTCGCCTTCCACCCAGGGGATGTCCCATTCGGCTTCCCAGGTTTCATAAAACGCACCGGGATCATCGATGACGATGCGATAGTTGAGTTTTTCCTTGTAGGGCCGGGAGAGATATTCAATGGTGTGCAGCTGGTTGGTGTGGTGGGTGCCGCTGTAATCCAGCCAGGTTTTTTCGTTGTAACCCAAGGTGTCGATCACCAGGGTGTCGCCCTCCCAGTGGCCCACGGAATGACCGAAGTAGGTGGGGTTGATCTCATCCAGCGGTTTCTGCGGCCTGCCATCCAGGTGGATTTCCCGCCAGACATGGCCGCCGCCTTCAAAGATCACCAGAATGCGGTCCCGGTGCTGGACGATTTCAGCAGGATAAGGGGTGGCGAAGGCGCGTGGGCCGCCCGGGGGCAGGCAGAATCCTTCCGGGTCGTATTTCGATGCATTGCCCGTGTTGTATTCCCACATGGCTTTCACCCAGGGCCGCCAGGGCGCCTCGGCAGGAACATCCCGGGCATTGGCAAAATTGCTGACCCAGGGCAGGCTCCAGTAGCCATCACCGCTCAGGTCTACAGTGCCGTCATCCAGTCTGGGGGTTGGTGTTCTCGGACCATCATCCTTGATCAGGTAGGTATTCTCTGACCCTTTGACGGCCGTCGTGTTTACGATGGTCGGATGGTCAGCAGTGTTGCCTTCTGAAATCTGGGCCCAGGCAGGTGATACTGCCAGGGCGGTAAGTGTACTGATGGCAAGGGTAAGCGCCATCGAGCTGGCTTTAAACGTGAAATGTATCGTCATAGTAAGTTGCTGTTTTTGTGTCAGTGTGTTGTCTGGAAATCAGGGGTGCTGGATAGCTGGCTCAGGCAACACCGGAAATGGCGCTGCTTTTCGCTATACGAAGAAAAGTCTAACAATCGCTGTCTTTGAGTGTCCAGTAAGGCTCTGTAAATTCACGGTTTTTGCAATTTGTGCTGGCGTTTTTTCCACCATGCCATCAGCGCACCCAGAATGCTAATCAGAACAAGAAAGGGGTAAATAATCAGGAGGTCCACCCGGATGTTGCACTCGCCGCTGCAGGATAGCCGCAGCCATTTACTGCTTTCATAAATGCCATACACCAGCCACAGGCAGGCAAGCACGAGATTGAATCGGGACGAGCTCCATCGTGATACCAGATAAAAACCGGCTGCTGGTAGCAGGGTAGCGGGTGGGAATGATATGAAGATCAGGCCCATCACCGAGGCGGGAGCCAGCAGTACAGTCCAGAGCACGTAACTCATTGCAGATGCCGGATGGCACCGAACAACTGTTTTGCCAGTTCAATCTTTTGATCACGTAGCCTGGTGATCAAGGCATACAGGCGTTCGAAGACCAGCATGGTATGGACTCTGGTATAGGATTTCTCCAGTTCCCTGAGAAACTGCTCCAGCACGGTAAAATCATTGATCTTGCCCAGAATGCTGCCCAGGCCATCCAGGTGCTCATGGACAAAGAAGTCCCTGGGCGACAACGCGGGTTTCAGCGCGTACTGGTACATCAGTTTTTTAACCTGCTTGCGCCAGTCATGCAGGGCTTCCCAGTCACGGGAATCCAGGAGTACATGGCCAGCAGAACACAAAATTTTCAGCCGGTTTTCCAGGACACGGTTGATATCGGTGTCAGGGTATTTCAGGCGATTGAGATTTACGCCCTGCTTATCTATTTCATTTACCAGTAACGCAATTTTTTCCAGATCGGTGTGAGGCAGTTTAGGGCGTCCCAGGCTGACCTGGGCATCCCTGAGCAGGGCGTTCACCTCGGTGTCGTCACTGTTATCCAGCAATTCCTGCAACAGGGCAAACAATACATCGGCATCACGCTGCTGTGCCAGGGCCCTGGCGAGTTCCTTGACAGATTGCCTGAGATGTTCGGTGTCCTGCTGTTTGCCTTCCAGCTCTCTTAGCAGTTGCAGCTGTGCACGCAATTGTTTGGTTTTTTTACGCAGGCTGTGAATACCCTCCTCATCCAGGTGACTGATGGGGGGGTGCTTGTCGAAGGGGGATTTATCCAATGCCATGTTGGTTACAGCACCATCAGCACTTGTTCGATCCACAGAACCAGCACCAGGATCAGGCCCAGCCAGAACGCCGTCATCCGGTGGAGGACATTATTGTAGGTCAGATGAATCCAGGTATGGACAATCCGGCTAATAACGAACAGCCAGGCGATGATAAGGGTGAACGCAGAGATATGGCCCAGTGCCAGGCCAGCGATGCAGGCTACATAAAACAGGATCGGTACTTCAAAGAGATTGTTGAAGCAGCGGGTGGTGACCTGTACGCGTTCAGGTACCTGTCCACTGACTTCAGCCTGCATCAGGCGGTAATACCCCAGGTTGATTTGTTTGAGCCTGACACTGGCGACCCGTGCGCGGATGGCAATGACAGCGACGATAAAGGTGAGCAGCACCATGGCAAACATGGGAAAGATCATGGGTATTCCTCCTGTTACCATCCTGACCACTGTATCCAGCGGCCATGATAATCCGCCCGGCCCAGGTGGTGTTCCTGTCCATCGGGCCAGAGTGTGAGTGTCAATGCGGCGCCGGGGTCCTGGTCATCAGCCTCGAAGCGCAGCCAGGCCAGCGGTGCATTGGCAGTTGCCTTTGCACCAGCCTCTTCAATCAAACGACGGTTGCGATCCCGGGAATCGGCATCCTGATAATTCCAGGCAATGGTGTGATAGATCACATGGGCAGCCCCGGTGGTGTCCATGGACAGTCGGGCTGGCAGCCAGTCGCTGATGTCAGCTTTGTCAACGGCATACCCTTTTGCGGCCAATATATCGAGTGCATGGTCTGTTCGGGTAAAGCGGTCATGCTGGTCAGCCCAGATGTAGGACAGCAGTTTTAGCCGTTCATTGGGGTCGGTGAACTTTATGGGGTTCAGATCGCAAGCCGCCCGTTCCCTGACGGTAAGAGGCAAGGATGGCGGCGGAGGTTCGCCCAGCCATTCCGGTTCCAGAATGACAGCTGCATCCTGGCTACCCCAGAACGTTGATCCAAGACGATAGCCAAAACTGTCCCAGCACTGGTTGATGCCGGCGCTGGCCCCCAGTTCCGACATGACTAGTGGCAGGCCGGTTTTCTCTGCCACGAGCAGGAAGCCGGGCAAAAGAATGCCGGAACGCCTGACCTCATTGGTCTGGGGAACGTTATTCAGATACGGCACAAAAAAATCTTCATGCTCGTTAATGGCATGCATCAGCGCCTTCCACAGCGTATCGTCATCAGTCTCATCCTCAGCATGATAGGGCGGGTAAACCCTTGCCAGATGGTTGCATTGACCGGTCATGACCAGGGCATGCAGAGCACCGGCTACTCTCAGAGGAAGGGCCATGCCCCAGAAATTTTCCGGGTGGGGGATGGCCATCAGACGGTTGGCAAAAGTCGACCCCGGGTCCAGGTGGGCAGCAAACAGGTTGCAAAGTCGCGTCATGAACGGCGAGCCCAGTTCATGACAGTACCTGGCCTGGGTCAGAAAATAACCACGTACCTTGTCGATAGCCTCATTGTTGTCAGCCATAGGTCAGGGGGTGTACCAGATCGGTGAGGACCAGGCCCGTTCCTGGATGGCCGTAGGTTTGCCTGGATAGGCTGCCTCAGGGGCCAGGCCCAGGGCAACGGCATCGTAGACATGATGTCGCGGTGTGGGAATCTCCAGCACCCTGACGTAGTAGAAGGCTTTTAGGTCAGGATCAAATTCCGGATCCTGCCAGAGTGTGGCCAGGCGCGGTTCACCCGTACTGTTGTCGTAGGATGCTGTGGTGGTATCGACTGTATTAATGATGCCCGGCAGGTTGCCGTCACTGTCCAGTCGGCGATCTCCTGCCCAGACTACATCGAAGATTTTTTCCTGCAGGCTGCCGTCCACATCCTGCCATCCCTTGATGACCTGCACACGGTCAAGTGTGCCGCTTTTGGCATCGCTGAGGGCTTCAATCAGCAGGGAGGGCGCCCGGCCCTTTGGTGCCGCTGTCAGATCACCGCCCATGGGAATGCCGCGGCGGTAGCCAATGGTGGGGATGTCATCACGTTCCAGGTTGACCCGGCGGAAATTGAAGCTGCCGAATACCCGCAGTGAGATGCGTGGGCCAGAGGTGGCAAAGACTTCCTTGCGCATGAAGGCATCAAAGATCGCTTCCCGGGTGTTTTCCCTGGCCCAGACGCCAGCCAGGCCGGATGCTGACACTTCCCAGGCGGACATCAGGCCGAGGGGCATGGATGGGCGCTGCTCTGGCACGGTGTCCAGGGCGGATTTGCCCATGAAATTGTTTTCAGTGACGCTGACCAGTCCGGTGTGGGAATCGGAAGCTCCGATCATGCCGAATTTGTAAGGATTCACGCCCAGGCGGCTTTCGATCTCCAGGCCGGTTTTCAGGGCCGTGCGGGCAAAGGAGCCGGCATAGGGGGTCACCGGGTCGCCGTTGAACAGGCGTTCACGTAATTCAAAGGCAGCAAATTCATCAGTGGGTGCGAGCACCGGATGTGTTTCTGATGTCCCTTTGTACTGGGTGACTTCCATGACGGGTTCCCAGCGGCGGCGGGCCTCGGCATCGGCGAGGGTCATGGCGTTCCCCATGCTGTCGGAATCCGGAAACATCAGTCCCTTTGACAGGTTGGAATTATGGGGGATGGCCAGCAGATGGGCGCCTGTCTGGTTTTCGGTTTTTTCCAGCCATTGCCAGAGTTCTTCCGGCCGGTCAGTGTCATAGGAAGACAGCGGCAGGAAGCGGCGGGCCACATCGCCATTGTCCCTGGTGAATACCACACGATGCTGGTTTACCTCACTGGTGGTAGAGGACCATTCCCAGCCGATAAATGCGGTGAATTCACCGGGCTTGTTGTTCCTTTCAGCAGCGCTGATCTGTTTGTCCCAGGCGCCTCTGATTATTTCGGGAACATAAAGTTGATCCAGAACATCCTGGTTATTATTGCCAAAACTGATGGCCAGTTGGGCGGCAAAAACCTGATCGGGATTTTCATCGAACATTGCTTTGAGCCTCTGCCCGGCAGAGGTGGCCAAAACCTCGGAATCTTTAGCGGCCAGACGTGGGGAAATCCCCATCAACTCCGCATGGTCCGCCACCACCAGAAAATCGAGAGGCCGGTCAATACGAATGCGCTGTTTGGTGGCAGGCTGGATAATGGGCAGGCCCCGGGCAAAGCGGTAGGCATCCTCTACCGTAACACTGAAGCCGCGGTCATAGGCGTCCGTGGAGCTGGAAGAATGCAGATGGGTGTCACCCCAAAACAGCGAAGTTTCCTGTGCTGCCAGGGGGCAGGCCAACAGGGATGTGATCAGGGCGAATGGCAATGAACGCATAGTGCTACTTCCAGGGATGTCAGACTGTTATGGGGACGATATTTAACCTGTCCTGCCGGTTTTTGTAAAACATCACCTGCTGCTCAGGGGGTGAGCTATACGTAAATGCTGAACTGCAGAAAAATGCTTTTACCAAGTTCCCGATTAAAAGCAGGATTTTTGAATTGTTATTATTAATGATCTGTTAGTTGGGTAGCCTGCTTGGAAAATAACGGTGTCCGCGAATAATCAAAAATGACAACCAGCATTGGGAAATACTCTACCCCCAAAAACTTTAAATTTCCGAGATCATTTTTTAACCAGAAATATAAAGTTTCTGCCTATTGATTAAATCCCAATATATTAAAAATGTTCTGAACGACTATATCATCGTGCCTGATGAAAGATGACTCTCTGGACCAGTGGTTCTTTAGCAATGATAGATGGAAATATAGGCATTACGGAGCGGGGTCTCCAGACCAAGTTGTTCTTCCGTGTGTAGTAGTCGCATGCCTATACTGACATCAACAGTCAGGTCGGTCACTCGACACTTCATGATGTGAATATAGACGGCCGAATTCCCTAGTCTTTAGAAGATATTTGTTATTCATATTCACCAGGTTTTCGCCTAGGTAACACAGATCAGGCAGGGGAGTTTTTCCTGTTTGCCTGATAAGGTAAAGTGCATCCTAATAAGAGCGTTTACCGCTATCCTTGCGGGTCAGGGTGGAGGTCTTACTAATGGGGAATTCAATGGTTAAAGATACCAGTTTCAGGCTAGCTGTAGCGGTTCTGTTGTCAGTATTAAGCTGTCAATGTCTATCCCAGCGCACAGTGGAGATGGGCTTTGTCAGCATTGGCCGGGGTGCATCTTTGTCAGTTGCCATACCGGGCCCGTTGCGGACCGCTCCCGAAAATCTGGAAAACTATCCCCCGGCAGAAATCCCCGGCTATCCCGAGCAATACTGGATGGTTGGCCCGTTTCGCAGTGGTGAGGTGGGGCTCGATGGTGCAGGCCGGGGTGGTGTGAATGCTTCAGCCATCAATGGTGATGCGCCAGAGGGTGTCGAACCTCTGCCCGTAGATCTGTTTACCTCAAAGGATTTCTATGCTGACCAGGCCCTGTGGGCTGATCCACGCTATTTTCGCTGCAACAGTTCCGAGGCCATCCAGGCCCAGTGGTCGACGCGCCTGATTGGCGATGATCCGCCCGATACAGCAGCCTGGGGCTACTGTGGGCGGGATTATCCTCGTGAAGCCATGTTGAGTCCTTACGGTTTTGAATCGGCCCAGGAGCATTATGAGGCTCTGCTTGAAGAGACTAGGTTGCGGGGAGGGCCGACTCAGCACACCTATTCAAGCGTCCCCTCTGAGTGGAACGGGCGTTATGTCTGGCCCAGGGGGCAAAACTGGCTGGCCGAGTTGTTCTGGTCCCAGGTTCCGACGGTGTTATCACTTATGACCGAAGAATATCAGACCCGCTTTGTGCAGGAGGCCTACCACCACGGTAATAGCAATGCTGCACAATGGCCTGCCATGTTCTGCTGGCCTGAGGGATTCATGCGTCGTTTTCATTATCACGGTGTCACCAACCAGCCTCACCAGGTGCTGGTGACCCCTGAACTGGTCCAGATATTGGCGGGTGATGCGGATAACTTTATTACTCATGTCCATATTGGTCGAGAATTTGATATGTCGGGTACAGTGCCAAGGCTGGGCGCCGATGTTCCCCAGTGGTACGGTGAAACCATCGGTTTCTGGGATGGCGATGTGTTGATCACCTGGACCTCCAATATCCAGGGCTGGAAAGTGCATGGCGGCATGGAGTTTTCCAGCAAGCTGCAGGCGGTGGAAATCTACCAGGCAAACCGTGATGCAGATGGCAATGTTTACGGGCTGAACCATGAGGCCATATTCTATGACCCGGAAGCACTGGTTGAGCCAATCCGTATCGTGCGCAATCTCGAGCGCCAGGGTGGCCTGGGTGACGGCAACCCCTATCAGTTTATCGAGTGCATCCAATCCATTTTCAATGTGGATGGTGTGGCCACACCTGTAGCACCGGGTACCGTTATAGATTACATCGTACCGGATATGTACGGCCGACCCTGGGCGCAGAACTGGCGGCAATTTCACGAACAGGATATGGACCCTGTTGAAGAGGGTGAAGATATCTTCAGCTTTGAATAAGGCTGTTATCGATAGCCACGAAAACCAGAAAAATGGCCAGGTAGTAAAATACCGCTGTCAAGAGCGAGGCGGTATTTAGCAGCATGATGGCCAGTGTGAACACAGCGGGCAAAATACCACTTTCCTGCATGTGCTGGTCAAGGTTCCATACCTGGCAGAGCAGGTCGGAAATGCCCAAGCGGTCATCATTGCCGAAACTGTTCAGGCTGAAATAGAAAATCAGCTGCCAGAGTATAAAAATAAAAAAGAACAGGTTGATGCCGGGCAGCAGGCTGTAGAAACCCGAGTCACTGTGGGTATCCGTGAAGTGCAGTCAGAGGGCGCCAATGACGTAAATAAGAATGATTAGCATGCGGACACTGCCTGCGGCTCGGGCTCTGACTGGCAGTCAGCCTTCCGCCTCATTGTTTGAAACGGTAAATAATGCCGCTAAGGGTGAAAAAGAACAGGGCCAGGATAAAGACAAGCCCCCCCCATTCAAAATCTGCAATATTCAGGAATAGGTCCGCTGAAAAATCCACCATGGCGGAAGTCACCTGGTTCCCCAGTCTGCTCAGAGCCGTGTCATTGGCGGACTTAAAAGTGCTCCGAATTGTCGGAAATAGCAATGCTGCCCACACACCCACCGGAGCAAGCACCGCCCACCGGGTTTTGCCACCCAGGATCAGTGCGGGAGCGAGCAGGGCAAAAACCACCACGAGCCAGGATTCCACCCTGGCAATGCGGTAATAGCTGACATCTCCGGCAACGGGGAGTGATGTCAGGGGTAGAAATACACCCATGGCAAGGAGCAAGGCGCTTACATAAATGGTCAGTTGCAGCTGGTTTTTGCTGGGCATGGACATATTGTGAGACGTTAGTGAATGACAGTGGACATTATGCGTTCATCAGATGATGAAAAAAAGCATTGTGCAAATTTGCCGTCCGCAACAGAGTAATATCATTGACGCCGGCTATGCAGCTCAGAGTGGTTGGTGATTGCTGCTCAGCGCTTTGATGATGATACTTGCCGCCATGTGGCCTGTGTTGCACTGTAAGTTGTTGCAGATATCCCTTCTCTTGGCGAAACATGGCCGGCATTATTGATGACCTGCCTGCGCTGAGTGTTGCCTTGGCTAGCAGGGCGCTGATTACCACTTTTATAGCCAAGCATCTTAGAGATTGGCCCAGAATGGCTAGCCCATAATTAGGGTCGTTAGGGGCATGCTGCTGTGTTGGTCAATCCGCCACCACTAAATGCGACTGACTTGCACCAAACTTTACTGATTTCTATGGAAACAGCTTACAGCGAGAGCCAACATATCGGATCAAGGAGAATATGCCTCATCATGGATCAATTTTCCAGGAAAGGAGCTTGTGGCAATTGGGTGCTTGTAACTGGCACTGTGCCCAGAACGCTTGTTTCTGCCACTTTGAAAATGAAGCGGTAGTTGGCTTCCAGGCCCATGCGCAGGTCAGTAATCAGGATGTCACCGCCCTGCAGGGATACACGGTAAAAGCCGTGTGTGAACCAGAGCAGGCGCTGTACCGGCCAGTGTTCGGAGATTGTGTCCAGCAAACCGTCATCACTGGGATAGTGGTTGAAGCGGATTGGTGCCGAATCAGGGAGAAACGAATAGAAGCCATCAAAATAGCCATCGTCATCCCGACCTATAATGCGCCACACGGCCGTGTTGAATGGGGCGGGCGTTGTCATGAAGCGTTCAAAAGTGATGTTCTGGGCTGACAACGCGGCTTCGGCCTTCTGGTCCACAATCACCTTGGCGACAACTGTCCAACCCAGGTAGACGGAACTCAGTATCAGCCCGGCCGTATTGATCCGGTGACCCAGCACCTTTTCCCGGCTGGCCACCATGGCCGTCATAAAGCCTATCAGCAGCCACAGGGTATAGGCAGGATCCACGATGAAAATTGTGGAGCCGCTTACCGGATAATCTGTTATCGGCCAGAACAGCTGTGTGCCGTACACGGTAAAGGCATCCAGCAGGGGGTGGGTAATAAAGGCAAGGAATATGAGCCAGAAAGTGCGTTGCCGAAACGCCCGCAAGGGAGGCTGAAGCTTCAGTACCAGCCAGGTAAACAGGGGGGTAACAGCCGTCAATACCAGCAGCGAGTGGGAAGCCGAGCGATGATAGGTGAAGGTGGCAACGGCATCATTCCAGGGTATGAAGGAGTCCAGGTCTGGCAGGGTGGCAATGATCCCGCCAATCAGCGGCGCGCGATTGCCCGCCTTGCGGCCAAGTACGGCTTCACCAACGGAGGCGCCAAGGGCAAATTGGGTAATGGAGTCCATGGGGGTATTGTTCAAACTGTCACGTCTATTGGCAAGGGCAAGATGCAGGATTTCGGTAAGTTTTGGTGTCGAGAGAAGGGAGGGCGACAAGACCTGAATGACCTTTACCTGGTTGCCGTACAAGCCAACCGCTGAAGAGGCTGAAGCTTTCGCAGCAGCTATTGCAAACCTTGGCAAGAGCTGGGGTGGAGGGTTCGAGCAGCTGGCTGTTTATCTCGATGCTTTGGGGCAGCCCTGATCGGTTGGGATTACCTCGACTCTTGGTGATAAAGCGTGCAATCGTATAATTAGGCAGGCAGACAGTGTATTCTTGAAAGTCATTTTTTAACCTGAATAGTTATAAGGAAACATTATGTCTGCTTACCTCGTTGCCAATTATCGTGTCACCAATCCGGAAGGCTATGCGCCTTATCCAGAAGCGGCTTCCGGTACCCTTGCCGCTGCCGGTGTCGAGGTAGTCGCCATCGACATGGACACAGAAGCGTTGGAAGGTGATACCTATCCGGTCACTGTCATCCTGAAATTTCCGTCCAAGGATGCCATCAAGGCCTGGTACAACTCACCGGAATACCAGGCTGTTATTGGCCTGCGTACAGCAAACACTGAAGGTAAGGTTGCCATTATCAATGGCATGGATTAACGGCAGGAACCCGGCCAATGTGCCAGTTGTTTGCGCTGTCGGCTTCCACACCGGTCAGAGTAGGGTTTGACTGGCAGCATTTTGTCTTTCAGGGGGCTCCCTTCAATCCCGATGGTTGGGGGGTGGCCTTTCAGGCCGACCGTGAGTTTCACCTGGTACGTGAGCCCCATACCGCCGAAGACAGTCCCTGTGTTCGATTCTTTGCCTCTCATGGCCCGGCCAGTCCACTGGTAGTTTCCCATGTACGACGTGCCACACTTGGCCAGCAGACACTGGCTAATACCCAGCCTTTGGTGCGCAAAATGGGAGGGCGCTGTCATTTGTTTGCCCACAATGGGCATGTGCCACCCGGGGAGCCGGCACGCTCTGCCTGGCTGAAGCCAGTGGGGGATACCGATTCTGAACTGATCTTTCTCGATCTCCTGCAGCGGCTTGAACCTTACTGGAAAGAAGGCGTGCCTGATCTTGATGTACGCACGGCCATCATCACCAGCTTCGCCGAAGAAATGCGTCTACGCGGCGCGGTGAACTTTCTGTATTCCGATGGCATCACCCTGTTTGCCCATGGTCATCGCCGGACCGTCCCGGGAGAAGGCATTACCACTGATCCCGGTTTGCATGTTTTACAGCAGGAACTGGCGCTGGATGCCTTTTCCACGGTTTGTGATGGCCTGCAATGCAGTGGTAGTGCCACCATCACCATGGTGGCGACATTGCCTATCAGTGACGGGGACTGGCGTCCTCTTGCGGCGGGTGAAATCCTGCGCATTGAAAATGGACAGCCGGTATGAGCAGCAATAGGGTGCTGGAACTGGATGTGGCAGAGAATGTACTGCTGGCAGCTGAACTTTCCACCCTGCTGACACAGCCGCCCCTGGTGCTGTGTGAAGAAGACATGAAGTATCCCCACAACAGTATCGGTGATGATGATATTCGCGGGGCCATTGCCGCACTCTGGAATGAGACCTGTGATCTGTCTGATGAGTACCGGCTTACCGGCGAGCATGTGGTGTGTACGCCGGGTGCCAGTGCGGCGCTGTATTTTCATGGCATGACCAGGCTGCTGGCCGGGCAAAGTGTGATCATTCCCAGTCCCTACTGGAACAATTTTGATCGCGTATACAAGCGGGTGGGTGTGCCCTTGATTCGTTTGCCCATTCCTCATGATTCACCAACCCAGGTGCAGCTCCAGGATTTGATAGCCTTGCATGACAAGTTGAAGGCGCAGGGCCAACCGCCAGGATTGCTGTTGTTGACCAACCCCCACAACCCGCTCGGGCTTATTGAGACAGGCTCGCATCTGGAAGCCATTCTGGACTGGGTGCTGGATGCGACAGAGATGGATGTTGTTGTCGATGAGATCTATGCCCACACCCTGCATGGCAGCACGCCTTTCGTTTCCGTGATGAGCCTGCCCAAAAGTCTGTCACATCCTGAACGTGTGCACGCTGTTTGGGGCTTTGCCAAGGACTTTGGCCTGTCTGGCTGGATGGCGGGCGTACTGCTGACACGTTCATCCAGAATGGTCAGAACCATCAGCAGCGGCTATGCCCGGTTCAGTCCATTCGACAAATTGAAAAGCCGCCTGATCCGTCGATTGATGATTGAAGGGGTGGCGGGTTATTCTGCCCGGCAGCTGCTTGCACTGTTTGATGAACGCCTGCGGGAATTGCACAAAGCTGTGGCGCAGCAACTGGACCAGCATGAGATACCGTTCAACCGGGAAGCCCAGGGTGCGCCTTTCTTCTGGCTGGATTTACGGGCCTGGCTGCCGCTGTTTGCCGGTGAGGATGATCCCGAAGGCGCCATGCAAACCGCGATTGCGGAACAGGCAGGGGTTGCCCTTGTGCGTGGTAAAACCCTGTATCAGGATGAGCGGGGGTTCATGCGCCTGTGTTTCACGGCAGCCCAGCCTGAAGCGGTGCTCTCGGCGATTCAGCGTCTGGTCAGCTGGCTTCAGGCCTGCCGTCCCTGATCTTCACGCCATAATTCAAACACACTTGAGCGGCTTTCTTCATTGCCCGGCCAGGGCATCAGGTGCATGAAGCTGAAACCGAGTTTTTCCAGAACCCGGATACTGCGGATGTTTTCCGGATTGGTGTAGGCGGCAATCCTGGCGGCCTCCAGGGTCTGAAAACCATAGTCCAGAACCCCTTTTGAGGCTTCAGCGACAAAACCCTTTCCCTGAAAGGCTTCCAGCAGGGCGTACCCCAGGTCCATGTCTTTGGTGAAGTCCCGTCTTAGCAGTCCACACAGCCCCAACGGGGTGGCATCTTCGCCTGATTCCATCACCCACAGGCCGATACCGTATTGCGCGTACATGGCCAGTACCCGCTCCTGGATATAGGTGCGGGCAGCCGCCAGGTCGGGCATGGCGACGGGATTGATCCACCGCTGCCAGCCCGGCTCATTGATCAGGGTATGGAAGAAGGGCGCGTCATCCAGAACGGCTTCACGGAGGCGAAGCCGTTCGGTGGTCAGGATGGTTCTGCTCACATCAGTGGCGTGGGCCGTAATGGGGAATTTCCTTGCCGTACTCGTAGGCACCCAGATCGGGAGCGCGCCCGTTGAAGCCGTCATTGATATTGGGCAGCACTTCGCCGGCATCTACGGCACCCGAGCCGCGTTTCAGGCGCAGGTCCACTTCTTCTGGGTCGTACAGGCGGGTCGGGTCATCCAGGGCCGGCATCTGTGCGTTCACGAAGATACTGTAATCCAGCAGCTTGCTGTGGGTGTCCTGACCGGTGCCCTGTTGGTAATCGGCAAAAGTGGCAAAGTTGCGTACCACCAGCGGACTTTCAAAATCCGCAGCCACTTCCCGGGGGGGAGACGCCCAGCTGAAGGCGGTTTCGGTGTTCGGATTTACATAGAAGCCGTTGTAGTCACTGGAGGAATAATTGGTGTAGGTGCGAATCGCCAGTGTTGCCGGTTGACGCTCCTGGCCAAAGATCAGGTTGTTGCGAAAATGCAGGTTTGAGGCCGGGGTGATCTGCCGGACCTCACCGATATAGGTATTATGGTAGTACACCACACCGGCAGGATCGGCATGGATTTTCACCGGACCGTAGGGTGAGTGGTAGACCACGTTGCGGATGAAGTATACGGGGCCGCCGAACACCGGTTGTGGACTCATGCCGCCCACGGCCACGTTGAAGCAGCGGTTGTCGAATACCCGCACGTTGTGCATGGAGCCATCGGCTTCAAAACAGTTGTCATCCAGGTTCGAGACATCATTGCCGTAGATGTCGATGGATACCGGCATGCGGTCTCGTGGAATGTTCGGGTAGCCATCGGGCATGCCGTAGGTGGCATGGTCCAGTGCATCGTGAAAGCCGATCACCCGGTTGTGGGCTATGACATGGCCGGCACCGTAGATGGAAACCGCATAGTAGGAATCCAGCAGGCGTTTTTCCTCGAAACCTTCCACTTCGTTCCACGGCGGGATGTTGTACCAGCCCATCAATGCCGGAGGACGGCGGCCAATCATCTCGTTATCCGCGATATAGAATTTGCGTGATCCCGACCAGTCGGAATGAATGGCGGTCGCCACATCCTCGAAGCGGCTGTGTTTCACCATCAGGCCCTCGGCCCCGGTGATGTTTTTCATGCCGGCCTCGAACACGATACTGGTATTGCGGAAGGTCAGGCCTTCAAACAGGTGCCAGTTGCCCCCCATCATGTTGAACAGGTTGTGGTTGCCGCCACCGTCGAAAATCACTTCGCCGTCACCGGCCGCCTTGATGGTGATGGGCATCTCCTCAGTGCCGTCGGCAGTCAGGTAATAGGTGCCGTCCCAGGTGGTCCCGCAGCAGGTGGTATAGCCCGAATCGATCTCATGGGTGTAGCTGCGGCGATTGAATTCCTTGTAGGTGCCGGCGTGAACCAGGATGGTGTCACCTGCCCGGACACGGGGATTGGAGGCACGGCTCCAGTCGCCGCCCAGTCCTGCCATATAGTAGGCCTGCAGCAAGCCGTGATAGGCCGGCTGTTCTTCGGGGCCGGTATGGTCAAGGGGATAGACGTGCAGTACGCGGCCGCCGGAGAAGGCCTGCGGTTCGGCGCGGGTTTTCACGGTGACAATGCGCTCGGCCCTGCCGATGACACCGTCAGGATCGGAGATTTCGAAGCGTGCCTCGTATTCAGTGTCCGGCTCCAGATAGAAGATGCTGCCGGCAAACATGTTGGGCGCGGTGTAATCCAGGGTCTGGTCGAAGACAGAACGCTCGTTATGGATGCGCAGCAGGGGCAGGCCTTCCTGCCAGCGGCGTTCACCAACCTTGCGATAGGAGAGCGCGACCGAGGCGTCCCGGTCATCATCACCCTCGATCATCCATTCAAAGCCCAATGAGATCAGGGTAGGGGGTTCAACGATGAGTTCACCGGCAGTGACCGTGTTCTGGGCCAGGACGTGAGCGCTGCCAAGGAGGAAGCCACCATACATGAGAGTGCGAAAGAGTTTGCTGAAAATAGTCATGGTTCCCCCCGGGGATGATAAAGCAGAAAGCAGGGGCTCATTCTGCTACACCCGGCACGGAAAGCAAAGTCAAGAACAGGCGTGGATCAGGGAGCAGGGGGATGGTTGTCCGCCGCGCTGAAATAGATGGCATTGACGAGAATCTGGAAATTCGGGCCTGTCCGGTCGTCCAGGGCATTGGGCTGGAACTCAGCTGGTTGCCAGGTGACTACCCGGCCCTGCCAGCCAGGGCGCTGCAGGACATAGCCCAGCAGGCGGGGGGTCCCGGAATCGGTGGCAAACAGGGGCGTGCGCTGCTCACCGGGGACGATATGCTCACGAATCAGTTCATAGCGTTCATCCGGTTTGCTGGTAAACGCCGGGTAGCGTCCTGAGGCAACGCCTGCAGCTCCACTGAACTCGTGATTCCCGGCATAATCAATGCCATGACTGGTAATGAAATGCCCGGGATTCACGTTGATCACCCGCTGGCCATCGGCAGTATTCCATTCAATGCTGTCGGCCTCGCTGCCGATCAACTGCAGCAGCGGCGCCTTGACTCCCCTGTTCCTGAAATCCACGTACAGGCCGTGATGCAGGACCACCAGGCCCAGGCCCTTTTCCAGTCCCTGTTCTATCAGGCCGGTCAGCGCTGGCTGGGCATCATCACCGTCACAGTGCCTGGCGCCACGATGGGCAAAATAGAGCACCACGTCGGGTGGCGTGTCTGATGACAACGCCAATAGCGCAGCATCCACACACTGGCTGTCCACGGTGCTGATGGCAGTCAGGTTCAGGCCACTGTCAGGGGCCGACAGGGCCGGGGCCAGATCATGGGGCTGGGTCAGGTCGGCATCATTCAGCTGATGCGGGTTTACCTCGTCAGCGATGATCAGCACGGTCATTGGTTCGTGCCCGGGCAGGGTGGCAGCACCGAGTGGCAGCGTAAAACACAGCGCCAGCCCGGGGACGAACGTTCTGAACAGGGAGTCAATCTTACCCATGGTGATGATCAGGTCGGAAAAGGCTATTTGGTGGCCGGCAGCATGCTGACCCGGCCTTCGGGTACCTGCTGGTCGATGGCGGTGAGTACCATGCCCACCATGATGTAGTCCCCCATGATGGTGATCAGTTCCACGACACCCTGGCGGCCAAACATCGCTACGGCATCGGCAAACAGGGCCGGTTCCACCCGGTGGTCGCGCATGATCTGGCGAAAGAGCCTGATAATCAGGTCCTCGTCCGCAGGCAGCCCCACCGGTTCACGGTTGTAGCGGATCGTCTCGATGGCGGCCTGCGAAATGCCGAACTGGAGTGCGGCCGGTTCATGGGACGCATACTCATAGTGCTGGCCGATTTCGGCGGCGGCAATGGTGGCGGCTATTTCAAAGTACTTGCGCCCGACCACGCTGTCGTTGCGCAGGTACTGGTTCAGCTCGTTCCACAGCACAGCGAGTTTCGGGCTGTACAGGGAAACAGAAACCGGTCCGGTGGTGGGAACGGGGCCATCACCCACAATTTCATCATAGACGGCCTGGCCTTCCGGGCTGAGATCCTCGCGGGTCAGCTGGGGCAAGCGGGTCAGGGTCTGTGCATTGACATCCGCGGGCAGGGCAGCCGTCTGTGCCTGCACGCAGGTAAACGGTACCAAGGGTGTGACAAGACAGGTCAGTGCAATCCAGGTAGTGATCTTCATGGCGTTCTCCTTTTGTTTATTGTTATTACAGGGCCAGTACCATCCGTCCGTGAATGCCATTGGCGGTACGGTCCATGGCAATGGTCAACTGCTGGCGGGCTTGCTCATTACCGCGCAGGACCAGATCCCGCTCGACAGTCATGGGATAAAAGCCACGTTCACGGTAAGGCGTCTCCTGATACACAAGCTTGTCCACTTCCGGCGGGGTAAACAACTGTGTGACAAAGGCGCTCCACTGCTGCGCACCCGGCAGGAGAGCACGCACATGGATATGAGGCAGGCGTCCTGAATACCAGCCGGGATAAATTGTCGTGAAATGCGCTTCTCCCTGGTCGTCAGTGACCTGATGGCCACGCAGGAAGGAGGGACGGTCACGGGTATCCAGTTGCTCGCCGCTGGGCAGCATGGTGGTGTTGTCGATGAAACCGTTCACAACGCCGGAATAGAGTCCTCCGGCATCGGAATGCCAGACGTCGACGATGGCGCCGGGTATGGGAAAGCAGCCATAGTCATCCACCACGGTAAAGGTGAGACGCAAGGGCACCCCGGGACGGTCCTCACGGATGTCCGATCGGCGCATGCTGTCCAGGGTGTAATAAGGGCCTGCAGTCAGTCTGACAGTGGGCTGGCAGGCCGGGTTTGGCATGGCCAGGTCTGCATCCTGTGCGACCGCAGTGCGGGCAATTGAGCTGCCGGCAAGAAGTAAGCCGCCGGAGGTTTTGATGAATTGGCGTCGTTGCATGTCGGTATCCCCCCATGAGATGTGTTCCGATTATGGAGGCTATATCTTGTCATTTGCAACCAGGGTGATGAACTTCACAGTGGTTTACATTCTGAGATGACCCGGGCCTGGTTTTTGTTCTTGACCATCTTCCTTGCGCAAAATCATCCTGACGGCGCCTGGTTGGAATACCTCAGTTCCACATTTGCCGGATTTCTTCGGCAAAATTCTGCATTCTTTCCTTGAAGGTACGTTTGACCCCTATGCTCATCCCGCCCATCAGGGCGAGGCCGCTGATGACGATCAGGGGAGCGTTGGGATCATTGCCGGGCTCACACTTGATTTCTGTGCCGCCCAGCAGGGGAATGACCTGGGATTTAACCCGCACACCCTCGGGAACATAAATCTGGGCGCCGCCCATGATATTGAGTGTCTTGATATGAGTAACGGGGGCAGAGAACCGTGCGAGGCTGTAGTCCAGTTCGCAGCCACCCATGATATTGATCAGGCGCAGGGTTTCAGGTACCACTTCCCCATGATTGCGGTGAGTGCCGGAGAGGACATTGAAGAGGGTTTCGGATTTTTCTGCCAGGTCTTCGGGAACATACAGGAAATGATCACGAAAGGCGTCGTATTCCTCATCAGCGTAAGAGTCCAGATCGGCGACCAGTGACAGCAGGGTGTCATGATCTGTGGCCTCATGGGCCTGGTCCAACCGCCGTTCCAGTGCTTCGCGTGACAGCTGTTCATGACCATAGTTGAGGACCAGCTGCTCAATGATATCCTCGCGGAGCTGATGCAACGGCCGGTCTTTTGGTGGAATGGGCATGACAGAACTCCCGAAGCACTCTTTGCAGAGTCGCAGTGTAACAGGAAAATTTCGGCTTTAAACCCATGGAAATACGGGGCACAGACTGGTTTTAAGCAAAGGGATGTCTGCCATCCGTGCATGGTGTTAAATATCCACGCTGACAACATGGGATCTTATCCGGGATATGGCGACCCTGGGGTCACTGGGGGAATATCCTGAACAATATCCATTTAAAACTATGCTTATAATCCGGAGATAGTCAGACAAACTCAAGGTGCGGGATGAACGTCCGACGCGATAGACTCATAGGGAACTCCCTGTATGAATGCTATCTGGGTGATGCAGAGACATATCAGCTGATGTATGCCAATCAGACAGCCCTGGACATCCGGTTGGAAACTGTCGAGCGTGTTGTCAGTCTGACTGTCTAGAACCTGAGTCTCTGAAAATGGGTCACACAAAGACTTGGGGTCAGAGTGACAGATTCTGAAGCCGACGCAGAATCTGGTTGACCAGTTCGCGGCGCATTTCTTCTTCCATCAGTTCCCGTTCTTCAGCCTTGGCTACTGCACTGTTCGGGTCAGCCAGGTAGACTTTTTCGATGGTCAGGGTTTCCGGGCCAAAGATACTGGCGCTGCCCTTGCGCAACTGAACCGGTACACTGACACTGAGTTCGTATTCACCTGCCCGGGCATTGGAGTTCACCGATAATACCCGTTCGCTGCTTTGTTCATTACCGACCACCAGCTGATAGGCATCACTTGCGCTGCGCTCCAGCAGCGTGACGTTGCTGGCCTCAAGTGAGCGGCTCAGCTCACGGTAAATATCGCTGTTGCCGTCAGTGCTGATCAGTGCCAGGGACTGCAGTTCCGGTGCCAGGTCGGCAGCACCGCGAAGGGTGAAGCCGCAGGCAGAAAGCAGCGTGGTGGTAAAGATCAGGATTATTCGTAGTGATTTAGATTTCATGGCACTGATTATATCCGGTTATGGGAGGCATGAGACAGGAGACAGGAGGCAGGGGGTGTCCAGGTAAACTGGTTATTTATGGTCATTTTTTCACTATTAACCAAAGGCAGAGAAATATACTCGATCCTCTTTCCAGAAAATTCAACAACGCCCCTGCCTCCTGCCTCCGGAGCGAACGCTAGTTCGCGACAATATTCACCAGCTTACCCGGTACCACAATCACCTTGCGCACGGTCAGGCCGTCGGTATGTTTCTGGACGTTGTCGTCAGCCAGGGCGGCAGCTTCCATGTCGGCCTTGCTGATTTCTGCAGGGACATCCAGTTTGGCGCGCAGTTTGCCGTTGACCTGCACCACGATCTGGATGGATTCCTGCACCATGGCGCTCTCGTCAAATTCCGGCCAGCGGGCATCAATGATGCCTTCATCATGTCCCAGGTGTCCCCACAGCACATGGCACATGTGCGGCACGATGGGGGCAAGCAGCAGGACAATGGCTTCCACGGCCTCCTGGAAAACGGCCTGGTTCTGGGCGCCGTCCCGGATATCGTGTTTGCCTGCAAAGCTGCTCACTTCATTGTACAGCTCCATTACTGCCGCAATGGCTGTATTGAAGATCTGGCGGCGGTCATAATCATCTGTCACTTTCTTGATGGTGCTGTGGGTCTTCAAACGAATGGCTTTATGCTCATCAGTGAAGGTGTCCACATTGTTGAACAGTTCAGCCACTGTAGGATCATTGATATCCAGCGCCTTGTATTCCCCCACCAGTTTCCACAGGCGCTTGAGGAAGCGATAGGCACCTTCCACACCGGAGTCTGACCATTCCAGGCTCTGGTCGGGGGGTGAGGTGAACATGACGTACATGCGTACGGTGTCAGCACCGTATTTGTCGATCAGGCCTTCCGGGTCAACCGTGTTGCCCAGGGACTTGGACATCTTGTGACCGTCCTTGAGTACCATGCCCTGGGTGAGCAGGCGCCTGAAGGGCTCGTCAGTGGAGACCAGGCCTTCGTCCCGCAACAGTTTGTGGAAGAAGCGGGCATACAGCAGATGCAGAATGGCGTGCTCAATACCGCCAATGTACTGGTCCACATCAAGCCAGTAATCCATGGCTTCGCGATTGAGCATCGCGCCGTCCTCACGGGGAGAGGCAAAACGGGCGTAGTACCACGAGCTTTCCATGAAGGTGTCAAATGTATCGGTCTCACGTTCGGCTTTGCCACCGCATTTGGGACAGCTGGTTTCATAGAATTCGGGCATTTTCTTGATGGGTGATCCTGAACCGTCAAATTCCACATCTTCGGGCAGCAGTACCGGCAGGTCGCTTTCCGGTACCGGCACACTGCCGCAGGTGCTGCAATTGATCATGGGGATGGGTGTGCCCCAGTAGCGCTGGCGGCTGACACCCCAGTCACGCAGACGGAAATTGATGGTTTTGCGGCCGATACCGCGGGCCTCAAAATCAGCGGCAATGTGATCGAAGGCCTCCTGGAATATTTTTCCATCCAGGTCGCCGGAGTTGATACAGACACCCTTGTCGGTGAAGGCGGCCTTGTCCAGATCACAGGCTGTGTGCTCATCTGCCGGTTTGATCACCTGCTTGATGGGCAGGCCGTATTTTTTGGCGAATTCATAATCACGCTGGTCGTGACCGGGCACCGACATCACGGCTCCGGAGCCATAACTCATCAACACGAAGTTGCCCACCCATATCGGCACTTCCGCACCGGTGATGGGGTGAATGGCCTTGAAACCTGTGTCGCAGCCGGCTTTTTCAATGGTGGCCATGTCGGCTTCGGAGACACCACCGACTTCCAGGGCCTTGATGGCTTTGGCTATGTCGGCATTGTGCTCTGCCGCTTTCTGGGCCAGGGGGTGCTCAGGGGCTACGGCGCAATAGGTCACGCCCATGATGGTGTCGGGGCGGGTAGTGTAGACCTGCATCACGTCGTCAGAATCCTTCACCCGGAATTCAAACTCCAGGCCTTCGCTGCGGCCGATCCAGTTCTGCTGCATCACGCGTACACGCTCGGGCCAGCCCTCGAGTTTATCCAGATCATCCAGCAATTCCTGGGCGTAGTCAGTGATCTTGATGAACCACTGGGGAATTTTGCGGCGTTCCACGGGAGCGCCGGAACGCCAGCCCTTGCCATCGATCACCTGTTCGTTGGCCAGGACCGTCTGGTCCACCGGGTCCCAGTTCACTTCGGCTTCCTTCTTGTACACCAGACCTTTTTCAAACAGACGGACAAAGAACCACTGCTCCCACTTGTAGTAGTCCACGTGACAGGTGGCCAGTTCGCGGTTCCAGTCATAGGCGTAGCCAAGCTGCTGAAGCTGGGTGCGCATGTCATCGATATTGCTGTAGGTCCATTTGGCCGGGGCCACCTTGTTTTTCATCGCCGCATTCTCGGCGGGCAGGCCGAAGGCATCCCAGCCCATGGGCTGCAGGACATTCTTGCCGCGCATACGCTGGAAACGGCTGACCACATCCCCGATGGTGTAGTTGCGCACGTGACCCATATGCAGCTTGCCGCTGGGATAGGGGAACATGGACAGGCAGTAGAACTTCTCCTTGGCCGGATCGATGTCCACCCGGAAACTGTCATTGGTGTTCCAGAAAATCTGGGCCTCTGCTTCTACTGCTGAGGGGTTGTAGTCGTCTGAAAATGTGATGGTCATCGTATTTCTTTCACGTCCTGGTTTTTAGACTGAATGCCAGCTTAACAGGCGGCTGTTTGAAATTAATCAAATCACCAAAAAGTGGTCTATACCTGTAAGCGCGTCGTACAGGGCTTAAGAGCCCGAAAAAAGGCGCATAGGATACCAGAGAAGGGCTGAAAGAAGGAGGGCCAAAGCAGGGTAAATACGCTTAACCTGGCTGAAACCGGTGGGCTTGGCCAGGCAGGCAGACAGGGCATCGCATGTTGCCCGGAGTGATTGTCATGAAATATATCGTTGAAATTTTATCGAAAGATGTTGTCTGGCTGATCAACGAAAACCGGCGCCTGATCTCCCTGCACCTGAACATCGAAGAAGCACGTTATTACTGCCGGAAACACTTTCATGAGGAGCCGGAGGTGGTTGACCGGCGCAAGCGTTTTTAAGTGATCGCGATCATGGGTTTGTTCCCACGCGCCTTGGCTTCGGGCGCACTTCCTTAGCCCTCCACACGGAGGGCTTTTTTTTCGCTGATGGTTGGGTTAATTCAGGGTTGCAGCAGCTACTGCGCTCACCAGCTCTTCGTTGCTGAGGTGCTCAGTCGGTCATGTACTGCGTGTACACTCCCTCCTTGCGCGCCTCAGCGCCTTGATCTGGCTTCGCTCGCTACGCTGCCTGCTTCTGACTTTATTGGGCAGACTTCGTCTGCCAGATGTTGAAAATGGCTTCAATTATCAAGTCAATATGAAATGAAAAGCTGACGGGGAGTTAAAGTCCTGGATCAAAATCCGGCACTTGATAATCACCTAAATGAAAAAGGTATCTTCAAACTCCAATCTTGAAGGCATAAAAAACCGGAAGCGGCCGGTGATCGCTTCCGGTTTTCGTCGAACAAACTGAAATTTACAGGCGATCCTCGATCGGGGTTTTGACGAAGCCTTCCGGGTAATCGTCCACATGGTGGCCGACGATGGTGTATTCCTTGTTCTTGCCGGTGAACTTGTTCTCCAGGGCGATGTAGGCATGGGGGTCGAATAGCGGGGAAGCACTCATGCCCATTATGCCGGTGGCGTCTTTCTTGTTGCAGGTGTATTCCACACTCTGGCGTTTGAAGTTTTCCAGCCCATGTTCCAGCATCCCGTCCATGGCCGCCTTCAAGGTGTAATGGGTAGTCATGAAATTGAAGCCCATTTCCCAGGCTTCCTCGGCGGTGACTTCCGGTGAACCATCAGCTTTGACAGCGACGTCCGGGTACATCTTCCAGCCGGGCACGCGCTCGGATACATACTTGGCATCCGCATAGTTGGTGAGCTTGACCACGGTGGTCATCTGGGCTCCCAATTCCAGGGCAGCGTTGCAGCGGGCAATGCCTTCGTCCAGTTCGGTGGCGGGGTCGGCATTGGTGCGGGCGATCAGTATGCAGTCGGTTCCCTTCAGGGCTTCCAGGGCTGCCTTTACCTTGGCCAGGTACTGGTCGCGGGGCAGCAGGGTGGTTGAATCTTCCATATCACCGGCATCTTCCAGCTGCAGGGCGGTGGCGCCTGCCATGGCCATGCGCTTGGCTGAACGATAGACAGCCAGTGGACCGCCAAAACCGTCCTCGATATCGGCAGCCAGTGGAATGCCGGTGGTCTGGGTGATACGGCTGGTAATCCATTCCAGATCGGTCAGGTTGGTGAAGCCGTAGTCGACCACACCGTTCATGGCAACGGAGACTTCACCGCCTGAGAGCATCATGGCTGGAAAGCCTACCATTTGCACGGCATGGGCCGAGGCGCAGTCATAGACACAGGGAGCAAAGACGGTCTGGGTGGCTTCTTCGAGTACTTGGCGAATGGATTTCTTGGCCATTGGGATGTGTTTCCTTTTATTCAGTTCAAATCAACAGGGTTGGTTAAATCATCATGATTCTTCAAGGTATTCGCCGAGAATAAATCAGGTCAGGTTGCTGGCGATTTCCATATTTTGCCTGAGACCGGCATACGGCGTGAAGGCACTGCGCAGGAGCAGGAACATAACCGGTGCTGGAATACCGACCACGATCGCCAGCGAGTAGCGGATCTGATTGGGATCCTGGAAGACATAATCTGTCATCAGGCCGACAACAGTGGGGCCCACCACCAGGCCGATCAGGGTCAGGATGGTGATATAGATGGCAGTGACCTGCCCGCGTGCCCGGTTCGGGATGATCAGCTGGATCGACGTGCCGGCACAGGCGTACGGCGTATTGCTCAGGAATATGGTCGGGACCAGGAACAGCATGGCCAGTATGCCATTGGGCATCTGGGTAGCCAGCACGCCAAAGATGCCGCAACCGACAAAGCCAAACGCTGCCACTTTCAGGGGCGCTTCAAGTACCCCTTTGGCAGACAGGCGATCCGTCATCCAGCCACCGAAGAAGGCACCGGCCGTACCGAAGGTGAGGACCGTCAGGCCAAACCCCAGGCCTACCTGTGCGGTGCTCCAGTCATAGGTACGCTGCATGAAAGCCGGCACCCATACAAACAGGGTGTAGGACACTAAAGTGACCATGGAGAATCCGATAAACATGGGAATCAGGGCTTGCTTGCGTTCGGCAAGAACCTTGCCGACATCACCCAGGCTCATCTGGGTATCGCTTCCGGTTCCGCGGCGCTGGGGCTCTTTGAACATCAGGAAGCAGGGCACCAGTAACAGGCCCGGGGCACCAATAATAATAAAAGCTGCCTGCCAGGGCTCCAGGCCGGACAACAGTCCACCAGAAGTGAGAACCGGGGAATCATTGAGCCACTGCAGCAGCAGGCCGCCCCAGATGTAGGCCAGCCCCTGGCCCACCGGGGCGCTCATCATGAAGAAGCCCATCGGCTGGCCAAGCTTTTTCGGCGGGAAGGAATCCGAGAGCATGGAAAAACCGGCGGGGGTCACACTGGCCTCACCAATGCCGACTCCGATACGGGTCAGGAACAACTGGGTGTAGTTGCGGGTCAGGCCGGATCCCATGGAGAACAGGCTGAAGAAAAACAGGCAGATCGCCAAAACGGATTTACGGGCGAAACGGTCCACCAGTCGGCCGACCGGGAAACAGGCCACGGTGTAGAAAATACCGAAGGCGACGCTTTGCAGCATGCCGAACTGCGTGTCATTCAGGTCAAATTGGGCCTTCAGGGGTTCAACCGTCAGATTGATTACTGTGCGGTCGAACTGCGACATGATCGAGGCCAGGGCCAGCAGGCCTGCAAGTAGCCAGCCACGGCTGGGCGAGGGCCAGTGGTCTTGATGATTTTCAGGTGCCGACATGGTGGTTTATCCCCTTGTTTTTATTATGAAAGGCAGGATGCGCTGTTTTTTTTATTTTTGCTGGTGAGGCCCAGCAGCCAATGATAATAGCGTAAAATACCCTGTATTGTGACGATTTTCTCTGTTCTTCTCTTCGAAATGGTTGTGATTTTGGCAGGCTTCTTTTAGTTTGCTTGGCTGCACAGAATCAGGAGTTTTTATGTCCCTTTTCAGCCTTGAAGGCAAAACCGCACTGATCACCGGATCATCCCGGGGGATCGGCTACGCCCTGGCCACAGCCCTGGGCCGGGCGGGCGCCAACATCGTTCTTAATGGTCGCAGTGAGGCGCCCTTGCTGGCGGCCGTGGAGCAATTGAAGGCCGAAGGTATTCATGGTGATCTGGCGGTATTCGATGTCACCAGTCCTGACCTGGTTAATGAAGCCATCGATGCCATTGAAACGGAAATCGCACCCATCGACATTCTGATCAACAATGCCGGCATCCAGCGCCGTGCCCCGCTGCACGAATTTGATGACAAGGACTGGCGTGAGCTGATGTCCACCAACCTGGACAGCATTTACTATGTCAGCAAGGCCGTGGCCAGACACATGATTGCGCGGGGCAGGGGCAAGATCATCAATATCGGCAGTGTGCAGTGTGAACTGGCCCGTCCGACCATTGCGCCCTATACCGCCTCCAAGGGGGCCGTGAAAAACCTGACCAAGGGCATGTGTGCCGACTGGGCCAAATTGGGCCTGCAGATCAATGCCATCGGCCCTGGCTACTTCGATACCCCACTGAACAGGGCGCTGGTGGAAAATCCCGAATTCGATGCCTGGCTGTGCAATCGGACACCCGCCGGTCGCTGGGGCAACCTGGAAGACCTGCACGGGGCTGCCGTGTTCCTGGCATCCGATGCGTCCAATTTTGTGAACGGGCAAACCCTGTATGTTGACGGTGGAATCACTGCCGTCATCTAGTACCAGAATACATTCATCAAGGATTCATCATGGCCGTACTACTCCAGTTATTTCCCTTTTCCAATTACCTCGAAGGTGAGTTGAAAAAACGCTTTGAGGTGATTCCCTGGCATGCCATGTCGGCCGATGAACAGGCTGCCTGGCTGGCTGAAAATGCCGGGTCTGTTGACGCCGCAGCCACTGCCGGTCATATCGGTTGTGCTACGGAGCTGTTAACAGCACTGCCTAACCTGAAAGTGATTGCCACCAATGGTGTGGGATTTGACAAGGTGGATGTGGATCTGGCTGCCAGCCGCGGTGTGTATGTCAGCACCACGCCTGGTCTGCTCAGTGAAGATGTTGCCGATCTCGCCGTTGGATTGACCATCTCCCTGCTGCGCCGCATTCCGGCGGGGGATGCCTATGTGCGTGAAGGGCAATGGCTCAAGGGCGAGATGCCCCTGGCACGCAAAGTGACGGGACGTCGTTTTGGCGTGCTTGGCCTGGGCGCCATTGGCAGCGCCATCGCCGCACGCCTGGCCCCATTCGGTGAGGTGCATTACAACAGTCGAGCACCAAAGGATGTGCCCTATATTTACCAGGCAGACGCGTTGTCACTGGCTAAGGCCGTGGATGTGCTGGTCATTGCCTGCGCTGCCAATGCCAGCACAGCAAAGATGGTGAATGCAGAGGTCCTTGAGGCGCTTGGTAGCCATGGTTGGGTGGTGAATATTTCACGCGGTGCAGTCGTTGATGAAGACGCGTTAATTGTTGCACTGGAAAACGGTATCATCGCGGGTGCCGGCCTGGATGTGTTTGCCAAGGAGCCGCAGGTGCCCCAGGCACTGATTGCATCTGACAAGGTGGTACTGACGCCCCATGTGGCCAGTGCTACCGAAGAAACACGCAAGGCCATGGCCGATTGTGTATTGGCCAATCTGGATGCCGTGATGGCGGGCAAGAAAGCACCAACTGCATTGAGGGATATCGCATGAGTCAGAAAATTGCATTGATTACTGGTGGCGGCAGCGGCATTGGTCGTGCCGTGGCAATAGCTTTAGGGGAGAAGGGCTATCGCCTGGTGCTGGCCGGCCGCAAACTGGATTCCCTGAATATCACGGCAGGGTTGACCGGAGCCCCCCATGAAGACGTACTGTGTGTACCAACGGATGTGACTGATAAAGCGTCAGTGGACAATCTGTATGCAGAAATCAAAAACCATTTCGGTCGCCTGGATCTGCTCTTCAACAATGCCGGCGTGACCAAAGGTGCACCACTGGAAGATCTTGCCGCAGATGACTGGCTGAATGTCATCAACACCAACCTCACGGGGGCTTTCTGGTGTCTGCAGGGGGCCTTCCGCATGATGAAGGAACAGGATCCGCAGGGCGGCCGCATCATCAATAATGGCTCCATATCCGCTGATCGTCCCCGTCCCGGTTCTATCGCCTACACCGCCAGCAAACATGCGGTTACCGGCATGACCAAGACCACTTCCCTGGACGGGCGCAAATACAACATTGCCTGTGGCCAGATTGATATCGGCAATGCCGCTACCGACATGGGGGCGCTGGTGGCCAATGCCACACCACAGGCTGACGGTTCATTGAAGGATGAGCCGGTGATGGATGTGAAGCACGTTGGTGAGGCTGTGGTATATATGGATTCACTGCCACTGGAGGCCAACGTCCTTTACATGACTGTCATGGCCACGAAGATGCCGCTTGTTGGACGGGGTTAATCGTCGCTGCTGCGCTTGATGGCGGACAGTGACTTTATGAATCAAAAAGTCACTGTCCCCGGTCGTTCTAGCTCAGCGGTGACTGGAACATGAAGTACACAGCGGAAATGACTACCAGCAGCAACACCAAACCACCGCCTATAATGATCTGCCAGACATTCATGTCATTCTTTTCGTTGTCGTTTCTGTCTTCACCCATGGTTGATTTCTCCTGAGTTTTCCAATTGCTGGTTCAAGGCTTCATCAAGCAGGCTGCCCAGTTTTTTGATTTCGGCAAGGACGCGCTGGTTCTGTGCGATGACATCAAAAGTGTAATTGCGGGCAGTGCCTACCGCCGTGTAAAAATGCTCGTCTTCACACAAGCGTTCAAAGTTCATCTCGATATCGTCCCAACCCAACTCTACACCACCCAATTGCGGCTTCTCCACACGATAGACTACCTGACTGTCCACGTAGGCAACTGGTGGGGCAAGGCGGTTGAAAATCTGTTTACCCAGTCCCGCGGTACTTTCATACTCGGCGATGGTGGTTTCCAGCTGGGATTTGATGTCCTCCCGGTTGATGGTGTACATCCGGCCGGTAGCGGTCAGTTCATCGATGGTGGTTCGCACCATGGGGACATGATAGACCTTGCCCGGGTGGTACAAACCGTTCACAAAATCAATCCTGTCTTTCTCAGCAATCTCGCATTTTTTCAGGCTGTCCAGCACCACGCTGGCCCGGTAGCCATGGCTGAGCATGAAGGCAATCTGGTCTTCATTGTTTCGGATGGTGTTCTGGATATCCTGGCTGAGGCGCTGCAAATAATCCTTTTCCAGGCCTGTTTCCTTACGCAACTCATTCCAGTTATCGGCCTGAATGCCCACATAGACCCCGATTACAACGATAAAGAAATCCAAAACAATGGCGGTCCAGTTCTGCTCCTTCAGGTGTCGAGAGATACGCCTGAGTATCATGGGTGGTCAGTCAAGTTGCCGGTGAAAGAAAATCGCGGCGGCATCGATACTGTCCTGGAACCACTCATTGAAATTCCAGAACGGGTGCGGCGCATCGGGTATGAGTTTGATGTCCAGCGGCACATTGGCGCGGCCATAGGCAACACCCAGCATCAGGGAGTCGGAAAAATTCACCACGGTATCGGCTTCACTGTGGATCAGCAGTGCTGGCGCTGCCCGGGATGAAACCTGAGTGACAGGGGAAGCATAGGCCCACAACCCTTCATTTGCACTGCAGCCATCGCCGAGAAACATGGCTACCACGCTTTCGGGGTTGTCGGTTTGTGCATTACAACCACCCACTGGAATCAGTGAGCTGGGGGTAGCCAGTCCGACCACTGCCTGCACGGTACTGGAAACTTCGTTATTGCCGCCATCTCCTTCCAGGTCTGCCATGTCAGCGGTCACCCCCAGATAGGTGGCCAGATGGGCACCTGCCGAGCCACCGATGACACCAATGGCATCCGGATTAACCTGGTAGGCGCTGGCCTTTGCCCGCAGCCAGCGGACGGCGGCTTTTGCATCATGCACGGCGGCAGGGAATATCGCTTCACTGGAATCCCGGTATTCGATACTGACGGCAATAAAGCCTTTGGCGGCCAAAGCGGCTGCAACAGGGCCAAAGCCCTCCTTGTCACCGGCAGCCCAGCCGCCGCCACGGATTACAACGATGGCAGGCAGTGTGTCGGTAATCCCGGACGGACGGTACAGATCAAGCTGGAGAATGCGGTCGCCATAGGCGGCATAGCCCAGGTCACTGATTTTTTCCACGCCGTCAGGCAAGTCACGGGAAATGGGGGTGGGTTGGGCGCTGGCAGCCATGCTGAAAAGGGCCAGCAGGCCTGTCATTAATCCGTGTCTGATGTTCATCATGCTGACCTCGCGTCTTTATTGATAACGTATACCCATCCTGGTAGCGGGCATTCTATCAGGCTTTACGGTCATGCTTTATAGGTACCGGAAGCCGTGTTCCCGCCATGACCGGTCCAGTTGGTATGAAAGTGTTCACCACGTGGTCTGTCTGTGCGTTCGTAGGTATGAGCACCAAAATAATCCCGCTGGGCCTGCAGCAGGTTGGCGGGCAACCGGGCACTGCGATAGCCGTCGAAGTAATTGATGGCACTGGCAAGCGCCGGGCAGGGCAGACCATGGGCAATGGCCGTGGCGACAAGCTGCCGCCAGCCAGCCTGGGATTGCAGCAGGATGTCGGCAAAGACATCATCCAGCATCAGGTTGTCCAGGTCCGGTTGTTCGGTAAACGCATGACTGATGTCATTGAGGAAGGCAGAACGGATAATGCAGCCGCCACGCCAGAGGCGGGCAATGGCCGCATAGTCCAGCGTCCAGCCAAATTCGGAGGCGGCTTCCCGCATCAGCGCAAAGCCCTGGGCATAGGATACTATTTTGGATGCAAGCAGGGATTGCCCTAGTGCTCTGATCGTGGTGTCTGTGTCACCTGTAAAGGGGGTGATCTGAATAGCCAGTTTTTCCGAGGCTGCAATACGCTGCTCTTTCTGAGAGGACAGACAACGGGCAAACACGGCCTCGTTGATCAGGGTAAGAGGAACGCCCAGATCCAGGGCTGTGACAGCAGTCCACTTGCCCGTGCCTTTCTGACCGGCGGTATCGAGGACTTTTTCAACAAGGGGTTCGCCATCTTCCCGGTATACGAGAATGTCGGCGGTAATTTCAACCAGGTAGCTTGCAAGCGGGCCTGCATTCCACTGGTGGAATACGGCACTCATCTCCTCATGGGTCATGCCGAGCAGTTCGTGCATGAGTTGATAACATTCGCAGATCAGCTGCATGTCACCATATTCGATGCCGTTGTGCACCATCTTCACAAAATGACCGGCACCGGCATCACCGATCCATTCGCAGCAGGGCTGTCCATCTACTTGCGCGGCTATGGCCTGCAAGAGGGGCGCAACAGTGGGCCAGGCTTCCCTGGCACCGCCGGGCATGATGGCGGGGCCATTCAGCGCCCCTTCCTCACCGCCGGATACACCGGCGCCGATAAAGTGAATGCCTTTGTCAGCCAGTTCCTTAACGCGGCGATTGGTGTCGGTATAGAGACTGTTGCCACCATCAATGATGATATCGCCGGACTCCAGCACGGGGAGCAGTTGTTCGATAACGAGATCCACCACCTCACCGGCACGTACCATCATCATCACCTTGCGGGGAGTTTCCAGACTGTCGGCAAGCTCCTGCAGCGTGTCAGGACAACGGATAGGCAGGCCACTGGCTCGACCCTCCAGAAAACGACTTCTGACAGTTGCTTCCCGGTCCCAGGCGGAGACGGTGAAACCCTTGCCGGCAAAATTCAGGGAAAGGTTTTCGCCCATGACGGCGAGGCCAATGAGGCCAATATCGGATTTATCTTTCATTGGTTTTTATTAGGGTTTGTTGATGGTGCAATGATACTGGAGTTTTGTTTGGAGTTCTTGTTTGGCATTTCAGATAAATATTTGAATCCATTGGTTTAGTGGGTGTTTTCGGGTGTGTTCTTCTGATGGATGGTATGCGCGTGCCGACGCAGGTTTTGCCCTGCCGGGCGGGCGTTACTTCTTTTTAAAAAGAAGTAACCAA